>PSLB01000146.1:0-5564 GCA_040289385.1 Armatimonadota bacterium
CCGCCCTTCCTCCCCACGCCTAAAGGCGGGGGCTTCCGGGCGGCGCGTCAGGTGAACCGCTTTGAGACACCGCACGAAGCCCGCCGCGGAGGAGCCTTCAGGCTGAAGATGGACATCGGTTAGGTGGGCAATCCGAAGCACGCGCTTGCGTTTCGGCACGGTGGGCCTCGCTCCTGCAAAGGCCGGTTAATCCCAGGAGCGTGCCGCCGACCCCTTTGAGAACCTCACGACGCGTATATTAGCTCATAGGGTCCTTCAAGAACGGCTATAGCATACCTGACGGCTCTCCTAAGGACGCATTAAGAGGCAGGAACTGGCGCAGACAAGCGGTATCAAAGGCCCTATGAACCGTTCGGCTCTGTTGGATTGGATAGAGGCGCATACCGACGAGATGATTACAGATTTCCAGCGGCTCCTGCGTGCGGAAAGCGTGCGCGACGATCGCACAGCGCAACCGAACGCACCTTTCGGCAAAGGCGTTCGTGAGGCGCTGGACATCGTGTTGGAGCTGGGGCATCGGTTCGGTCTGCGCCCGCGCGACTTCGCTGGCTACGCATGCGATTTGGAACACGGCGACGGCGCAGAAATGGTCGCCTCGCTGTCACATATCGATGTGGTGCCCGCAGGCAGTAACTGGACGAAGCCCCCCTTCGGCGCCGTAATAGAGGAGGGCTACCTGTATGCGCGCGGCACAACAGATAACAAAGGGGCGACCCTGACCACAATATATGCCCTGCGCGCCCTCAAAGAGCTGGGAGTCCCCCTAAAACGACGCGTGCGACTGATCATCGGCTGCGACGAGGAGAGTCGATGGGAATGCATGCAATACTATCTTGCTCATGAGTCGGAGCGCCCCGTGTGGGGCGTTAGCCCCGATGCCGGCTGGCCGTTCATCTTCGGCGAGAAGGGCATCGCCAACCTCTTCATCGAGAAAACGGTGCCTGCCACAGAGGGCGTGCGAGTCGTCTGGGCGCATGGTGGGGAACGGTACAACATGGTGCCCGACCGCGCAACCGCCCTGATTAACCTCCCCTTGAAGCCCCCTCACGAGACCGAAGGCGTCTCCTGGGAAGCGGACCCTGCAGGCTGGAGAGCGGTTGCCGTTGGCAAATCAGCACACGGGAGCTGTCCAGAGGGTGGAGTGAATGCTGTCGCACGCTTGCTTAAAGCCCTCCAACCGCTGAACCTCCCCGACAACGAGCAGTGGCTGGACACAGTATTGAAGTGGGCGGAGTCGCTGGATGGGAGCGCACTCGGTATCGCCCACAGCGACGCCGCCTCTGGCGCACTCACCTGTAATCTGGGAGTCTTCGGGTACGACGGTCAACGCGTCCGCTGTATCTTCAATGTCCGCTATCCTGTGACATGGAGTCTGGATGCCCTTAAGGCGAAGCTCCAGCCTGTTCTGGAGCGCACGGGGTTCCAGCTCGCTGAGGTGCACCATACTCCGCCACTTTATGTCCCGCCCGATACCCCCTTCTTGCAAGCCATCTGGCGGGTCTATCGCGAGGAGACAGGCGACACCGAAAGCCAGCCCAGAACAATGGGCGGCGGCACCTATGCCCGCGTGATGCCCAATCTGGTGGCTATCGGCGCCGCATTGGAAGGGGACGGCTCCGCCCACGAGGCAGATGAACGCATCGCCATCCAAAGCCTCAAGATCTTGGTACGAATCTATGCCCGAATCTTCGAAGCACTGGCAAACTTATGACACAGGAGAGCGTGCAGATGCTGCTCGGTATCGATGTCGGCACTTCGGGTGTCAAAGCGGTTCTGATCGATCTCCACGGTCGGGTGTTTGCCAGCGCCTCGGAAAGCTACCCGCTTCACACTCCCCAACCGCTTTGGGCAGAGCAGAATCCCGAAGACTGGTGGCATGCGACCTGTAAGGTCATCCGCCAGATTTTAGAACAGGGGGACATCGCTCCAACGGCGGTGCGCGGAATCGGTTTAAGCGGGCAGATGCACGGCTCAGTCTTCTTAGATGAACATAGGCGTGTCATCCGTCCTGCTCTGCTCTGGTGCGACCAGCGCACTGCCGAAGAGTGCGCCTGGATCACCGAACAGGTTGGTGAACAGACGATCCTCCAGATGACTCTCAATCCCGTGTTGACAGGGTTTCAGGCGGGCAAGATTATCTGGTTGCGCCGACACGAACCCGAAAACTACGCCCGTGTGCGCCATGTGCTTCTCCCGAAAGATTACATCCGTTTTATGCTTACGGGCGAGTTCGCTACGGAGGTCTCCGATGCCTCAGGCACAGCGCTATTCGACGTGCCCCAGCGTCAGTGGGCTTACGCCATACTCGATGCGTTAGCGCTCCCGCACGCATGGTTCCCCAGGGTCCACGAGTCGCCTGAGATTACGGGCAGAGTGAACGCTTTCGCAAGTCAGGAGACAGGGTTGGCAGAGGGGACGCCAGTGGTGGGTGGTGCAGGTGATCAGGCTGCGGGCGCGGTCGGGAGTGGTGTTGTGGAAGAGGGCATCGCCTCGGTTGCGGTCGGTACAAGCGGAGTCATTTTTGCGCACCTCACCCAACCGCGCGTGGACCCTCAGTATCGCACGCATACCTTCTGCCATGCGGTACCAGGCGCATGGCATGTGATGGGCGTGATGCTAATGGCGGGGGGCGCCTTACGCTGGTATCGCGATACCTTTTTGCCCAACGAGTCGTTCGAGTTCGTGGTGTCGGAGGCGGAGGCAGTGCCCCCTGGAGCCGATGGCTTGCTCTTTTTGCCCTACCTCTCAGGGGAGCGCACGCCCTACGCCGACCCAAACGCACGCGGGGCGTTCTTCGGCGCCACCTTAGCCCACCGACGTGGGCATTTCACACGCGCTGTGTTGGAGGGCGTGGGCTACGGGCTACGCGACTCGTTGGAAATTTTGCGGGCGATGGAGGTGACACCGAACCAGTTGCGCCTCACGGGAGGGGGAGCCCGAAGCCCCCTCTGGCGCCAAATCTTGGCAGACATCTTCGGGCAGCGCGTTCACACCCTCCAATCAGAAGAGGGACCTGCGTTCGGCGCAGCAATCTTGGCAGGTGTCGGCACAGGCGTGTGGCAAACAGTACCAGAGGCATGCGCGCACACCGTACGCCTCACAGAAACGACCTACCTCGAACCACTCCATCAGGAAGCGTATGCGGTAGGCTATCAGCGGTATCGTCAGCTCTACCCAACGCTGAAACCGCTCTTCGGGTAGCCGACTACCCCTTCACGACCCCTATCGGACGCAGTTTAGCCACCTTTCGCGAGAGACCTGCGTGGTGGACGATCTCCACCACATCGGCGACATCTTTGTAGGCATAGGAGGCTTCCTCGCCGAGTGTCGCCTTGTTCTGCGCCCGCACGATGATGCCTTGTGCCTCCATCTCTTTAGCAATGTTGCGGTCGCGCGCTTCGCGGAGGGCACCCTTTCGGCTCATCCTGCGCCCGGCACCATGACATGTCGTGCCAAAGGTCTCCTCCATCGCCTTCTGCGTGCCCACCAACACGAACGAGTAGCGTCCCATATCGCCTGGGATCAGCACGGGTTGCCCCACCTCGCGATAAACTTCAGGCACTTCGGGGTGTCCGGGGGGGAAGGCACGCGTCGCCCCCTTGCGATGAACGCATACCCGCACACCCCTCCCATCGATCGCATGTTCCTCAATCTTGGCGATATTATGGGCCACATCGTACACCTGATGGATGCCGAGCGATTCGGGCGTACTCCCGAACACTTTGGCGAACGCCTGGCGCACCCAGTGGGCAATCGCCTGACGGTTGGCAAAGGCGAAGTTCGCGGCGCAGTGCATCGCCCGCAAGTAGGTCTGCCCCTCTTCAGAGTTGAGTGGGGCGCACGCCAACTGGCGATCGGGCAAGCTAATCCCATACTTGCGGTGCGCCTCCTCCATAATCTCCAGATGATCCTGACAGGTCTGATGCCCGAACCCACGCGATCCAGTGTGGATCATTACCGTAATCTGACCGACTTGAGTAATGCCAAACCTCTCTGCGACTTTCGGGTCGTAGATCTCGTCTACCACTTGGATTTCGAGGAAGTGGTTCCCCCCGCCGAGTGTGCCGAGCTGGTCTTTGCCGCGTTCGATCGCTTTGTCGGTGATGGTGTCGGGGTCGGGCATATCCAGTCTGCCAAGTGCTTCTGTGCGATGCACATCCTCTTCCCATCCGTAGCCATGTTCGACCATCCACTGAGCGCCTTTGAGCATCACAGCGCGCAGATCGTTTCTATTGAGCTTGATGAGCCCCTCCCCGCCAAACCCCGCAGGCACATCACGAAAGATTTGGTCGACCAGCTCCTTGAGGCGTGGGCGCACCTTTTGCTCGGTCAAATCCGTCCTCAAGAGGCGCACCCCACAGTTGATGTCGTACCCCACACCTCCAGGCGAAATAACCCCCGTATCCAAATCCATCGCCGCCACTCCTCCGATAGGGAAGCCGTAGCCCCAGTGAATATCGGGCATCGCCAGTGAGGCTTTCACAATACCAGGAAGATGCGCCACATTCGCAACCTGCTCAGGCGCTTGATCCTGCTTGATCTGTTCGATCATGCGCGGGTTGGCGTAGATGATGCCCTCCACACGCATGCCCGGCTTATAGCTCTTCGGGATGCGCCAACGGTACGCATCGATAGGCTCCAGCGGTCCCTTCCATTCTTGGCTCATATCCTCTCGCCCTCCAAAGAATTAGGATACCCGCATGAGCGGACGGGACGGAAGACCGGTGACTTCGCCAGCGGTCCCGGAGGAAGCGGGAAGCCGGCAGCAGGCAACTGCGTAAGACCGGCGCCCCCCGCCTGGGCGGGTGTCGGGAACAGATTTCTATGTTCTCGGCAACGGTGAGGTCAACACCAAGAGGACAAACACAAAAAGGGGCAGACCTATAGGTCTGCCCCTACAGGGTTGGGTGAGGTCAGAGTGTGTTCAAGCAGCTTTGGCAGGGGAGTCGCTGGGAAGAGGCTCCACCTCTCCACTCCAGTGGAAGCGTCCCTGCACCAGCTCTACCCTTTCAGCAGCACCAATCATCCCCCGTGCCTTGCCTGCGATCTCGCGAATCTTCAGGGTCTGATGCGAGACGGTGCGGCTCACCTCCTGCGCGCTGGCAGCGACCTGCTCGCTGACAGCAGCCACCTGTTCGTTCAGCTGTTGCATCTGTTGAGTTCCGAGTCGCAGTTGTGTAGCGGTCGCGCGCGCCTGCTCGCTGAAGCCTGCAATCTGCTCAAGGCTCTGTACGGTCATCCGCGCGCCCGCCAGCATCTCTTGCGAGGCAGCGGACGACTGTTGCGCGATGGAGGCAATCTGCTCCATCTCCCCCATCGTGTTGTTCGCATATTGCTGAATATGGTTCAGCGCATGCGACACCTCCTCAACTTGCTGGCTTACTTCGCCGAGGGCGTGTAGAATCTCTTCGAGACTGCGTCCCGTGTTGCCCGCCAGCTGGGTGGTCTGTTGGGTCAACTACCCCATAGCTAAAGCTAGGGGCTTGCACCTAGCCCGCTTGCGCGGGCCGGCACGATAGGCCGGTTGACAACGGCCCGCCAGCGGCAGCTATCCCACCGCTGGC
>PSLB01000147.1:0-5506 GCA_040289385.1 Armatimonadota bacterium
GTGCCCCTACAGATTGTGGAACGCGACTTTGGCGATGGCGTTGCAGGCCGCTCCCTATGATATCACAGATCGCTCCGTGGGTGCCATGGAAGGATGGAAGCCACCCTTCCTCCCAGCGCCTGAAGGCGGGGCTTCTGGGCGGCAGACTTGGTGAAGGCTGAGCAGGTATGCTTTGTATCGATTCTTACTACCCCTAAACGCCGACAAAGCTCCCTCTTATCGGCTGGGAGGGGGCTTTACTGCCCACAGACGGAGGGTATGTCGTCCGTTCTCGCGCCAATCTGCCGAAAGATGGCGAATCGCCTCGGTGGGGAGGAGATTCTGAACCGCTTCCTGAGAGGCGAGACGCGCAGGCGAAGCAGGACGCCCACACCGTTGCGAGTGCACGGCGGTGAACGCCTCCATTAGAAGCCATCCATTAGGGGCAAGCCACTCCCACGCCTGCAGAACCAATCCCCGTGAGAACAGGAAAAACAGCCCTACTAAATGGGGCGGTTCGGGGGGGTGCCACGGAGCAGTCTCTAAGTTGTGCCAAACCCACACGATGGACATGCTATCGGGGGCGTAGCATGCCTGCAGACGGCGTCCCCGTTCTAAAGCCTCTAGGAGTCGATCGACCGCAACGACGCGATACCCTCGGTCTGCCAAGTAAACCGCCTCACGTCCACTGCCGCATCCCAGATCTATTGCAAGCGGAGAGGGATGAGGGGGTGGATTATGCTCGACAATAGCTTGCAGGAACGGGTTAGGTTCCCAGAGGCGATAGCGTGCGTGTGGAAGGGCAGGCGGTACGGCGTGAGGGGGCACCAGATCCGCGTGTCGCCCTCGTGCATGGAGCCAGCCCAACACCCCATAAGCTGCCGCACATCCTCCAACAACCTTGACTGCGCGGTGGGGTGGGGGCAACTCGTGCAGTCGGTACGGAAGCGACTCTGGCGCGAGAAATACGCTTCCCGGAAGGGGCTCACACACGCTGAGAAACGGCGTCCATACCAGCATCGGGGTTCTGTATACTTAATCGCTTGCGTTTTTGGTAGGGGGTGGGTTGTGCTGGGTGAACTGTTGCGCGAGTTGGAGGAGGATGTGGAACGGGATAGCCTTTCGTGAAAGTGTTTTGCATGTTCGTTTCATGGCAAGAGTATACCCCAAAACCCGTTCTTTATCGAACACCCTCAGTGGGCTTAAACTGTTCTCTCCTGTCTCTCCTGGCGTTTGCGTGCATGGGGCGGCGAATCCGCGAAATTCCTAAGCTGAGAGCCCGTCGGCTCCGAAAAAAAACCTTGCAAAGGTAGGGTATACTGTGAGGCGACTGCAGACACCCATTCAAGGAGGAGCCAGTAAATTGAGCAAAATAGGGATTGGGATTATCGGAGCGGGTGGTATTGCTCAAGGACAGCATATGCCGTCCTATGCGCGTTTGAGCGATAAGGTGCAGATTGTTGCGGTTGCCGATGTGAACGAAGCGGCGGCGCGCGCCGCCGCCGAGAAGTTCCAAGTGCCCTATATCTACACCGACTACCATGAGATGCTTCAGCGTGACGATATTCACGCTGTGAGCGTAACGACCCCAAACTTTCTCCACAAGGACGCTACTCTCGCCGCGCTGAACGCAGGCAAGCATGTATTGTGCGAGAAACCGCTTGCCCGCAACGCCCACGAGGCGCGTGAGATGGTGCAGGCGGCTCGACGCAGGGGCAAGATTTTACAGGTCGCGCTTCAGTGGCGGTTTTCAGGAGTCGCACAGTTCCTGTATAAATACATCCAGCAGGAGGGCAATCTGGGCGACATCTACTATGCGCGTGCCCATGCCCTACGCCGACGAGGGATTCCTGGCTGGGGCGTCTTCATCGACAAGGAGAAACAGGGCGGAGGTCCCCTTATCGATATCGGCGTGCATATCTTGGATGCAACCCTCTGGCTGATGGGCTATCCCAAGCCTGTGGCCGCCTTCGGAGCCACCTACACCAAGTTCGGACACCGACCTGATGTGATGGGGTTGATGGGACAGTGGGACTATACCAAGTTCACAGTGGAAGACTTTGCCGTAGGGCTAATCCGACTGGAGAATGGCGCGACTGTGACCCTTGAATCGAGCTTCTGTGCGAATATCGAGAACGATGAGTTCAACACGCTCATCTTGGGTGATAAAGGGGGCGTGTTCGCCAATCCCATCGGTCAGCCAGCGGTGCGCATCTTTACTGAGCAAAACCGCACACTTTACAACATCGAACCTGCCCATCTGCCCCAAGTGAACGCCTACCATGCGGAGGTGGAGTCGTTCGTCGATGCCATCTTGAACAGCAAGCCCTCGCCCGTCCCTGGAGAGCATGGATTCTATCTCAATGCTATCTTAGATGCCATCTACGAGTCGTCTGAGACGGGGCATGAGGTGCGCATCGACACCTCGCTTTGATACCCGTGTGGGGGCATGCACGCCCCCACGGACTTATTGCGATATTTGCCTCAGGTATCGATCCCTTCACGAATAGGCTACAATTTCATGGTGTAGTTCGGAGGGTTATCCGATGAGGTGGCGCTTCTGAGCCATCTCCCCCATGTATTAGCTTTTAGCCTGCACTATCTGGGCGAACAGTTCGCTCCTGTGCTTCGTGGGTGGAGGGAGCTGGCACTCTGCGACGCGCGTGGCTCGGAGCGACCACGAACTGTGTAGCCAGATTCTGACCCTTAATCGGGAAGCCGTGCAGAATTGGCTGGCACGGCTCCACAGCCAGTTAGGCGCTCTCGAGGAGGCGCTTCCCATAGGGGACAGCAAGGCGGTGTATGATGTTTTATGCCCGCCTACAAGGCATGCTGAGTGAACACATTCCCATCGCATGAGAGCAGAACCAGTTCGTCGTCAATCACGGTCTCCAGATGCACGGGGCGTCCCCAGAGTTTGTGGATGTAGCGCATACAGCGCGCGGTGCGTTCTATATCCAGCGGTTTGCCATCGTAGTGGTGCTTCAGATACAGTTCGCCGCGACGCTCCCAATCGCCGTCTTCCACCGTGATGACAGGCACGCCGAAGTTGGTGAGCTGGTCGACGAAAGCATTACGCACCTTGCGCCAGTCGGTTTCGTCTACCACCCATACCAGCTCTCCATCGCGCTCTTCAACACGATAGGTGTAGAGATCTAACTCGCGTACCAGCCGCTCGGTCAGGTACTTATGTAAAAAGCTTTGATCGCACTCCATGTGGCGGACTTCGAAGATTTTTTGCATGCCCTGCCCTTGTGGGCGATCGATGGGGTAGCCCATCCAGTCGCTCTCGTACTCGTCGGGCTCCACCTCGCCGTTCCAGCGTCGCTCGATATCGCGGAAGATTTTGTAGCCGACAGAGTAGGGATTGATGCTCAAGCGTGAGCTCGGCTGGATGACGGAGGCGTGCATTTTGCGGAACTGGACATGCTCGTCGGGGGTGAGCGGTAGGTTCTCGAGGATCCGTTCGTGCCAAAAAGAGGCCCAGCCCTCGTTCATAATTTTGGTCTTAATCTGCGGTAGGAAGTAGAGCATCTCTTCGCGCACCATGCTGATCACATCGCGTTGCCAATCTTCCAGCACACGCGAATAGTCGCGCAGGAAGAGCAGAAGGTCTTTCATCGGTTCGGGAGGAATCTTGTGCTGACGCGGTTCGGGCTTGGGTTTCGGCTGAACCATGTAGAAGATGTCCTCGTAGCTATCGCCCTTAGGCGCATCTTGAGGGGGGCTTGAAGGGGGACGCGACGCACTCTCATAGGTGGGCAGAACGGGATCAATATGTTCCTCAATAGCCAGCACCGCATCCAGAAACTGCTCGACCACCAGCGGCCCATAGCGTGCCTCATAGTCGCGAAGCCGTTCTGCATGGAGCCGTGCCCGCTCAATCATCTTGCGGTCGGTATGCTCGAAGTAGAGGTTATTCTTAAAGAAATCGGAGTGCCCATACACATGGGCGACGACCAGCTTATGCGAAAGCATGTCGTTTACATCCAGCAGGAATGCCTGAGCAGGGTCTGAGTTGAAGACCAGCTCGTAAATTCGGCTGATTCCATATTCATACATCGTCTTCTGGACATGGTAGTCGCGCCCGAAGGTCCAGTGCGAGAAGCGCGCAGGCAACGCATAGGCGCCCAGCTCGTAGATGACATGGGCCGGCACCACTTCAAAATGCACTGGGTACGGATCCAAGCCCAGTTCGAGGGCTTTCTCGTAGATCAGCTCGATCCAGTGCTCTAACTCGGCGCACTCCGATTGGGTCATAGCCATCTCATCCCCTAATTTAGGATACTCGAATATTATCGGCAAGTATTATCGGCAAGTTCCCAAACCCAGGCGAGAGCGAGAGCCGATAGAGGGTATACTGCGAGGGATATGGGGGAAACCGAACTGATTGAGCGAATCGCAACTCGGTTCATCGGATTGCCCACTCCCGAAGCGATTGCTGTGGTGCAAGGCATTGGCGATGATTGCGCCGTAGTGCAAGTGGGCAAGCAGATGTTGGTGTTGACCGTGGACATGTTGGTGGAAGGCGTCCATTTTCGGCTGGATTGGACAGACCCACACGCTCTGGGGTGGAAGGCTCTTGCGGTCAACCTGAGCGATATCGCGGCAATGGGAGGGGTTCCCGCGCTTGCCCTGCTTTCTGTGGCGCTGCCAGCACAGCGGGGAGGTGCATGGCTGGATGCGCTCATAGCTGGTATCGCCGAGTGCGCACGCACCTATGGGTGTACCTTAGTGGGAGGCGACACCAATCGCTCAGAACAGGTGATCCTCGATATCGCTGTGGTGGGAACTGTGGATGGCACGCCTGTTATGCGTTCGGGGGCACAACCAGGCGATTGGCTGATGGTAACGGGTTCACTGGGGGGGAGCCGCGCAGGACTGCTTGTCCTAATGGCAGGAACCTCTCACCAAGTGGATCTCACTCCCCATCTCAAGCCGATCCCGCGCCTTGCCGAAGGACAGATCGCGCGTGCCGAAGGCGTGCACGCTATGATGGACATTAGCGACGGTCTTTCTGCTGACCTGCCAAAACTGCTCCATGCATCGGGTGTGGGAGCGGTGGTCTCTCAATCTGCCGTTCCTGTCCATCCAGCCGCCCGACAGTGGGCAGAAGCGCATCAGTTAGACCCTACTGTATTCGCGATGGAGGGGGGTGAGGATTACGAACTGCTTCTTGCAGTTGCCCCTGCCGATGCGGAACGCTTACAGCAACGCATGCAGGCGCAAGTCGGAACCCCTCTCACCCGCATCGGCACGATTTGCGCGGAACCAAACCTCTGGCTGGAGACCACTTCAGGACAGCGAACAGCCTGGACACTCAAAGGCTGGGACCATTTTAGCCCCTAAGCCCATCGCCTGCGCTTTGCTTCATCTTAAAGTAGGAATCTGACCGCCCCTCGCGAATCCTCCCCTACACAGACGGAGACACCCGATGCTGGCAACGACGCCTAACCCAAACAAAACCCGCGCGCAACCCCGTGAGGGAACGCACGCTCACACCCATCAACGCCCAGCAGGGAGGGCA
>PSLB01000148.1:0-5465 GCA_040289385.1 Armatimonadota bacterium
ATACCACCCGAGAGGAGTCAAGGCGGCGCTCCTCCCCAGGCCTAAAGGTCGGGGTCTCCGCGCCGCAGTACACGGATGAACATCCCAACCGCACCCAATCAAGAAGCAGTAGGGGCAAGGGTCAGCACAAAGCGCAGCAAGCCATATATCGGGATACCGAACCCTGAGAAGGTATCCTGATTAAGCCATGCGTCCACGCTCCGATACAGATACCATCGCCAGCCTTGCGACCCCTGTGGGAGGAGGGGTTGGCATCGTGCGGGTCAGTGGAAGCAAGGCACTCGCCATAGCCGAGCGGGTGTTCCAGTCTAAGTACGCTCCCCCTTTCGAGAGCCATCGGATCTATTTCGGTGTGGTTCGGGATCCGCACACGGGCGAGCCCATAGATCGAGCGTTGCTCTTTGTCTATCGCGCTCCCAGAAGCTACACGGGCGAGGATGTGGTCGAGTTCAGTTGTCATGGAGGATCGTATCTCCTGCATCGGGTGCTGGAATTGGTTTGGGCGGAGGGCGCGCGTCCTGCCGAGCCCGGCGAGTTCACCCAACGGGCGTTCCTGAACGGCAAGCTGGACTTGGCGCAGGCAGAGGCGGTCGCCGATCTGGTACGCGCCCGCACGCAAGCCCAACATCGCTGTGCGTTGGCCCTGCACGGAGGCATGCTGTCGCGTCGCGTGCGGTCGCTGATGGAGGCGCTGCTGGGACTGCTGGCAAGGGTGGAGGCACACCTCGATTTCTCGGAAGAAATCGGGGAGATGGCCCCAGCCCAACTGCTGTCGCCTGTAAGCCAGATTCGGGACGAGCTGGACTCGCTGCTGGCACACGCGACACAGGGGAAACTCCTACGCGAGGGGGTTCGGGTGGCGATTGTGGGGTGTCCGAATGTGGGCAAGTCGTCTCTGCTAAACGCTTTACTGGGCGAGGCGCGCGCCATCGTAACGCCCCTCCCAGGCACCACGCGCGATCTGATAGAAGAAAGCCTTCAGGTGCGGGGGGTTCCGTTCGTTTTGGTAGACACCGCAGGGCTACGCGACAGCACAGATGTGGTGGAACAGTTGGGCATCGAACGCACGCGCCAAGCCATCCAACAGGCAGACTTCATCCTGCTGGTGCTGGACGCTTCAGAGGGAATAACCGAAGCCGATAGGGTATTGCTACAATCGCTTCCCAATGAGACGCCCCGCATCATAGTATGGAATAAGTGCGACCTACTGTCTGGGCACACGCGTCCTGTGCTGGCAGAGGAGCGACAGGTCTGGGTTTCTGCACTTACCTGTGCGGGACTGGAGTCCCTCTTGGAGACGATGTTGCACTGCACAGGGCTGGCTGAAGCGGGCGAAGCCACCCCCATGCTAACCCACCAACGCCATATTGAGGCGATTCGGAGCGCACGAGAACATTTAGATCAGGCGCGTCTCAACCTGGAAGGGGGCATGCCGCCCGATATTGTAGCGGTCGACTTGCGTTCTGCGTGGCTGGTGCTGGGCGAGATCACAGGCGATACAGTAGACGAGGCGCTGATTGACCGAATCTTCCGCGACTTCTGTATCGGCAAGTAGGCAGGGCTATTTGCTTGCCGTTTGCGCGAGGGCGCTTCGCACCGCTTGGATCTGTTGCATCAATTGGGCAAACACAGCAGGCGTAAGCGACTGCGCTCCGTCGGACAGGGCACGCTCAGGCTGGGAATGCACCTCGATGAGTAAGCCGTCTGCCCCTGCAGCGACGCTGGCTAACGCCAGTGCAGGCACATAACGCGCATGCCCTACGCCATGACTGGGATCCACAATCACGGGCAGGTGCGAATGGTACTTCACAATCGGCACGGCGTTGATATCTAATGTATTGCGTGCGTAGGTGCGGTCGATCGGTACGATTCCGCGTTCGCAGAGCATCACCTGCTCGTTGCCCTGAGTCAGCAGGTATTCAGCAGAGGCGAGCCACTCATCGATAGGGGCACTGGGCGCACGCTTGAGAAGAACTGGCTTGCCTGAACGCCCCGCTGCCACCAATAGCGGAAAGTTCTGCATACTGCGTGCGCCAATCTGCAGAATGTCCACATACTCTGCCACCATCTCCACATCGTGCGGGTCGATGACCTCACTGACGGTCAGAATCCCCACCTCGTCCGAGACCGCTTTGAGGATTTCCAGCCCTTCGCGTTGGAGCCCTTGAAACGAGTAGGGCGATGTGCGTGGCTTATAGGCGCCTGCACGCAGCACCTGCGCGCCCGCTTGCTTGACCGCTATCGCCGTTCCCCGAACCTGATCGTAGCTCTCAACGGCGCAGGGACCTGCCATCACCACGAAGTGCCCGTTGCCGATCAACACGTCGCCGATCCGAATCTCGGTCGGATGCGGGTGGAAACTGCGCGAAGCCAGCTTATAAGGGCGCGTGATGTGGATCACCTGGTCTACGCCTTCCATCGCCGAGAGCGCCTCGTCTAAGACAGGGCGTAGGCTGGGCGGAATGGCGCTCGGAATGCCGATGGCCACACGCTCCCCACCCGGCAAAATCAGCGATTTCATTCCGTGCGAATGAATCACTTCCACAACAGCCTGAATCTGCTCCTCGGTAGCGTCCTTATTCATAAGTACCATCATAGTGAAACGGATGCCCTCCTTCTGCCGAAGCCCCCTCGCTTCGAGCCAATTATACCGCATGAAACGTACGGCTGGCCAAATCGTCTATACTTATGGAGGAGGAGGCCATGCAAACCATCAAATCGCTTGGGCTGGTGCTGACGCTCATACTTTGTGGCTGTGGAACCGGCGGAGTCGGACCTACCACCCCCGTGGAGCAAAAACCCAAAACGAAGGAGACCCCTGTGAACATAGAGCCTAAAATCGCCGATGCCCATTGGGAGTTCGGATGGCAACTGCTGAACCGCCTGGACGATTCGGAAAAGAATAACCTCTTTATGTCGCCGCTTTCTGCCTCGCTGGCACTGGCGATGGTGTTAAACGGAGCGCATGGCGACACCTACAAACAGATTGCTACAACGCTCCGCTACAATCACCTCCCAATCGAACCTATCAACCGCCAATCTGCCCAGTTGCTTCAGATTCTGCGCACTCCCGACCCAAAGGCGAAGGTGGAGATCGCCAATGGCTTATGGGTGGCTGAGGGCTTTCCCATCGAAGCGGAGTTTGTGCGAAGGCTTCAGCAGTTCTACGGCGCGACCGCCGAAAACCTCGATTTCCTCCATCAGCCCGAGGAGTCCGCAAAGCGCATCAATGCCTGGGTCAAGGAGCAGACGCACGACCTCATCGAGAAGCTCTTCGAAGAGGATGCGTTCAACAACATGGACACCGTTGCGGTGCTGGTCAATACGCTCTACTTTAAGGGCAAGTGGCAGAAGCCGTTTGCGAAGGAGGCGACCCACGAACAGCCGTTCCATCGAGAAGATGGCACCACCAAGCCCGTCCCAATGATGATGGCTTCGGGGAACTACCCCTACTACAAGGGGGAGGGGTTCCAAGCAGTGGCGCTCCCTTACGGGGAGGGCAACCTCCAGTTTTACCTCCTGCTTCCCGACGAGGGGCGAACGGTGGCGGATCTGCGCAAGCGGTTGAATGCAGAACGCTGGAAGCAGATGGTGGCTGGAATGAAGCCGACTGAGGGTGAGGTGGGGCTCCCACGCTTCCGAATCGAGTCGGCGTACCAGCTCAAGGAGGCTCTGATGAAGATGGGCATGCGCAATCCCTTCACTCCTGGTGAGGCGGACTTTAGCGGGATGAACCGTGAACATGGGCGCAAGATTTACATCAACAGCGTGATACAAAAGGCGGTGGTGCAAGTGGATGAGGAGGGCACGGAAGCCGCTGCCGCCACCGGTGTGGAGATGCGCGTAACGGCTGTGCCAACCAATGCTTTCAGTGTGGTAGCGAACCGTCCTTTCCTGTTCGCAATTGTGCATACCCCCACCGGTACGGTGTTATTTGCGGGGATTGTGCGAGAGCCTTATTAAACGGACGCCTTTCGTTCTCGACGCTCCAGCCACAGGCTAACCAAAGCGGTCAGTAGAATCAAGCCTGTCAGCACCGCGCCGATTGTGAGCCGTGTGGCGCGATCGCTTTCCGCGAACGGTGCCACCTGCTCGCTCAGGGGCAACAGTACGGCAACCCCAGCCATCAGTAGTGGATATACCCACCGCTGGAGTGGGGAGCCGTAGAGATAGGCACCGATCGCAGCGCCCAACCCACCAACGCTCCACCCTGCCCCTGCGCGCTCGGTCATCAGTGCAACCAACGCCAAGGGCGCCACCGCTGACCAAAAACCTGCCACCAGCGTGCGCCACAAGGGCGCCTCCTCCTGGCGTCGACTCCACCAGAGCGCCAGCACGCCAAGCCCCACCAACGCCAGCAAAAAGCCGAACAGAGCAAAAGGCTGATACAAATCCGCACGCGGTGTCCGCAACGGGTGGGTTAAGGTAAAGAGACGGAAGCCCACCATCGCGGTCATCAAGAGCGCACCCGTCTGGTAAAGCGCACGCTCGGAAGGAGCCGTCTGCACCAAACTTCCGTGCCCCATAACCATCGCGTGCAGGCTAACCATCAGCGCGCACAACGCCATCCCGTAGCCTTTCATCGCGCCAAAACCCGCCATCAGGAGGGCAACCCAGACGAGCATGCTGTAGCGCCCCCATTCCTCGCTTTGCGAGAGCCCACGCGCTATGGTAGCACTCACCAGCGTGACGAGAACCAGCGCCAGCCACGGCCCCTCCGAACCACTCAGCCGATAGCCTACCGCCACACCTGCAAAACCTGCGAACAACAGGGCATAAGCCAACCACCACGACACTAATCCCAGACGCGCCCGCCACCCCACCACTGCCATCGTCAGCATTCCTGCACCAGACATGCAGATAGCGAGCCAGCGTGGCGCCCCTGACGCCAACGAGAGGGCAGATGCCCAACTTAGCGCCAGCGCACTCAGCGCGATCGGTTCCGACTCATGCCATGCTCTGCCCAAAAGAAGCCACACCAGCACGCTCGCAATTCCGATACCCCAAACGGCATCCTGTAGATCATTGGGCACAAGCGCTAACGCCAGTATCGGCGACAAAAGCGGTGGGATCGCCCCAAGACTCTGGTGCAGACGGATGCATAAAAACGCGCCCATCAGCCACAAACCCGAAGCGGTCAGAACGCCCCAACCAAGTGCGCCCCCAGCATGAAAGTAGGGCATCGGTTCGGTGGGCATGGTCAAGCTGAATGCCAGCATCGCAATCAACCAGACCGCTGGCAGTGCCAAAGACGGGAAAGGGGCACGCGCCCGAACCAGCAGAACCGCTATAAAACCCAGCCCTGCACAGACACCTGCAACGACCCACGCCTGCGGATTGATCATCACTGTTTCCTCCGTGAAACCAAGTGACTCCTGTAGGATAGATGGGTCAACTACCCCATAGCTAAAGCTAGGGGCTTGCACCTAACCCGCTTGCGCGGGCCGGCACGATAGGCCGGTTGA
>PSLB01000149.1:0-338 GCA_040289385.1 Armatimonadota bacterium
TGCCTGCCGCTGGTGGGCCGTTGTCAACCGGCCTATCGTGCCGGCCCGCGTAAGCGGGCTAGGCGCAAGCCCCTAGCTTTAGCTATGGGGTAGTTGACCCAGAGCCAGAACATCGCCACCACTCCTATAGGTTGGACGCACAGATTGAAGTGGGGTTTCTTTTTCGTCTTGTTCATGCCGCAAAATGGACGGGTCGTAGCAGAGGTCAGAGAGGGGGTTTCCCTTAGGTGGGCTTACCCCCTTCTCTCACAAATGTCAACTGCCCCACGGCTAAAGCCGGGGGCTTGCCCTCGCCCGGCAAGCCGGACAGGGCTTCGGGGCCGGTTGACGACGGCCCA
>PSLB01000149.1:377-5444 GCA_040289385.1 Armatimonadota bacterium
GATATTCGCCACGCTCGCATTATACCACATGATGATGGGAGGGGAGCAAGCGCCGCCTCCTCCCCAGGGCTCAAGCCCGGGGCTCCCGGCGGCGCGTTCTGGAGGTGGAAAGGGAGAATCGTATGGAGTTAGGGGCGTGTGCCTGGGCTCGGACCGCCTTGCGGTGTGGGCATCTGCATCTCTTTGGCGTCTTTGGGCGGAGTGAACTTGAATCGGCTTGCAGGCACGGGCTTATCGAAGCTGTTATACTGGATGGTGGCGGTGATTTTCTGAACCATGCTCTGTCCCGATTGAGGATTTTTGCTGGTTTGCGTGATCTCCACTCGTCGGATCAGCATGTCTTTCTGCCCCACGAAGAAGCGCCCCGTTCCAGAACTGTTATTGTTCTTTTCGGTGGTTTCCACGATGCGTACCTGTGTGCCCTCCAGGTTTTGAGTACCCTTGAAGGTGAACTTGCGGTTGGTGCCGCCTTTATCTAAATCCTCATCCGCCCAGGCAAACAGCAAGCCTATGGGTCCCAAAATGCCTGCGCCTGGGCCTTTGAGGCTGGTGGGTGCCTCGCGCTTAAAATACTGCTTGGTAGCAGGCTGATAGAGGTACATCGTCTTGCCATCAGAATAGATTTCGCTGGTACCCATCATCCCGCCCTTGACTTGGGCATACACTTTGTTGGGGAACTGCACAACGGTATGCGCCTCGATGGTCTGACGCCCCGTATTGCTCCCCGACTGAAACTCCATTACCAGATTCACCTTCACATCGAGGGTCTTGGCGTTGCGATATTTCTGTTGGATCTGCTTGAGGTACGCCTTCGCGTCCTGTTGGGCGATAGCCAGCCCTGCGACCAATCCAATTGGCAAAAGCCAGAGAGTCAGTTTTCTCATCGTTCTTGCTCCTCGGCATATACTATACCTGATTCAGGATCGGCGATTCCTCATCATGGTAGAATTCCGCTGTCCGAAGGAGGCACAGAGCGATGAATGCAAACTTCCAGAAGTGGCTGGCAGAAAGCCTAAATGGCCTGAAAGCCCAAAGCCTTTATAAGCAACCACCTGTCCTCGAGAGCCCACAAGGTGGGCGAGTCCGAATCGGGGGACGGTGGCTGATCAATTTAGCATCCAACAACTACCTCGGCTTAGCCAACGACCCACGCATCAAGCAAGCCGCAATAGAGGCTGTGGAAACATGGGGCGCAGGCGCAGGGGCGGTCCGATGGCTCGGCGGAACCAATCTCCTCTATGAGCAACTGGAACACAAACTTGCCGAATTCAAGAGGACCGAGGCAGTGCTGGTCTTCCAATCGGGATTTAACGCCAATTCGGGCACGATTCCTTCGTGTTTCGGCGAAGGCGATGTGATTATCTCCGACGAGCTGAACCACGCCAGCATCATCGACGGCGTCCGCCTCAGCACCGCCAAATACAAAAAGAGTGAAGGCTATGTTTACGGGCATAAAGACATGAACCACCTCGAAGATATCCTCAAGCGGTGTGGGCATTTTAAGAAACGACTCATCGTTACCGATGGGGTCTTTAGTATGGACGGCGATATTGCGCCCCTGCCGGAGATTGTGGCGTTGGCAGAGCGATACGATGCCGTCGTGATGGTGGACGATGCGCATGCCTCTGGAGTGTTGGGCGAGCATGGCAGCGGAACGACCAGCTATTTCGGGCTTTATGGGCGCGTCGATATCCAGCTGGGCACGCTCTCAAAAGCGATTGGTGTGATAGGAGGCTACATCGCGGGGAGCTATCTGCTAAAGGAGTGGCTCGTCAATCGGGGGCGTCCCTACCTGTTCAGCACCGCCCTGCCCCCAGCAGCGGTCGGGGCGATTCTCAAGGCAATTGAGATTCTGATGACCGATCCCGAACCGATGCGTCGGCTCTGGGAGAACACCCGCTACTGGAAAGAGAACCTCCACCGACTGGGATTCGACACAATGGGTTCAGAGACGCCGATTACCCCCGTCTACTGCGGCGAAGAGGCGATTGCCCAACAGATGGAGGCACACCTGCGCGAGGAAGGCGTGTTTACGCTGGGGATTGTTTACCCCACCGTCCCCAAAGGCAAAGCCCGTGTGCGGACGATGCCCAACGCAACCCACACTCGCAACGACTTGGATGAAGCCCTGACCGCCTTCGAAAAGGTGGGCAAAGAGCTGGGCGTAATTGCTCGATGGTTATAAACACGAAAAGCCCCAATCGTTCGCTGATTGGGGCAGTGTATGGCAAAGCAAAGCGGTTTACAGGGAGTGTCCTTGGATGCTGCAGCTCGGGTCGGTACTCAGGTTGCCAATCGTGTAGGTGCCTCCCGAAGGGCAGATGGGCTGTCGTGCAATAAAGGTCGGCACAAGGTCTGTCCAGCTAGGAGTGGCAGACGGGCCTTGGTTGTTTGCCATCGCCCACTGCTCCTTAGCGGCTTGAATCTGGCGCAGGTTCGATCGGCATGCGTTGGTGCGTGAGCGTTCGCGTGCGTTCATAAAGTTGGGCACGGCGATTGCCAGCAGAATGCCAATAATCAGCACGACGATCATAATCTCGACCAGCGTGAAACCGCTTTCACGGCGTCGGAACTGCATCATATGGCGCATCATCGTTTGTCTCCTCCTCCTATTGTCGGTGTGGTGGAGGAAAAACACACCCACGGGCGGCGTTCGGCGTTGCTTTTCCTCCGACATGCAGGTTATTCCACCTCGAACAGGTAAGCTCGCACAGGTAAAAATGCGGGTTTTGATGAAGTATAGGGGTATAATTGCGCGGAAGACTTGACTTTTCCGTCACGGACGGGGTATAAATAATTGCAGGAACAATCAGGCGGTCTGCCGAAATCTACTGATGGAGGTGAAACGATGCGGATACTCACTTGGCTGATTGTCGTGGCTCTGCTATGGAGCACACCGCTGGGCGCACAAGAACGCTCTGAGCCAGAACCGAAACCTATCGAAACAACCGTCGAAGCGATTCTCAAGGACCCCGACTCGTTCCACAAGAAGTGGGTTCGAGTCGAAGGTCGAGTGGAGACGCTAAAGAAGCGGGTTTCACGCGCAGGCAACAAGTTTGCCACCTTCCAACTTGGGGAAAAGCAGAAACTCACAGTATACACCTTCGGGCATCCCGATATTGAGGCGGGCGATGAGGTCATCGTGGTGGGACGCTTCTTTAAGGAGAAGAAGGTCGGCAATAACACCTTTGAAAACGAGATCGATGCCAGCCCGCGCGAAGGAGGCAAAATCGTGAAGAAGGAGAAGGAGAAGGAGGGGAAGGAGAAGGGGTAGGATGTCATCCCGCGCCAACGGTCAGTCAGCACGCGACCGCTCGAAGTGGGAGTATGCTCCCGCTCCTGAATCGCGCCACATTGTTAGGCTTCAGAGGCGCTACGGGCTTTTTATCGACGGCGAGTTCGTGGAACCCCTAAGCGGGCAATACTTTCCGACGCTCAACCCCGCCAATGAAGAGGTGCTTGCTGAGGTTGCCTATGCCAGCGAAGCGGATGTCGATCGTGCGGTGCGCTCTGCGCGACGCGCCTATGACACAATCTGGAGCCGACTGCCAGGCAAGGAGCGTGCAAAGTACCTGTTCCGAATCGCCCGAATTTTGCAAGAGCGCTCGCGTGAGTTCGCCGTTCTGGAAAGTCTGGACGGGGGTAAGCCTATCCGTGAATCACGCGATGTGGACATCCCGATGGCTTCGGCTCACTTTTTCTACCACGCGGGCTGGGCAGACAAGCTCGAATATGCTTTCCCAGGACGAACACCCGCCCCGCTGGGCGTGGCAGGACAGATCATTCCCTGGAACTTCCCCTTGCTGATGCTGGCATGGAAAATCGCTCCCGCCTTAGCCTGCGGCAACACCGTGGTGCTCAAACCTGCTGAGACGACTCCCCTCACTGCCCTGCTGATGTGCGAGGTGTTCCAGCAGGCGGAACTGCCCCCAGGCGTGGTGAACATCATTACAGGCGATGGGCAAACAGGGGCATGGCTGGTTCAGCACCCTGATCTCAATAAGATTGCTTTCACTGGAAGCACGGAGGTGGGCAAGAAGATTCAGAAGGCGATTGCGGGCACACACAAAAAACTGACTTTGGAACTGGGGGGCAAAGCCGCAAACATCATCTTTGAGGATGCAGACATCGATCAGGCCATCGAGGGCATCATCAACGGAATCTACTTCAATCAAGGGCATGTATGCTGTGCGGGCAGTCGCCTTCTGGTACAAGAGAGTATCTACCCGATTGTGATTCGCAAACTTCAGAGGCGGGTGCAGCTCTTGCGCGTGGGCGACCCTTTAGACAAGAACACCGATGTCGGAGCGATCAACTCGCTGGCACAACTCCGCAAAATCGAACATTATGTGCGCATCGGTCTGGAAGAGGGCGCCGAGATGTTTCAGTGCGACTGCGACCTGCCAGCCAAGGGGTACTGGTTCCGTCCCACGGTGTTGACTGGAGTCAGCATGGCACACACCGTCGCGCGCGAGGAAATCTTTGGACCTGTGCTGGCAGTGCTGACCTTCCGAACGCCCGACGAAGCCGTCGAAATCGCCAACAATACCCGATACGGGCTTTCTGCAGGAGTATGGACTGGCAAGGGCAGTCGCTATCTGGCATTTGCCTCCAAGCTCAAAGCAGGGGTTGTCTGGTGCAATACCTACAACAAATTTGACCCTGCCAGCCCCTTCGGCGGATACAAAGAGAGCGGGTTTGGGCGCGAGGGAGGCGTGCACGGTCTGCGTGCCTATGTCTCGCTGGGAGCGGTATAATGGGGTCGAACACCTTTTCGGGGCGGGTGTGAAACGTGGCCGCTTTTGCGACCGTGGGCCGGGCGGACCTCTGCCGCTTCCTCCTCACCTGCCAGGGCCTGCTGCCGCAGGATGGCGGCGTGCCGCCCGCCACCCCGGCAGGGGTCCTGGCGCTGATCCGCCAGCTCGAGTGCGTGCAGATCGACCCGGTGGCCGCCGTGGAGCGGAACCAGCACCTGGTGCTGGCGGCCCGCATCCCGGGCTACGCCCCCGCGCTGCTGGAGGGCCTGCTCGGACGGGGGCAGGCAACTCGGTGACGACATAGACCATG
>PSLB01000150.1:0-5406 GCA_040289385.1 Armatimonadota bacterium
TTGGAGTTTTACAAGCAGTGTCAGGTTCATGCCTTTATTATAGCACAGAACGTTCAGTTAGTTCAATGGAAGGATAGAAGCCTCCATTCCTCCCCGCACCTGAAGGCGGGGGCTTCCGGGCGGCGGCGACGGTGAACGGGTACAATTCCGCCCACGAGGTGCCGATGATGATGTCGGAAATGATTCATCTACGCGGTCATGTAATCGACTCGCTCGTTCTCTCCAAAGTGCTGGATATTCTTTCCGCTTACGAAGGGATACGCTACGAGATTCGGCACGCCAAAATCGGGCATACCCGTGAAGAGACCAGCGAGTTCGACATCCTCATCCAAGCAGAGACCGAGACTCTGCTGGAACAGGTCTTAGAAGAGGTTCAACAGCACGGAGCCGAGTTCTCACACCGCAACGCACAGCTGGAACCTGCCCCTAAAGACGGTGTCTTTCCAGAGGACTTTTACTCCACGACGAATTTGCCGACCTTCGTGCGCGTGCACCATCGCTGGATTCCGGTGGAGAACATCGAGATGGACTGTGGCGTGCGCGTGTGGCAGGAGGGCGACCACTGGCGCGCCTCGACCGTACCGATGGCGCGTGTGAAGGCAGGCGATCTGATAGTGGTAGGGCATGAAGGAATTCGCGTTACGCCCCCCGAACGGCGCGATCCTACCAGCGTCTTCGCCTTTATGGGCAGTGAGGTGTCCTCTGAGAAGCCGAAGGAGCGGGCGGTGCGCGGTGTCGCCGAAGAGGTGCGTAAAGCCAAAGCGCGTGGCGAGAAGGTGCTGTTCGTCGGCGGTCCTGCCATCATTCACACAGGTGCCGGGCTTTACTTGGAACAGCTCCTGCGCAACCGCTGGATCGATGTGCTGTTCGCTGGCAACGCCCTGGCAGCGCACGACATCGAATCGGCGCTATACGGCACCTCGCTCGGCGTCTCGCTGGAGCTGGGCGCGCCTGTCCGACACGGGCATCAGCACCATATCCGCGCCATCAACCGAATCCGTCTGCTGGGAGGAATCCGTCAGGCGGTGGAACAAGGCGTGCTCACGCGCGGCGTAATGTATACCTGCGTCAAATACGGAATCCCCTTCGTGCTGGCAGGAAGCATTCGCGACGACGGTCCCCTCCCCGAAGTGATTACTGATGTGCTGGACGCCCAAGATGCCATGCGTGCCCACATTCCAGGCGTCGGGGTGGCGATTATGGTGGCGACCACGCTTCACTCGGTGGCTACGGGCAATATGCTCCCTGCCAGCGTGCGCGTCTTCTGTGTGGATAGCGACTCCGATACCGTGATCAAACTCACCGATCGCGGCACGCACCAGACCTTCCCCATCGTGACCGACTGCCACTTCTTTATGAAAGAGTTAGCTCTTCAGCTTATCGAACCCTTCCATCCTAAGGAGTGAATGGATGATCTTGGAAATAATTGCCAAAAAGCGCGACGGTGGTGTGCTGACCCGCGACGAGATTGCCCAAATCGTGCTGGGCTATGTGCGCGGGGAAGTGCCCGATTATCAGGTCGCGGCTTGGCTGATGGCATGCTACCTCCGAGGGCTGAACGCGGCAGAAACGCTCGCACTCACCCAGATTATGGTGGAATCGGGCGACCAGTTAGACCTCTCCAGCGTGCCCCCACCCACTTTAGACAAGCATTCGACAGGCGGCGTGGGCGATAAGACCAGCCTCGTGTTGGTGCCGCTGTTGGCTGCCTCAGGCTGTTCGATTGCCAAGATGTCGGGGCGTGGGCTCGGCTTTACAGGAGGCACTATAGACAAGCTGGAATCGATCCCTGGCTTTCGCACGGCATTAGACTTAGAGACGATGGTGGCGCAGGTGTGCCGAATCGGGTGCTGTCTGGCGGGGCAGACGGAGCGCTTAGTGCCCGCCGATAAGAAGCTCTACGCCCTGCGCGATGCAACCGCCACTGTAGAAAGCGTGCCCCTCATCGCTTCCAGCATAATGAGCAAGAAGCTGGCGGGCGGGGCCCACTCTATCCTGCTCGATGTAAAGGTCGGTGCGGGGGCGTTTATGCAGACCATCGAGCGCGCGCGTGCCTTAGCATCTACCCTCACCGCCATTGGACGCGGAGCAGGGCGTCAGACGCGGGCAGTACTGACCGATATGAGCCAACCGCTTGGTCGCACTGTTGGCAATGCGCTGGAGGTGCGCGAAGCCATCGAAACGCTCACGCCCCACGCACCCCATTCGCCGCGATTCCGCGCCTTCTGTCTCCAGCTGGCGGGCGAAGCCCTTCACCTCTGTGGCGTAGCGCCCACAGTCGAAGCGGGTATAGAGCAAGCGCGTCAACGACTCGACTCGGGTGAGGCGCTCCAGAAGTTTCGCCAACTGGTGGAAGCACAAGGCGGCGACCCGCAAGTGGTGGATCACCCTCAACGGCTCCCGTCGGCACCCCACATCGGCGATGTCCGCGCCAGAGAGTCGGGCTACCTCGCAGCGGTGGCTCCGCGCTTGGTTGCCTACACTGCTCTCCGAATGGGCGCCGGCAGACAGAAAAAGGAGGACACGATAGACCCTGCTGTGGGCATTGAGGTTCTGCACTCGTTAGGAGAGTGGGTAGAAGCAGGCGAGCCCCTCTTCCGCGTGCATGCCCGAACCGTCGAACAGCTCGCACACGCCCAAAATGAGCTGGAAAATGCCTACGAAACGACCCCCGAGCCTGTGCCCCCCGTGCCCATCATTTTAGAACGGCTCTGAACCTACCGCGCCCGCAGTTTCCATCCCTCACAGGTAGGCTACAAACGCGTTCGAGCAGGTACTGCGCGGGACAATGAGCTTGTTTCCATCCCTCACAGGTAGGCTACAAACCAACCCCTCCGACGGGGTTCGGTGGCAGATTTGAGTTCCGATTGTCAAGGTTCCCAGCGTGCCCCCGTTGGCGACGCTATTATCCCCCATCTGTGACAGTGAAGTCAAGGGGTGTCGTTGATCGGGAGTGGGTCTGAACTCGACTTTGAGAAAGTCTGGGATCGACGCCATTTGGGTTTTTGGGGTGCGAGGGGTGGTGTCGTAGCAAGGCGAGATGGTACCATATGGGGTATGTTGCGCGTTTCGATGTTGTCAAATTTGAGGTCAGAATGGCTTGGCAGGAAACGGTTTGAACGGCACGAACTGTAGCGGTATGATTCGCATAGAAGGCGCACCCATCTACACTTTCTGGGAACCCTGTCCGCTTGCAGAAGCGATGGTGGTACACGGCGGTCGCATCGTCGATCTGGGAACGAAGGCAGACATGGGCGCGCGTTATCCTCAGGCGCGCCGGTGGGTCGCCGAGGGCGCAGCGATTGTCCCCGCCTTCAACGATTGCCATGCCCATGTGCTCCCTCTGGGCATCGATTTAGGCAAGGCAGATCTGCGTGGATGCACCTCGGTCGCCGAAATCCAGCAGCGACTCTGCACCTGGATGGAACAGCACCCGAACGCGGAGTGGGTTCTCGGTCGTGCCTATGACCAGAATCTACTACCTGGGGGGCAGCATCTGAGCCGTTATGATTTGGATGCGATCTGCCCTGACCGTCCCGTATACATCAACCATGTGAGCAAGCACGGGGCGTTGGTCAATACGCGTGCGCTCCAGCTGGCGGGCATTACCCGCGACACCCCCGACCCCGCCGATGGGGTCATCGTACGCGATGTGGACGGCGAGCCGACAGGGGTGCTGCTGGAGAGCGCGTCCACTCTGGTTGCACGCCACTTGTCCAAGCCCACTCAAGCGGAGCTGGTTCAAGCGGTGCATCGTGCGGCGCAGGATTTGGCGCGGCGCGGCATCCTGTGCGCCTCGGATGCCAGCACAGGCTGGCTGGATTTGGAAGCAGAGGTCTCTGCCTATGCGCAGGCATTAGAGGAGGGGGCTTCCGTGCGCCTCACTCTGATGCCCCTCTACGGAGCAGCAGAGCGTGTAGGCTGGCTCAATACTGAACCTCCATCGGGTGAAGCCACTGGGTTCACTCCGCGGCCCCCTTCTCCGCACTCGAACCTGCGCTGGGGCGCGATCAAGCTGTTCGCGGATGGCGCCTTTACCACCCGCACTGCCGCCCTGCGCCAGCCCTATGCTGATACCCCTACCACAGGCGTTCTGATGTATGAGCCTGCCGAACTGAGCGCCCGAATCGGAACCGTTCACCGATCGGGCTGGCAGTGCGCCGTGCATGCAATCGGCGACTACGCCATCGAATGCGTCTTGGACGGCTACGATCAAGCCCTTACGGAGGTCCCGAAGCCCCACCACCGCCATCGGATCGAACACGCCATGCTGATGGCAGATGACCTCTTAGAGCGGATGCAGAGGCTGGGAGTGGTGGTAGTGCCCCAGCCGGAGTTCCTATGGTGTCTGACGAATGCTTATCTGGCAGGCTTAGGCGATCGAGCCATTCAGCTGATGCCCTTCCGCAGTTGGGTGGAGCGTGGGATTGCGGTCGGCTTCAGCTCCGATCAACCTGTGGTGCCAGGCGACCCGATTATCGGGTGGCGCACTGCCGTGACGCGTACCAGCCGCGATGGCACCTGCTTGGCGCCCAACGAAGGGTTAGACCCACTGACCGCTCTGCGACTGTTCACCGTGGGCAGTGCCTATGCTACAGGCGATGAGGAGGTGGGCACGCTGGCGCCGGGCAAGCAGGCGCGCTTTATGGTGCTGTCTCATTCGCCTGAAACGATTGCAGAGACAGAGATGCGCGTGGTGGCCACCACTGCCGACCTGCCCGACGACGCATAAGGAGACGATGATGTATCAGATTCTTGTTGTAAACGGACCGAATTTGAATTTGTTAGGGACGCGCGAGCCCGAACTGTACGGCACTCTCTCGCTGGAGAGCCTGATGGAGCAACTGACGCAGGAAGCCCAAACGATGGGCATTACCCTACGCCACGTCCAATCGAACCATGAGGGCGCGCTTATCGACGCCATCCACGAAGCGCGCCACTGGGCGGACGGCATCATTATTAATGCCGGTGCCTACACGCATACCAGCATCGCTCTGTTGGACGCGTTGCGTGCTGTCGGCTCGCCCACTGTGGAGGTGCACCTGACCCACATCCACGCCCGCGAACCGTTCCGTCACACCTCGCGAATTGCGCCTGCTTGCATCGGTCAGATTAGCGGGTTCGGTGCGGACAGCTACCGCCTGGCACTGCATGCACTCAAGGCGTACTTAGATCGTCAGCCGCCCCAAAAGCCCTCGCCACCTCAGTAGCGGTCCGTGCCACCAAACGCCCTTGTGCCGAGTAGCCCCATAGGCATCCCTCGACAAAACCTGCCGACATGGGGTGGTTTGACGCCTCCCCGGAATGAATTCCGGGGATTCCTTGGCTGTCTACGCAAGCGCGCGGAGCGGGGCAGGGCCACTCGCCTCCGAAGTGGCGTCCGGCACCTGCGCGGAACCGCCAAGG
>PSLB01000151.1:0-5383 GCA_040289385.1 Armatimonadota bacterium
CCGTTGTCAACCGGCCTATCGTGCCGGCCCGCGCAATCGGGTTAGGTGCAAGCCCCTAGCTTTAGCTATGGGGTATTTGACTCGTGAGGATTCGTTTGAGCGGAAGTTGCGCCGTTATCGTCGGCGTCAGACAGATCTTTCGCATCACCATTCGATCTATCGTGCGGATCTCACTGCGCGCCATCTGCGAACACTACTTAGCGGGCTGGAACACCTACGAGAGGGGGCGCATTCTCAAAACTTCGCGTCAAGCGGTATGCAAAGCGTTGCGCCTCGTCCTCTCCAAAGTCAAAGCGGCGTGGGAGGCAAGCCCTTATTACGGGATGGAGTAGGTCTATTGCCAAGAGGTCATGCGTACTTGCGCCCGTTTGCGACGCAACGCCTGAGGCGGGTCGTGAGGCCCGCCTGTCAGGACGACTCGGGGTACCGATGCAAGCGACGCAGAACCAGCATACTCTGATTGTAATACAGAGGGAGCCCAATCAGTGCCAGCGGCGCTAAAATGAAGGCAAAGCATCCCAGCCCCGACATCAACACCGCCTTGAGGGCAACCTGAACTGGGGGCACACCGCCACGACGCGGGTCAGCCACCAGCGCATCCCGCACGCCATTCGGAGCTGCAATCAGCCAGACACACGACCACACCAGCACAAGAGTCACCCAAAACGGCGTGAAGCCAACCATCGCCGGCACAGCAAGCCATGATCCCTCTATAACCGAACGCCATAAAACCGCGACCATCAGCCCGCCCCAATACGCAAGCAAGAGCCGCACCTGAAAAAACCAAAAGGTATACACAATCCCCCAGAAGATTGCGGGAGGCTCCAACTTCGTCAAGAACCACTGAGACAGCCCCCCCGCATCCATCAGTTTCCTTACAGTTCGCTGGGCACTACTATAACCCCAGTACCAGAGCCACGCACCCAACGGAATCATCCCAAAAATCGCCGTACCCCATGCCGAACTCGGTTCCCAAACTAGACCTAAGCCTGCAGTCCCCAACGCCAGAGGAAAAGCGAGATCCAAGCGCCGCTCCTCCCTCAGCAGTTGCGAGACGGGATTCGTAGAGATGTTGCGGGCTAACAAATCCAGCAATCCGTACCAGAAGAGCCATCCAATTAAACGCGGGAGCCACCCTAAGCCGTGTCGCCATCGCTGGACAATCCGCTCGCGCGAAGCCCACCAAAGCCATCCCAGCACTAGCCCATAGCGCACTGTGGAGAGGAGCAATACCAGCCACAAAGCAGGCGCCTTGGCCCCTGCAAGCGGAGTCTGAGACAGCAGCGCAACCGTCTGGCTGAGGAAGGCGAGGGGTTCCAATCCGCCCACATTAAGCGTAATCGGGGCGGTGAATGCAGGTAAGAGCCCGACGCCAAGAATCCACCACGCTAAACGCGACGCGCGTGCCCAAACCCGCTGGAAGCCGTACCGAAAGAGAGTGCCAGCAACGATATCGACAAGGGTGAGGCACGCAAACAGAGCCCAGTAGCGCGGGGCACTCCAACTTAAATCCAGCCACACGGTGCTGATGCCCAACACCAAGAGGCTTCCCAGATGTAAAAGAGCTACCTCCGCAAGATGCACGCGCCAGCCTTGAAGCACTCGCTCACGCCCCCGCTCCAACACAAGCCACAAAAAACTCAAATAGTTCGTAAACGCAAAGAGCGCTACACTCACTACCTCCGCATGCACGCTACCCCCGACGCTCAGCCAAGGTAAAACCTGAGCCATATGCCATGCCACAAATCCCAAAAGCGCGCCTCCGGCCACCCAACGATACAGAGAACCCCAACCCGTCGGCGGGTTTAGCCAGCGTGCCCGCCGCTCCCAACGCACCGCCTCCAGGATCAACCACAATACCACAAACGGCACTATCTCTGGCAGGGTCAACATCCACGCAGGCGGGAGCAATACGCGCAAGAAGAGAGGCAACGCCACCAAAAGCCCCATTAGCCAACCAGAAATGCCCGAAAGTACGACGCGCCGACCCTCCCCAGAAAAAGCGTAGCCCAAGAGTGCCACACCAAAAAACCACCCCCAATCCGTCCAGCCAATCGGCATCAGCAAGTAGAAGCTGGCAATCGCCAACACGGGATAGACCGCAAAGCTGAACAACAGCCACAGCGCCAGCCCATCGCCAAGCCCCAAGCCTGCCACGATGCTCCAAAGAACATCCAAGGGAAGCCAAATCACTTGGGAGACCCACCTATAGAAGAGTGCGGGCACACTCCGATGCAGGAGCAGTTCGTGAGCTGTCCACGGAAGAAGCCGAAACTGTTCCAGGTTGCCCGTGCGCAAATCCTCTGCCCACGACGGGCTCGGAAGCATCCGTTCAATAGCGCTCCGCGCCTGAAGATGCGCTAAGACCAACACCCCCAGAAGAAGATACACCCCAGCCGACGCCCTCATCGTAACCGCAGGATTATACAACAACACCCCCACAACGACGACACCTATCGCCCAGAGCCACGAGCGGTACGCCAGACACTCCCCATCCACCTTGTGGTACTCTAACCCCCAAAAAGGAAATCGCTCCCGCAGGATGCTCATCCCCCACAAGGATACCCTATGCGATTAGCGCACCTCGAAAGGCACCAACGCACTGATCGCGCGCGTGCTCCGATCGTTCGAAAGAGCCAGCACCAGTGCATAGTAGGTGCGCCCCAGTGTGAGGGACGGTCCTGTGTAGACCAAGCTGGTGTTGGGCGCGAACACCTTGGCGGTGCCGGGGTTATTCAGGTCTGTTGGAAAGTAAGGCGACACTTGATAATCGGGAAGGCGGTCGTAAATTAGCACAAGGTAGTAGTCTGCCCGATCCACCGGTGTCCAAGAGAGGGTTAGGTTGCTGAAACGAAGATCGATAACCTCGTTTGGGCGTGGCGCCGTTAGACGAATCTCGGTGAAGGGGCGTGCATGGACCCGATCACTGCGTTGGGAGACCGTATTCGGCAGATTGTTCAGGTAATCAGTGTTCAGGGCGACCATCTCGTAGTAGTAGGTCACATTCGGCTGGAGGGTAGGGTCTAAATCAGCGAAAAAGTCAGCCAACGGATCGCGCAGGAATGCAATCGCATTACTACGGAGTTCGTCTGGGGTACGCCCACGATAGATCCCGTAGCCGAGCAGGCTTGTCTGCTCTTCGTAGTCCCACGAGAGGTCTATTTCGATCCAATAGCCGATAATGGCTCGCTTCGTTGGACGGTGCGCACGCTCTCCGTCTAACAGGGCGCGAATAGAGTCGTAGGCGCGCCGAAGTGCCGGATTGCGCGTGGTAACCAGAGACTGGGGCATCGTCCACGCCACTGCAGTAAGGTTACGCGGGGGGTTCACGCGACGGTTCACCGAACGGTTCAAAGTGAAGCTGAAGATCACCCGCTCTCGTTCGTGGATGGAGACGGTGCGCTGGTCGTTTTCGTAGCCAGGTGCGGAGGCGGTAATAGGGTAGTTGAATCCGCCTGGAAGCCCATCGATGCGATAGTAGCCTTGCGAATCGGTGATCGCTAAGGCGCTACTTAGCGCCCCCCCGGCAAACACGCGTGCCCCTTCGATAGGCGCCCCAAGCGGGTCGCGCACATAGCCTTCCACCGATCCCTGACGGTCGACGGGCGCCACCATGATATTGACGCTCTTGCTCTGCTCGTTTTCGAATACCTGCGCAACCTGGCGTCCTGTGTAGTCGACACCGTTGATGCGCGCACGCACCCGAATCTCGGTGAACTTGGCGGGAACCTTGGTGAGGTAGTAGGTTCCGTTATGGAGGGTGCAGGTGCGCGCTTCGGGTGAGTTCGGGACGTAAACCTCGGCGTTGGCTACGGGGTTGCCATCGATGTCCGTTACGGTCCCAGAAACGACGCCAAAATTCACCTCTTGCTGGCAACCTGTAAGGATTGCGGTTAGAAGCGCAACGCTCGTGAGCATATGCCGTTTCATCATCTATTCTGACGATTCGGTATCAGCGGAGTTTCTCCTGTTGGTGCCGGAGGTGGGAATCGAACCCACACCCGGGTCGCCCCGGACCGATTTTTGAGACCGGCGCGTCTGCCTATTCCGCCACTCCGGCACGCGGGAAGATTATACCCAATGCTTTAGCAGAGCAAGGAGGGACATGCCCCCCCTGCACGGGGCTTATCGGGAACAGGAGCGCCCGAAGTCGAACAACACCGTAAGCAGATCGGCATCATCCACGGTGCCATCATTTGTGTTTGTGGAAGGTCGTATCGTGCGTGGAAGAAGAGAATCGGCTTGCCCCCCGAAGCTTGCAGGAGACGGTAGGTGTTGGTGGCGATTCGGCTCATACGGGTCAGCACGCCCAGAATCACGGTCTCCAACAAGGCGAAGTCGCGATAGCGCCCACGAATACGCATCGCAGGCACTACAGCAGACGGATCCCCTCCGTAGGGCGTACATTCTCCATCCGCCACCGACTCCACCTCCAACAGGTGCGCTGTGTGGACAAATCGCGCCCCTTCCCAGTAGCCCGCACACTCCTGCAAGATTGCCAACGCCAAATCGGTGCCAGCGACCACAGTAAACGGCTCACGACGAGCGAAAATCTGTATCGTCACTTCCATATCGCCAATCACTGGGCACTCCGACAAGCCCATTGCGCGCAAACGCTCCGAAAGGAATCGATAGCCCTCCGAAGCAAGCTGACTCAACAGGAGTACCCCGTTATGAAAGTATCGATCCGAGTAGTTCCCACGACGAATGCCTTCCCAATCCATCTGCCAGCACGACGAATCGATTCGAGCCCCCTCAAAATACGCCATGGAATCCAGTGTACCCTGTGGTATAAGAGACGCCGAGCAGGTTAACGGATTCTATTAGGAGGTTAGCGATCAGCTGTGGGGGGCTTCCGCGCAAGTGGCGTCGAATCTTGAGCGCAATGGCTCTGTCTCCTGGGAGTTCTACGGTGGGCAATATACCATCACCGGTGCGATTAACATGAGCGGCACCGTGAACCCAGGTGGACAGGCGCTTGTGTTCTCTTTCCAGAACCTGAATAACGACGGGGTGGTGTTGGATGTTCGCTTAGACGTTGCTACATTATTCCCTCACCTCGGTATCAACTACACGGCGGATCTGACCGGCACCGTGATCTCCGACGGGCCGAACGAAGCGGTAGTTCAGTGGTTCGCCTCGGTAGACCCCAACATCTGTGCCCCTGTAAATATCAGCGGGACGGAGGTTCAAGCCCAAATTACCCATTTGGAAGAGGGGTTGCGCGGGCGCGTCGTGCCTGTGGATTGCCAGCCCGAATAGTGCCCAATCAGCAGAAACACCAGAAACACGCCAATCCCCATACCCACATCCAAGAGGAGGCGCTTCCAACTGAAGGGCTCATCTGCATCGCTCGTGCGAAACTCTAACCGCATCGTTTCAC
>PSLB01000152.1:0-5250 GCA_040289385.1 Armatimonadota bacterium
TCAACCGGCCCCGAAGCCCTGCCCGGCTTGCCGGGCGAGGGCAAGCCCCCGGCTTTAGCCGTGGGTCAGTTGACCAGTGCCGAATCTGTCTGCATCGTTCCTGAGGTTCCGGCGATGAGCATGCGGACCAACACGACCTCCGCAATCTACCGAGTGGCGCCGTTTCTGCAGGATCAGGCAACCTTCTATACAGTTGGATTGCCTGATCCAACCGTGCATGCGTTGGTGATTGCCGACGTGTGGCTTTGGGCTGGCACGCCAAAGGGCTTGGCACGCGCCCCCCTAGAGAACCCGTCCCGTTGGGAACCTCTCCACGATATGCCCGTGCGCTGGCTTGTCCCCGACTGCAACGGCACGGTCTATTGGGCGAATGATCAGAGGGTTGGGCATTTGCAGAAGGGGATACTCTGGGAGGGAGAGAAGATTGCCGGCATCGCCCCTGCCCGCTCAGGCGGACTGTGGATTGGGTGTGCGGACGCGCTCCACTACTGGAACAGCACGATCCAGCGCACCTTGCCCGCGCCGCCACAGCGCACCCTTCACTGGTTCCTCGAGGATGCACGAGGACGGCTCTATATCTTTGCAGAAGGCGAGCGGGAGCGCCATCTCTACCAATGGAGCCCCGAAGCCGAAGCGTGGCGAATTGTTGGGATTCGGGATCCTCGCGGGCGCTATTATGACGATATCTGGCTCACCGCGATTAGTGATCCATTGGGGCATCTCTGGATTGGCACGCGCACAGGGCTCTTGTTGGGCGATGGCGAGGGCTGGTGGCTCCCGCGTGAGGGAAAGGAAGGCGGTCCGCCCTACGGTATGGTGCATGCCCTGTGCTTCGCTCCGAATGGCGACCTGTGGGCTGGGACGCCAGAAGGCGCGTGTCGCTTGCGCGAGGGACGCTGGAGCTACTTCTGGGGCAAGCGATGGCTTCCTAACAACCGAGTGCATGCCATCGCCGTTGACTCCCAAAACCGAGCATGGATCGCCACCGAAGGCGGAATCACGTGTATCGAGTCGGTACGGATGACCCTCAGACAGAAGGCGGATCACTACGAACGGCTCATCGCTTTGCGCCACAACCGCAACGGCTTCGTGTTCAACTGCATTTGGGACGACCCCACCAAGCCCGACGAATGGAAAATCGAGGCCAGCGATAACGACGGACTGTGGACCGCGCTCTACTGCGCCGCCCAGTGCTTCCAATACGCCGTGACGAACGACCCTGCCGCCCGCGAACGTGCTCGCCAATCGATGCAAGCACTGCTCAAGCTGGAGACCCTCACGGGCCTCTCGGGCTTCCCCGCACGCAGTATCCTCCACAAAAGTGAAACGCGCGTCCTCCAATCCCACGGCGAGTGGCACGAATCGCCCGTCGACCCCAACTCCATCTGGAAAGGCGACACCAGCTCCGACGAACTGGATGGACACTACTTTATCTGGGCAATCTACTACGACCTGGTTGCCGACGAATCGGAGCGAGCGGAAATAGACGGCGTAGTACGACGCGTCACAGACCACCTCGTCACAAACCACTGGCGCCTTATCGACAAGGATGGTAAGCCGACCCGTTGGGCCATATTCCACCCTGAAGCACTCAACGATGACCCCCTCTGGGAAGCAGAACGAGGGCTGAACGCCCTCTCCATCCTCTCCCATCTCAAGGTCGCCTACCACATTACAGGCAACCTCAAATATCAACAGGCTTATGATTCGCTCATCCAAAACCATCACTATCTTATTAATGCCATCACGCAGAAACAGCTCCCCCCTTTCGAGGTCAACCATTCGGATGATGAGCTGGCATTTCTCTGCTACTACCCGCTTTTAATCTACGAGCAAGACCCCGTCTACCGACGCATGTGGCTGATGAGTTTAGAACGCAGTTGGCAAATTGAGCGTCCTGAACGCAATCCCCTGTTCAACTTCATCTACGGCGCTGTCACGGGCAGACCATGCGATGTCGAGCACGCGGTGCAAACCCTGCAGGAGTGGCCCTTAGACCTGCGCAACTGGGCATGCCGAAACAGCCACCGCACCGACATTACGCTGGATGTCGACAAGGGCCGCTTCGGAGAATGGCAATCGGGGGTGGTGCTCCCCTATAGCGAACGCACGGTGATGCGATGGAACGGTAATCCCTACCGTCTGGACGGGGGGGATCCCCTGGGGCGAACGGAGGAGGACGGCAGTGCGTTCCTGCTTCCTTACTGGATGGGACGCTACCATCGGCTGATCGAGGAGTGAGATGCACGAACGCCAGTGGCTCCTTCTGCTCAGTCTCTTACCTGATGTCGGGCGCAAAACGACGCGCCATGTCCTCCAACGCCAGCAAGTGCATCGCCACAGCCCTTCGGAGATTCTGAACCTGCCGACAGAGACGCTCGCGCGCGAGTACCAACTGCCCCCGCGTGCCTGCCACACCATTAAAACTCGCCTTGATGAACTGCGCACGGAGGTCGAGCAGTTAGACACCTACCTGACCCGATGTGGGGTGCGTTGGGTGAGCTTCCAGCAGGCGAGCTACCCATCGGCTCTGGAGAGAATGGACGATCCGCCCGCCCTGCTGTTCGCTTACGGCAACTGGGAACTTCTGAACCAACCGACCGTAGCAATGCTCGCCTCGCACACGATTTCGGCACGCGGACTGGAAGTGCTGGAAACGATTGCAGACACCTTTCTCCAGCAGGGCTGGGTTCCGCTGACCAGCAATACGCAACCTGCCTATCAGCGCCTGCTGTTGTGCGCGATGCGGGCAGACAAGCCCACAGTGATGGTGCTGGATCGGGGACTTCTGCAGGCGTTCGGCGAAGATTTGCGTCGGGAACCGCTGGCAACCGCCCGAATCTGGCAGGCGGAGTTCAACCCCAATCGCTCGCTGGCAATTAGCCCGTTCCGCCCGCGCGATGGCTGGGTGAACGCCAACGGCAAGTATCGCGATCGGTTGATTGCCTATTTAGCGGATTGCCCGCTCATCGTGGAGGCACGCCCCAGCGGATTTATGCTGGCGTTAGGCAAGGAGCTTCTGGCCCATGGACGCCCGCTCGCCGTGTATGCCAACGAACTGGAACGCACTCCAGCACACCGAGAACTCATCGAAGCAGGGGCACGTCCCATCGGTATGTAGTAAAAGCGGCGGTTCGCCTCGGAATTCGGGACGCTATGGGGATGCGCAGGCTGAATACCCAATTCGTGAGCCCAGCCTATTCCTGCTCAGCCCTCCGAACCATTCTCCAGCAGAAAATATTTCCAAAGTAGCCCCAAGCCATATCCTGCTAATAGACTGGAAACTATGAGGATCCAGCCGTAGCGCACCAACTGCGCCCCCATCCATTGCGAATCACTCTCCAGATGTAGAAACCATTCCCCTATCTCTATCCAGACGGAAAGTGGCTTTGAAGGCAATGGGAGGCGACGCAGTTTGTCGACAACATTTGTTGTGCTCACCTGTGCCTCCTTGAAGTCGACATAATTTCGACCACCGTCGTCTTTGAACACACTAAAGGCAAGTCACACACAATATCGTGGTGAATTGGGTGAGAAGCGCCTGTTGTCGCCCATGAAACAAACGCCACATGGATCAGTAACAGAATGGAATAAAAGAAGTTTTTATCAACTCCTTATGCAAGAATAACTGGATCGCTCCCAATAAAATACTCCTATACAGATCTGTTCAGTCCTTCGATGAGTTTCTGTAGACCTTCGCTTGCAACCAGTACATCAGTGAAACAAAAACAGCAAAAAAACAATGCAAACAAGATCGATTGTTTCAAGGTAACACCCAGCAGCCAGATTATGGAATACGGCTGATCCATCCAGACCAGCGGAAAAGTGTGATAACACGCTGTCCAGCCTAACGCAATCAGTAGTCCACAAGATGCATCCAGTCGGTGCCCCCCAAAAGCTTTCGGAAATCGTTGCACGCCAAGCTTGCCCAACAGAAGCATCACCCCAAGCAGAAGTCCATTTCGAGCCCACTCCAGCACATGATAAGAAATGTCGCGCCACTCTATGCGCCAATCCCAGTTTATATATCGTATTCCTATCATCTGGGTAAAACGATCCACCATAAAACCTAGGGTGTACGAAACCCCTTCAACATTCTGGTACTCCAAAACATGCACCCATTGAAAGGGAACAGTACCTTCCATCGGCATCCACATCCATGGATCGGCTATTATTAGAAATCCGAGCCAGCAGATCGTTGTAATCGCTCCCAACAGCAACCAAGAGACCCAAAAAGACCACTTCGGTTGCCTATAGCGCACCGACAGGAGCCAGATACACGCCCACAACCATCACAAAAAAACCAATCCAGCGGGATGCGCCTGCGAGGTGCCCAAGGATTCGAAAACCTCCCTGTAGTTCTAAGGGGACCACCAAACACCCAAACAAGAAAGGCGCAGCCAAATAACCCATGACGAAGCTCAAAAGCCATACACCTACAAAGCGAGCACGACCGACTTGCATAGACGACCCCCAGCATTATAACCCACGTAACTCGCATTGGATTATACCTCCAATAACCCGCCACACTTTCTCAGAACGCATGTGTTGATGTATCTCCCGCCCTGTAAGAAGTGGATCGCAGAGGGAACGAACATCGATAGGAAACCTTTTCCACCCTGTCCAGATTTCGGGGTTGCTTTTCCATAATGATGCCACATTATAGGCACCATAGGTAGCTCCGCCAAAAGCATGCGCCATATCAAACTGAATGGTATCCGCTGGGTCATAGAAGTCTAAGACCTTAACCCCTTCGGGAACATCAATTAGGCTCTTAAAATAGGGACTGCCAAGCCGTATGATCACATCTACAGGGGCGCCCTGATGAGCTGCCGCTATAGCAACATTGCCTCCATTACTATGAGCCACTATATAGATCGGCTCGTTAGGAAATTTTTCTCGAACCTGCCTAAGTTTTTTTGGCTAAGTCGCATCCTGCTACCTCAAAAGATTCTGGCCTCCAGTCACCTCTCCATCCAAAGAGATGGTGCCCCGCCGTTGCTCCAAGAGTCTCCTTGACAGAACCAATATAGCTTTTTTTTCAAATACATTAGGAGAACTAAGAATTCCGTGGACAAAGATAACAAATTGCAATCCGCTTGGATCCTTCCAGATGAGGGGGCTGTTGAAGCAATACCCATACACATTCGGATGCCCGCCTGCCACGCCCATCGGATCCCGCTGGAGCCAGCGTGCGGTGCGGGGGTCATACGCCCTCCATGATACAAGCCAACCGACGCAAGCCACTCA
>PSLB01000153.1:0-5190 GCA_040289385.1 Armatimonadota bacterium
GATGTTCACCGCGCCCACCGCGTCCATACTTATAGTCCATACTTATATTATATCATGTTAACGCTTTTGGCCAAAAGTCCGGCGCTCTCGTCCCCGGAATGAATTTCTGGGGCTTTCTCGCGCCGGGGCCATAAAATACCCCAAGTATACATAATTTTCTGATATCTTAAGTCTGAATTCGGTGCGAATTTGAGGGAGATTGGGGGCAAATTGTAGGAATCGCATGGATTCGGGTGAACTGGCAAGGCGAACGGATGAAGGGGCTTATTCTGGCTGGAGGCAAGGGCACGCGATTGCGTCCGATTACCTTCAGCATGGCGAAGCAGTTGGTGCCTGTCGCGAACAAGCCCGTGCTGTTCTATGGGCTGGAAGCGCTTGCAGAAGCAGGCATTCGCGAGGTCGGCATTATTGTGGGCGAGACGGCGCACGCCATCCAAGCTGCGGTCGGCGACGGCTCACAGTGGGGGCTCTCGGTGACCTATATTCCCCAACCCGAACCGCTGGGGTTAGCCCACGCAGTGCTGACGGCAGAGCCCTATCTGGGTACGAGCCCGTTTGTGATGTATCTGGGCGATAACTTGGTGACTTCGGGAGTGAAGCCGTTGGTGCAAGCCTTTGAGGAGCGTCGTCCGAACGCATTGATTCTGCTGGCGGAGGTGCCGAACCCCCAAGAGTTTGGGGTCGCTGAGCTGGACGGCGAACGCGTGGTGCGGCTGATTGAGAAACCGAAGGAGCCGCCCTCTAACCTTGCGCTGGTGGGGGTCTATCTGTTCGATTCGCACATTTTCGAGGCTTGCCTTGCGATTAAGCCCTCATGGCGTGGCGAGCTGGAGATTACCGACGCAATCCAGCATCTGATTGACCAAGGCTATACGGTCGAGTGGCACAAGATCACAGGCTGGTGGAAGGATACAGGGAGCTTAGAGTCGCTTCTGGAAGCCAACCGTCTGGTGCTGGAGGAGCTGCCGCCTATGGTTCAGGGGGTATTAGAGGAGAGTCAGCTCTATGGGCGTGTGTCGGTTGGGGCGGGGAGCGTGTTGCGACGGTGTGTGGTGCGCGGACCGGTCGTCATCGGTGCGGGCTGTATGCTCGAAGAGTGCTACATCGGTCCGTTCACTTCGATTGGCGATGGGGTACGCATGCACGCTTGCGAGATAGAGTTCAGCATCGTCTTGGAAGGGAGTATCGTCGAGTCGGTGGAGTCGCGTATGGAAGCCAGTCTACTGGGCAAAAATGTGGTGGTTCGCGGGGGGATGCGTCGTCCGCGCACGCTTCGGTTGATGCTGGGCGACAGTAGCTCGGTGGAGATGCCTTAGAAGTTGAAGTTTAGCACTGCATCCAGCGAGCGTGCCCGATAGTTGTATTGGCTATACTGTGGGTCGGCGTTCACCTGCTCGCGGAAGTGGTAGTTCAGCACGAACGAAAGGTTCTGCGTAAAGCGGTACTGATACCCTATGAGCAGCTCCACATCCCGCGAAGCCAGGTAGCCCTGCAACTCATTGAAGCGATAATCGGCGAACAGGTTGTGATTGCGTCCCAGATCGTACGCGGCGCGCACCGAGAAGCCGTAGGGCTCCTGCAAGTAGTTTCCCGACCCACTGGAAAATCCTTCGCCCAGCACACTTCGGGTAACCATCTGGTAGTAGTTCAGTGAGAACTGCCAGCGTCGGAGGGGTCCGATTTCGGCGTTGAGGGTGAGGTACTCGTTGTTAGAGAAGCCCGTCGCCGTGAGGAAGCGCACATCCTGCTTGCTCCAGTTGACCGTGAGCATCAGCCAGTTGCGTGGCAGGTAGCTGATGCCCGCTGTGAGGGTCGTTTGGGCACTGTTGGTCTGAAAATCGCCTGCAGAGCGCTGTTCGCTCCACTGTAGATCGACGGAAATGAGTTCGGTGGGACGCCACTGGATGCTTAGGTCCTGCCCTTTGCCCCGCACGCCGTAGTAGGTGTAGCCCCCATAGAAGGGCGCCCCTGACGAGAAGCCGTTCCCGTTATAGCCGACGCCCCACGGATTTTGGAAGCCTGTGCCGAACCCACCGGGCTGGCGTGAGCGCGGGGTGAAGAAGTTGCTCCCGAGCGTTCCTGAGTCGACATCGCTCCAGCGGTAGTTGATCGACAGGCGGTCGTTCGGTTGCCACGCGGCGTTGAGGCTATAGTCGCGGGAGCGATTACTGGAGTTCCCTGTTTGCAGGGCGGAGCCGCTTTGGCGGATATGGTTCTGGCTGGCATTGCCCGAAAGCGTGAAGCGCTCACTTAGACGCCACTCGATGCGCGTGGTCAGGCTCTGAATCTGGTACTTTGGGAAGCTGTTCGCCGTGCTCAGCGTACGCGACTCGGAATCGCTTTGATCAAAGCCGAGACTGGCACTGAATCGCTTCCAGCTTCGGGAGAGGCTGAGCGCGTGCCGAGTCTGGTTCGAGCGCGTGTTGGGAGCACGCACCGAAGAACCAACACGATTAAGGCTTATGCTGTAGCTATTCGCTGGCGAATAGGTATAGCTGAGCGTGTGATATGCCGTATCGGTGTAGGCGGTGCTGAATTGGGTGCCCGCACTAAGAGAGGCTACCCGCGATTGGTTCAGTGAGAGTTGCAGACGCGAATCGGGGCTGAGCGTGTAAGTGAGGCTGGTCTGATGTCCGTGCTCGTTGCGTCGGAACCCGACCGATTCGATACCGATGAACTGCGCTGGGATACTGCGATAGGTGCTATCCAACGAAAGCTTTCCGAGCTGGAACCGCCCTGAAACCACGTGGGCGATGGCTTCCAGTGAACTGCCCAGCGTCGCCGCCCGACTGCGCCCAATGTTCCACACAATGGTGCTGCCCTTGCCCACAGGGAAGCTGATATCCAGCCCCATCACCTCACGATCGCCTCCGATGGTCGACCCAGGATCGGGTTGCGGCACATAGGTCACGATCACCGTGAGGTTGGCGGGCATAAAACGTGTGAAGTAGAATCGGTAAGGTAGCACGGCGTCAAAATAGTAATCGACACCTGCCTGTTGGGGGACGCCAGCGACCGTAATTTGGATAGGTGTGTTGGGAGCGGGCACGAATTCGAGGTCGTACGGATTGCTGGGCGCACCCTGCCCTGCGAACCGCTCCGTGCGGGTCAGCAGGCGTGTGCGGGTACGGGCTTTCTGGCTCAGCATGCTGAAGCCGACGGTTGTGCTGTTGCCCCAATGGGTCTCGATACGGAAGCCGTCCAATCGGCTGGGCTGAGCGTTGTAGGCATAGGTCTCGTAGGTTACCACGATGGTGGAGGTGCGCGGGATAATCATCCCGTCTCGGAAGCGAAGGAGCCCTACATAGTAATCGATGGTGTAGTCTTCCCCGCGCCGCTTTTCTACACCATCGACCTGAACGCGTTCTGATCCGTCCACAATCTGGCTTCCCTGAAGGTAGTAGGGTCCGGGGCTGTCGTTGCCCGGAATAGTTATAGTCCGAGCACCTGCCTTGGTCTCAGAGTTGATGTACCGCAGGGTGGTGCGCCGCCACTGGGCACTGGCTGTGACTCCGCGTAGGGTTCGGCTAAAGCCCACCAGGGGGTTATTGCCCCCCAGTACTGCTTGGATATCGCCCCACTCCATTTTGAAGTTCGGCGCGTTATAGGTATAGGTGATGCGGGTGTCGAACGGGTTGCGATAGCGCTGATTGTTCCAGCGCCAATCGAGCGAAAGGAACCCCAGAAACTTATTGACACGGATATAGAGGTCGGTACTATCGGTGAAGCGTTGCCCACCCTGCCCAAAATAGTTTTGGTCGCGAAAGGCAGTTCGGTCGCCCTCGATCTGCTGGAGATGGAAGCCCACCACTTTGCGTCCGCTGATGGTGATCGTGTTGCGGAATTCCTGTTGGAGGTCGTTCCACGAGCGGATTTGGTGCAGCACATCGAAGGTACTGCGTCGATTCGGAGCAGGGCGGGTTGGAGAAGGTGGCTGGGTAGGCGATTTTTTGAGCTTCTCGAAGAGCGCAGGCGGCAAATGGATATCGGGTATCGGGATTTGGGCAGAACCACTCACACTCAACAGTAAGAACAGAACCCAGCCCCACACTCCCAATAAAAAGAGGCGGGGGGCTCCTCCCCTCCCGACGATTCGGGAGGGAAGGCGAAAGTGTGGCATCGTTCGTTGTCCCCATAGCTTAGGAAGCAGAACCGACATTCGTTGCTTTTGGCTCCTTGCGCACGATGGTAGCACTCATGGTCAGTTGGGAACTCTCGCGCTCGTAGTCTTTCACCTCCGAACCGTCCTTCTTGATTGGCTCGGTGGTTTGATCCATACTGGTGCTCAGCACTCCTTTGTAGAGGAGTCCGTCTTCGGGGTGATACCAGAGGGTCATTGTGCCCTTTATTGTGCCACGGGTGACTCGTGCCGCCGAATCTTTGTCGGTGGTTGGCTGATAGAACGCGTCTTGATAGGCTTCAATCGGGAGATTGAAATCCTGTGTCACTTTGAGCATCTTTTTGCCGTCCACATCTTCGAAGCCGGCAAAGGTGGCTTTGATGGGCATGCGCAAGGCATTATCGCCCTCGCCAAAAGTGCGCGCAAACTCCCACTTGTCGCCGACCTTCAGCGGCTTTTCAGGGAACTCGGTGGGCACAAGCATCGTTACCAAGTTGCGCGGGTCAAATCCAGGCAGTTGGAACCCCATTAGCCCGCCACCACCTTTGATCCCGCTGATTTTACCTGCGGGGTGAACCGTCGCTGTGGAATCAGGGATCACATTCTTAGCCATATCCAGCCCGACGGGGAACGGTTGCCCGTTGAACTCAGCGTCGAACGCCTCCAGCCCGGCCTGAACGGTGAAGCCCTTTTCCGATTCCACCTTGTCGACCTTCATCAACACGGTCATATTCAGCTTGAGCGAGCCTGCCATCCCAGCTGCGCCAGGAATCGGTAGGTTGCCGTTCAGCTCCACTGTCGCCTGATAGCGCTCCTGCTGTCGCTCTTTAAGTCGGTATTGGAAGGTGATCGTTTCGGTATCCTCTTGAGCCACCGACAGTGCCAAACAGAGTCCGAAGAACCAGCTCGTCTGCATACGCATAGGTGCAACCCTCCTGTAGAGAGAAGTATACCTGTGTTTAGACGCTTCCAGAGGGTGTCAACTACCCCATAGCTAAAGCTAGGGGCTTGCGCCTAACCCGCTTGCGCGGGCTGGTACGATAGGCCGGTTGACAACGGCCCGCCAGCGG
>PSLB01000154.1:0-5157 GCA_040289385.1 Armatimonadota bacterium
CACAAGGGCCACGCTAATATATTATACCACAAGCAGCCGCCGTTATCTATAGGACGTCCAGCAGTTGCGAACCCCCAAATTCCTGCAACTTTCTCCGAGAGGTAGGTTAGTCTTCGTCGCCGTCCTCATCCTGAACGCCAAATCCGAACAGCACGATCAGCAGATCGGCATCATCCACTGTACCGTCGCCATTCAGATCGGCTGCGGTGTCGTTCCCACCGAAAGCAAACAGGATATTCAGCAGATCGGCGTCGTCGACCATCAAGTCGCCATTAGTGTCTCCGTTGGGTAGGGTAACGGTACCGAGGTCTACTGTACCCGAGACATTCACATTCGAGATACGCACGCCTAACCAGTGAGTTTCCGTGCCGTAGGTCACATTTGTACCCTTTTGGAAGCGACTGGGGACGGTTCTGCCGCGCATTGCCTGTGTCCGAACGTTTGCCGCCGCCTGGATCCATCCCAGGGCCAGCCTTTCGGTGTTCCCTCCGGGAAGCAACTCCAGCCGCACCGGGTCCGGCTCGAGGATCAGCTCCGCCCGCAGGGCGTCTATGGCCTCGTCAAGCCAGCGAAGCTCCCATTCAGGCGACGTGCCTTTTCGCCGCTTTGTAGGTCAGGTATATCACCGCCACGTTGAAGGCCAAAAGGGCCAGGACGGCTTCAGGATACGGACCAGGAAAAGGCACTCCCGCACCCGAGCCCACCACCAGGCTCCGCCCCCCGTCCACCGCGTAGGTCAGGGGGTTGAGCCGGGCTAGGGCAGCCATCCAGCCGGGCATCCTGTCCAAAGGCGCAAAGGTGCTGCTGAGGAAGACCGCGGGCAGGCTGACCAGGCCGGTGACGGTGTAGAAGTGCCCGTGGTAGGGTACCCAGAAGGCCAGATTTAATACCCGTATTATAGCATATTTCCGAGCGCTTGTCAAGTGGGGGGTGGGAAGTTTCTTTTAGGGCGAATTAGGGGTCAAAATCGCTCAAGGTATAATCAAAAGGATGGAACCAACCCTGAAAGTGGCGCTCGTGGGCGCTGGTGGGATAGGGCGCCACCTTGCGCATCAAGCCAAAGGCGTGCCAGAAATCACGATTGTGGGGCTATACGATGCTGACCGATCGGTGGCTCAGTCTGCCCAGCAGGAGCTGGAAATCCCCGTCTATCCCACGCTCACGGACCTCCTTCAGGATGATCGCGTGTCGGCGGTCCTCATTGCCACGCCCCCGTTTACACACTTTGAGTTGTGTTCTCAGGCACTTCAGGCAGGCAAGCATGTGTTTGTGGAGAAGCCGATGGCGCTCTGCACTGCCGACTGCGATGCCCTTCTCCAACACGCGCAGCAGGTGGAGCGATGCTTGGTGGTCGGACATGTGCTGAGGCTCTTCCCCCTCTTCTATCAAGCCAAGCGGTGGCTGGACGCCGGCGTTATCGGGCGACCCCTTGCGGTTTCGATCCGACGCACAGGCAACGAGCGTGCCCTTTTTATGCACGGCTGGCGCGCCGATGTGCGCCTCAGCGGAGGGCTTCTACTTGATATGAATGTGCATGAGTTCGACTATCTGCGCTGGCTACTGGGCACGGTTCAGGTGGTCGCAGCGCAGGGAATCCAGCCCTTCGCGGAGCCCAACTTTGTCCAGCACTGGCAGGCACTGTTCGTTAGCCCTACAGACGCCCTCGCGCACATCGAGGCAGGTCTGTTAGACCCTATCGGAAGCTACCAAGTGCGCATCATCGGTGAAGAGGGGACTATCGAGCATACCGGCTTTAGCGGAGCCGTCCGCTATAAAACCCGTTCGGGTGACGAGCAGACCCTTACCCCCGAACAGATTGGCACTCCAGAACCCTACCAGTGGGAACTTCAGCTTTTTGCGCGTGCCCTACTCTTTGGCGAGCCACTGCCCTACGAGGAGATCGATGGGCGCGAGGCAGTCGCTTTAGCCGAGGCTTGCCTGCGAAAAATGGGTAAGACACTCTCCACATAGCAGGGATTTCTACCGACCCGTCGTATAAAATAACGAGGAGGTTCAGAGCAATGAAGACGCACACCGAGTTTCTCACAACGAGTGGGCGAGGGCTGGACCGCAACCACCCAATGCTAAAAATGTTCCAAAAAGCTAAAAGACTGGGTACATGGGATCCCGCCCCTATCGACCTGACGCACGGCCGCGAACACTGGCAGACCTTCGACGCCCAGCAAAAAGATGCGACTTTTAGACTGATCTCGCTCTTTCAGGCAGGTGAGGAAAGCGTGACCTCAGACCTGCTCCCCCTTATTCAAGTCGTTGCAGAAGAGGGAAGACTGGAAGAGGAGATTTATCTCACCTCGTTTCTGTTTGAGGAAGCCAAGCATGTGGAGTTCATGAGCCGTTTCCTCAGCGAGGTGGCAGGCGTGCGGGGTGAGGATCTGGCGCGCTACCATACCCCTTCGTACGGCGCTATTTTTTATGAAGCGCTCCCCCAAGCGATGCACCGCTTAACCTATGATCGCTCTCCTGTAGCACAAGCGAAGGCCAGCGTAACCTATAACATGATTGTGGAAGGTGTTTTGGCTGGGACGGGCTACTACGGCTTCTTCCAAGCGTACAAGCGTCAGCAGGTGACGCTCGGACTGGTACAGGGTATCGCAAAGATGATGCAGTACGAGTCGCACCATATCGCTTACGGAGTCTATCTGCTGTCGCGCCTAATTGCAGAACACGGCGACCCTGTGTGGGATACAATCCAGAACAAGATGAACGAACTGATCCCCTATGCGGTCGGCGTTGTGCAAGAGGTGTTTCAGGATTACGAGCCCGAAACGCCCTTCGGTCTCGATCAAGACGAGTTTATGAACTATGCCATGAGCCAGTTTATGCGTCGCGAGAATCGGCTGGCACGCGCCCGCCACCTCACTATGGAACAGCTCCTCCGCGAGACCGAAGAGGCGGAGGCAGAAGCCAGTGAGCTCACCCGCCAAATTATCGGAGGTCACGCATGAAGGTTGTCGCAATCCTCCCCCCTTCAGAGCAGGTTCAAGCCCAAATCACGATGGTACGCGCCCTCTTTCCAGGACACACCGTCGAGTTGGCAACCAACGCAGAAGAGCTGGAACCGCACCTTACAGACTGTGAGGTGCTGATCTCTACCGCCTTTACACCGATTACACACGCAATGCTGGAAAAAGCGGGGCGCCTGCGTTTTATTCAGGTGGCAGGGGTCGGAGTAGACCATGTAGACCTTGATACTGCCCGCCAGCTGGGGATTACGGTGGCTGCCGTATCGGGGGCGAACACAGTGAGCGTCGCCGAGCATGTGGTGATGGTGACCTTAGCGATGATACGCGGGCTAATCCCCGCCCACACAATGCTGGCACGTGGGGAATGGTCGCTCCCTTATTGGATTGCCCATGCCCGCGATCTGCAGGGCAAAACGGTGGGGATCGTGGGTATGGGGCGCATCGGGCGTGAGGTCGCTACTCGGCTCCTCCCTTTCGGCGTCACCACCTTCTACTACGATGTAAACCCTCTTCCCCCTGAACAGGAGGAAGCTCTCGGAGTAACCTACTTAGACTTAGATGCCCTGCTTCCCGAATGCGACGTGGTCACGCTCCACCTGCCTCTAACCCCAGAAACACGCGGACTTGTCAATCGGGAGCGACTGAAGCGCATGAAATACGGCGCCTTCCTGATCAACACCGCGCGCGCAGAGCTGGTCGATACCGATGCCCTCATAGAAGCACTGCAAGGACATCTGGGAGGTGCGGCAATCGATGTATTCCAACCTGAGCCCCCCCCTGCCGATCATCCCCTGCTGAAACTGCCGAATGTGGTGCTCACCCCGCACGGGGCAGGTGTCACACAGGAAGCCCAGCAGCGAATCGCGCAAGGGGTCATCCAGAATGTGCTCCGCTTCCTGGAGGGGCGACCGCTCGCCGATGTCATCGTAGAAGGCACACGCTGAAAGGTCAAGAGCGCACTGGGGTTATGCGCTAGAGATAGTCGTAAGCCTCCACGAGCGCCATGTCTGGATTGCTCTGGATCAGGTGGTGGCGTTCTCCTGCTGGTCCTCCACGCCTGAGAGGGTTCGCCAGAGCTTGAAGACCGCGAGCGTTCCCAACCGCTCGTTGAACGCAAAGAGGGTGGGCAGTTTGGTACGGTTAGCGTCAGCCGCGAAGCGGCGTCAGGTGCAAGCGCGTGTTAGGCAGCATGTAGTCATCGGTTCGCCCCGAATCTTTCCTCTATAAAGCGCTTGAACGCCTCGCCGGTAGGTCGCAGGGTGCCATCCAGGTTGACCAATCCCCTCGCTTTCGGCCCGTCCAGGCCGAACCAGACGGCGATGGGTAGGCCCAACTCCACGATCTTGCCCATGATCGCCGTCGTCTGCTTGGGATCGTCGGTGAATTGGCCGATTTCATTCGTGATCACGGGCAAGCGGGTCTGTTCCCTCAGAAACGCTACCGCCTCCCCCAGTGCCCGCGTATCGGCGATGTACCAGTGAAAGTTCACATAGTCCACACCAGCGGCGCGATAGGATGAGAGTAGTGCTTTGCCCTTGCGAATCTGCTCCTGAGCCCTGGGAGAGGTGAGATGGCGCTGCTCCTCTACAGTGAAGGCTCTGGCGGCGAAGTCTTGGGCAGCGGCCAATTGCCCACTCTCCAGGTAATGGTCATACACCAGCAGGGCCACCAGCGTGCTGACCAGCCCGCCATTCGTGCAGGGGATGCCCTTTTGGTGCGCCACCTGGCAGGTGGCTTTTAACTGGGCAGCGTATTGCTCCGGGGTGCCGGTGTAGAACAGGGCTGAGTTTTCCTCATTCTCTACCACCAGCACCGCCGGGCGGTACTTGTCCAGCACCTTGCCCAACGCGCGTTGATAGGCGGCGAGATCACTGGGCGGGGAAGTGGCTTGCCCCCGACCGTTGTTGCGGACGGTGAGGACGAGTTGCAAACCGGCTTTCAGGGCGATATCGCACTCCGGACTGGTCCCGTTCCAGTCATCCAGGAAGATGGAAGCGGGCCGGAAATAGACCGCCCCTAACGCTTTAGCGACTTGCATTCCCTGGGATGAACGGACTAATCGAGAGGGGAGCATAACCCCGAAGGGGTTTCGGCGGGTGGACTGAGGCGCGCTGGTGGCAGTCGGCGCAAAGGTCGTTTCCTGCGCAAACGTGCAAGCGGTCAGCAGAAGCAC
>PSLB01000155.1:0-5051 GCA_040289385.1 Armatimonadota bacterium
TCAACCGGCCTGTCGTGCCGGCCCGCGGAAGCGGGCTAGGTGCAAGCCCCTAGCTTTAGCTATGGGGTAGTTGACTCCCCCTAAGCGATAGGGGCAAGTTGCCCCTGAACTTGTAGGAAGATGCGACGCACCGTCGAAGTGGGGTAAAGTTTCAGGAGGGAAAAATGAAGCGAATCGGACTACTACTGGTTTTGGGGTTGCTTTGGCTTAATGCACTGCCGCAAGTGCCCGCCGTTGCGTGGCGCTTCTTCGGCAATCCTGCACCCAACAACCCTGCCATTCCCGGAGTAGGCAAAACAACCCTCTACTATCCGTGCTTGAACCGAATTTATGCGTTGGATCGGGAATCGGGCACGCTCAAGTGGCAGTTTCCTGCGGATGCGCCCTTGGAAGCCACGATTCTGGGGCAGCCTGTGGAGGGCAACAATCTGGTCTACTTCGGCGCCAGTAATGGAAATGTGTATGCGTTAGACATCGAGACAGGAGCCGTCCGCTGGATTTTCAACGCACGAAGCGCGCCCACGGCGCGCTTCGTATTGGATGAGGGCACGCTCTATATTGGGACAGGGGGCGGCGAGGTCTATGCTCTCAATGCTCTGAACGGCGAACCGCTCTGGAGCGCCCCCTACCGTATCGACGACTACATCGCTGGGAGCCTAGTTAAGGTGGAGGACACGCTCTTTTTTGGCACGAACGCTGGGTTCATCCATGCCATCACTGCCAGCGGCGGACGCCGACGCTGGGTCTACCGTCTGCCTGCCCCCAACTACGATGCCCAGCCTGTCTACGCCAATAATAGCCTCTACGCCACTTCCAACGACCAACTGCTGGCGATCAACCCCAACAGCGGGGCTCTCCGATGGCGACGCCAGTTCACCACTGAGGTCCGCTTAGCCCCAACCGCCAACGACGAGTATGTGGTGGTGACCACGCGTGAGAACCGCGTGCTGTTGTATGACCATAACGGCAGGCTTATTGCGGGCGACAAACAGCCCATCACTCTACGCTACGAGCCGCTGACCCCGCCTGTCATCCGTGAAGGCGACTTGTGGGTGGCTACTCGGCGCGGCACGATTTTACGCTACTCTTTGCCCGATGGGCAGCTGAAGTGGCTTTACACCTTGCGCCCTCCCGAAGGCACGGTCGACGCCAATAATCGGCGTATCGCCTATCTCGCCCTCAGCAGTCCGCTGATTTGGGTTCCGGAGGGCTTTTTGGTGGCGACCGCCGACGGCAACCTGACCGCATTCCGCTATGGCTGGGTCGATCGAACGCCCCCTGAAGTGGTGCGCGTTGTGCCCAATGTCGGGGAGATGATGTCGGGGCAGTTGCCACTCGACTTTTTTGCGCGCTTGCGCGATGAAGGCTGTGGCGTGAACCCCGACTCGGTGCAGTTTCTGTTGGACGGTGAGCTCCTCGAAGCCGAGTACGATCCCGCTTCGGGCGAGGTTAAGGTGCGTCTGCGGGCTGGGGGTACGGTACAACCCTTAGCCGATGGGCGGCACACGCTCACCGTCGTTGCGTCCGACTGGATAGGCAACACCGTGCGCTTCAACTGGGCGATTCATATCGATAACAGCCTGCGTCGAGCACCTACCCGCCCTCAACAGCAACCCGGTGCGAGGGGTGGCGGCCGCGGCGGCCGCGGCGGTGGAGGCGACTTCTAAGCGATGGCTCCTCTCCCGGGCGCGGAGCGTCCCCCCGAACACGCCACAGCGGGTGTCGCCCTCCGCGCCCAGAACCTCACCAAAGAGTTCCTGCTCAGCCATCAGCCCTACTCCTCGCTCAAAGGGCTCCTGCTGGCGTTCCTACCCAAACGGGTAGAACATGTGGTGGCGCTTAGGGAGCTAAACTTCACTATTTATCATGGCGAGACTGTGGGCGTAATCGGACGGAACGGCTCTGGTAAAAGCACTTTGCTGGGGCTGATCGCGCGCGTCTACCGTCCTACGCGCGGCACGCTCACGGTCAACGGGCGCGTTGCACCGCTGTTGGAACTCGGCGCTGGGTTCCATCCCGACCTGACGGGGCTGGAAAATATCTATTTCAACGCCGTGATTTTGGGCTTGACCCGCCGACAGGTGTCCCAACGCATTGATCAGATTGTCGCCTTCGCAGAGCTGGAGGACTATATCGATGCACCAATCCGCACCTACTCTTCGGGGATGCTGATGCGGCTGGGCTTTGCGATTGCGGCGCATGTGGATGCCGACATTCTGCTAATAGATGAGGTGCTGGCGGTCGGCGATGCATATTTTCAGCAGAAGTGTTATCGTAAGATTCGTGAGTTTCAGGAGCAGGGGCGCACGATTCTGTTTGTCTCGCATGATATGGAGGCGGTTCGTCAGGTGGCTCAGCGTGCCATTTGGCTGGATCGGGGGGTATTGAAAGCGGACGGCGATGTGGAATTGGTTCTCGAAGCCTATCAGCAGGCGGTGCAATCTACGGAGGATTAAGCCCTGCCCATAGCAGAGTTTCCTCGAGTGGGCGCACGCCCGTTGTTGCACCTAACTGCTCGACCACCTCCACCGGGTAGGCGGGCACTGTAAACGCCGCGTGCCGATTCTTCACAAAGCATCCTCGCGCGTCCATTTTGATGACAGCAGTACCCACGCCCGTATCGAGCAGGGCATCAGCGATGCGGTCGGGTTAGGTTTCACCCGTCAATTCGCACGTTTCGCCGTAGTTGGGCACGATGTAGTCTATGTAGGGCATGCACGGGCGCAGAACCTCCATCCATCGCCCGGAAGCATCCCAAGTGGTGTCTAAGCAGGTGATTAATCCGAGGGCTTTGGCGCATTGGAGAACTTTACTGGCAGGCTCGCCGTCCAGTTTGGGCATCAGGAACGCGCCTGCAAGGTGGAACAGCCCGCATTCCTGCACGATGGTCCAGTCGATGTCGTCGGCGGTCAGTTCGCCGTTGGCGCCAACGGTGTGGATAAACGATCGCTCACCGTCGGGATGCACCATCACCATCGTGCTGGAAGTGCCTGTAGCGGTGCGGAGGATTCCGCGTGTATCGACGCCGTGTTGGGTCAGCGTGTGGAGCAGAAAATCGCCGAAAGCGTCTGTCCCCACCTTGCCGATCACGGCGACGGGCAGTCCCAGCTTTGCCAGCGCCAGTCCAGTGTTGGCGGCGCATCCGCCCACGTGCAGTTCCATCGTGTCGACGTGCACGCAGACGCCTCGTTCGGGGTAACGGCTGACAGGCTTGGCAACCACATCTGCCACGAGAATACCGACCGAAGCGATTTTGCGCATGGGGCTTACTCCTCGCCCTTGACAGTACGCTTGAGCTTCTCTATGAAGCTGGTGGGCTCGCTGTGGGCGTACTTTTTGAGGCGCACTCCCGACACTTCTGCCAGCTGGCGCAGGAGATGGCGTTGCGCATCGGTGAGCTTTTTGGGCATCTTCAGACCGATGCGCACATGCAGGTCGCCCCGCTTGCCCGTGCGCGGGTCGGGAAGCCCGTAGCCGGGAAGGGTCAGTTCGCTATACGGCTCGGTCAGCTCGGGAATCTCGAGAGAAACCTTGCCGTCTAAGGTTTCGATCTCGATCTCGTCGCCGAGGATCAGTTGGGGATAGGTCAGATTGACTTGTGTTGCGAGCTCGTTCCCACGCCGTTTGAAGCGGGGGTGCGGAGCGATGGAGACCACCACATAGAGGTCGCCATCGCGTCCGCCTCGTAGCCCCGAATCGCCTGCCCCACGCAAAAGGAGGGTGGTTTCGGACTCGATTCCGGGCGGGATGGTGATAGAGAGCGTCTCTTCGCGTGGGACTCGTTTGGCGCCGCGGCATTCTCGGCATGGGGAGCGCACGATTTCGCCTTCACCCCGACACCGTTGGCAGGGCACCACTCGCGTGACTGTGCCCAGCACCGTCGTTTGGGTAAAGCGTACGCGTCCGGAGCCGTGGCAGTCGGGACAGCGTTCGGGTGTGGTGCCAGGCTCGGCGCCTGTGCCCCGACAGCGCTCGCATAGGCGGAGACGCTCTACAGTAACCGACTTCTCGGCGCCGTGGAGCACCTCCTCTAAGGTTACAGTGAGATCGACTCGCCGGTCATCGCCGTCTAATGCGCCGTGGGGGGACCGTCGCACCGCCCCCCCAAAGAACATCTGGAACAGGTTTTCCGCCATGTCGAACGGGTCGGTGGGGACGGCACTCGGGGCGCCTGCGTGCCCGAAGCGGTCGTACACGGCACGCGACTCGGGGTCTGAAAGCACTTGGTAAGCCTCGTTGAGCAGTTTGAACTTCTCTTCGGCTTCGGGGTCGTCGCGATTGACGTCAGGGTGGAGTTGGCGCGCGAGGCGACGATAGGCGGATTTGATCTCCTCTTGGGTCGCCTCGCGCGTTACCCCCAAAACGGCGTAGTAATCTGGCTTATTCGGCATCGTCGGTTTCTGCATCAAACAGCCCCGACAGACTGGTCTCTGCGGCTAAGAAAGTGCGTACCTCTTCGCTCTCTTCGTCTTCCGTTTGAATCCGACGCTGAAGGTCTTGCAAGGTGCTCAACTGCCAGGTGTGCTCGGGTCCGCGAATCAACACTTCGACTCGGTGCTCGTCGACAATCAGCGGCTTGATTTTGCCTTGGGCAATCTCCTCTAAAGCCACGCTGAGCGGGTTGAAGTCGGTGCCGTTGACGGGCACCAGAGGCTTGGCGCCTGCTTTTAAGAGCCGCGCACGCTCTGCCGCTAAGAGCGTCAGGATATAGCGAGGGTATTGAATCAGTTCATCGTTCTCTGGAAAGATCATCCGATCACCTTCCTTTGTAAGGGAGTTTTTTTGACTACGGGTTGCTGTGCAGATGGTCAAAAAGGGCAGGAGCGCATGTGCCCCCTGCGGATGCGTTTTTCTGGCAGGGTTGCCCTATCCACATGTTGTGGGATAAATTATACCCGACTGGCTTTGCCAAGTGTCAAGGGGGTCTCATAATGAAGCACTTGCAAGGGTCTGATACACCATCAATGGGTTCTGCTCCCCAATTCTGAACTCAAAATCGCCCGATCGACGACATCGAAACGCGCAACATACCCCATATGGTACCATCTCGC
>PSLB01000156.1:0-1641 GCA_040289385.1 Armatimonadota bacterium
CCGTATGCGGTCGTACGCGGCGGGCCAACCGGCCTAGCTGCAAGCCCTTGGCTTTAGCCGTGGGGTTCATGACCGGTCGTCTCCAACCACACGGTTTGCCAGATCCCGCTGATGCTGGAGTACCAGGTTGGGATTTGCTTGCCGAGTGGGGTTTCGGGGTCGGTGGCTTTATGGTCTACTGCACCGAAGCATCGCCAAGCGCGAACCATCTCGGAGGATGTCAATATAAAAACTGTTCAGCCGAGGTCTGGTTCGCTGTAGATGGGCAGGTTCCTGTTGGCGAGGGGTACAATTCCCCGCATGGGCCGACTCTATGGCGTTGCTGTGGGCATTGCGATGCTTCTGCTGGTGTGCGGCAGTAGCCAGAGGCTGAAGCCTGAACAACGGATGGAGGTATTTCAGTTTGTGTGGGAAGAGGTGCGCAACTCCCATTATGACCCGAAACTGGGGGGCGTAGACTGGAACGCTCTGCGGGAGGCATTCATCCCCCGAATCCGCTCGGCCACTACCGATAGCGAATTCTATAATCTTCTGAACGAGATGCTCAGCAAGCTCGGTCAGTCGCATATGGGGGTAATCCCACCGGGAGTGTATGTTGCGGGGCGTGGCGGACGCGTAGACCTCACAGGTCGGCAGGTGGGATTGGTCGTCCAGCTGGTGGAAGGGCGTCCTGTGGTTGTGCGCGTGGTTCAGGGCTCGCCTGCGATGCGCGCTGGCATTCCCGCAGGGAGCGAACTGTTAAGGATTGACGACACCGACGCCCAGAGCGTACTGGACGCCGTTCGCACGCGCCCGCTTTCGGTGAGAGAAGAGCGCATGCAGGTTCAGATTGCGTTTGCCGAACGGCTGAGCGGTGCGCCTGGTTCTAAAGTACAAGTATGCTACCGCGACTTGGAGGGGCAGGAGCGCACTGTGGAGCTGATTCGCGACGCCCCGCGTAGTGAAGTCGCCCAGTTTGGTAGTCTCCCCCCCATCCCCACCTATATAGAGGCACGACGCTTGCCCGGCAACATCGGCTACATCGCCTTCAACGCCTTTATGCCATCGCTGATGAAACAGATACCAGAGATTATTCGCTCGATGCGCGAGACACGAGGACTGATTATCGACCTGCGCGGCAATATCGGAGGCGTCGGGCTGATGGCGGGCGGAGTGGCAGGCTATCTGGTGGACAAAGAGACCCCGCTCGGTACGATGTACTTGCGTTCGGGAACCTACGGTATCGTTGCCTATCCGCAACAAGGCGCCTATCGCGGCCCCGTAGTGGTGTTGGTGGATGAGGTCTCGATTAGCACGGCGGAAATCTTTGCGGGGGGGCTGCAAGAGGCGAAGCGCGCTACAGTAGTAGGGCGCCCGACACCCGGCATGGCACTCCCCTCTAAGGTTATTGAACTGCCCCATGGAGGGCTCCTCCAGTGCGTCATCGCGAACTTTGAGACCCCCAGCAAGCGACGGATTGAGGAGGTCGGCGTTCAGCCCGATGTGCCTGTGGAGCTGACCCGTGCCATGTTCCGCCAGAGCGAGGACCCTATTTTACAAAAGGCTTTAGAGATTCTTCAGGAAAGGCGGTCAACTACCCCACGGCTAAAGTAGGGGCACGGCATGCCGTGCCCCTACAGGGCAGGTTGACAGCGGCCCCCC
>PSLB01000156.1:1828-5020 GCA_040289385.1 Armatimonadota bacterium
AGTCAAGGCGGCGCTCCTCCCCAGGCCTAAAGGCCGGGGTCTCCGCGCCGCAGTACACGGATGATGATTATAGAAGCCTTCAGTTGCACCCCATCCCAAACTGGAGCAGCACCCCCAACAGGTCGGCATCGTCTACGACGCCATCTCGGTTGATATCGCCTGCCAGTGAGTCGCCCGCATGACCGAACGAGAACAGGACGGTCAACAGGTCTGCCTCGTCCACACAGCCATTAGCATCGGTATCGCCGTAGCGTCGTATGAGCGCGATTGCGCTCACTTCCGTTGAGGAGGCACCGAACACCCCCAGTGAAGCGTTGCCTGCATGAACAATCCGTATGAAATCGGCATGCGTTAATGCCACAGGCTGACCCGTTTGCCAGTCGACAGCCCACTCCAGCTTGAAGGCGTCGCCGCCTGCCGAAATCCCCTGAATACCGGGCTGAAAAGGATCGTCGGGCACGAGGGGATGTCCCTGATTCGTTATCGGCGTTACATCGGCATAGCCTACTATAGGGATGGGGCATACCGAGATGTTGCCGAACCAACGGTCAGGCAGTGGAAATTGCGGTTCTCCTGAAGGCGTGCGCGGGTCGGGGGAGGGAGGCAGCAACAGATACCAGCGCGTCTGTGCATCGGGCATCCCCCTCCCACTCAGATCGATGCCTACCTCCACATAGCCTGGTTCTGCCCACACACGGCACGGGTTACCGCCAACATAGAAGGCGTTGCCAAACACAATAAAGTCGTAGCCATCTGGATTGTGAGGGTCTACCCCTGCGGGCAGGTTTTGTATCGGGCCCGCAAAGCCCACCTCTACATAGCCTCCCCAGCCAAACGAGAACAGCTTGGTGTTGTCGGGGACAGCGGGTGTGGCACGGGGAGGTGGAAAGCCCAAGACTCGAGTCGGGTCCATGTTGAAACCTGGCGCCCCGTTCGTGCCGTTCCATCCAAAGACACGAATGGCGAAATCTTCCGCCACGAAGTGCCCTCGGTATTGCGCTGAGATTGGGGCGGTACAGAGCGTCACCAGCAAAAGACATAGGTTTCTCATCAGCGCAGGGAGTATACCTTATGGAATAATCCGAGCGGGAGACATATGGTTCCATTCTTCGTCGGGATGGCGTTATTCTGTGGGTACATAGCTTGGCGGCTGGGCAACCGCTCGCTGGCAGTGTGTGCCGTGCTGTTTGTGGGGCTGGCAGGAATGCCGTTGGTCGCCCATGAATGGTTGGCGGGGTATGGAATGGTGGTTATAGGGTTGGCGGGAGGGGTGCAGTATGCCTTTCGTTATCCGCCTCGCGCGACACCACCGCCTCGATTTGTCCATCACGCAGTGTGTAGACCGTATCACAGTAGCGTAGCATTTGAGGATCGTGAGTGACCAGCACCACTGCCCCCTCACCCCTGTGATTCTCAAGCAGTTCTAAGACCTGCAAGCCTGTATGCTGGTCTAAGGCGGCGGTCGGTTCATCGGCGAAGATGACTTCTGGCTCCATCAGCAGGGCGCGAGCAACACACACGCGCTGGCGTTCCCCTCCTGAAAGCGCCGATGGGTGTCGATGGATTTTGTCACCCAGCCCCAATTGTTCCAGTAGGGTGTAGGCGCGCTCACGAAGGGAACGCGTATCGGGAGCGGGTACTAAGAGATTTTCCAGCACGGTCAGGTAGCCGAGGAGATAGGGCTGTTGAAACACAAACCCGAACCGTTCTCGCCGTGTTGCGCTCCGTTCCCCATCTGAGGCTTGGGCGAAGCATCGCCCCCGATAGCGTACCGTGCCTGAGGAAGGGAGTTTGAGCCCACTGAGCAGATACAACAGAGAGCTTTTGCCCGAACCTGAGGGCCCCACAATCCCCACAAACTCGCCTTGATGCACCCGCAAAGTGATCGAGCGCACCGCATGCACCGTACGGATCCCGTCTTGGTAGGTCAGGCTGGCGTTTTGGGCTTCAATTAGGACGGGCTTGTCCATCATATAGAGTATACCTCTCTGTTGGGTATACTCTCGGTGTGTCAACGGACACAATGGAGGAGAAACACTATGCGACAGAGACGGATGTGGTCCTTTCTGGTGGTAGCGAGCCTCAGCGCGTTGAGCCTCGCTTGGACGCAAGAATACACCCTCAGAGTCAATGTGAAAGAGGGGGAGACCTACAAGTATAAAATGACCATGGATATCGACTTCGGTGGTCAGCTTGTCGTCTTCTCGGTAACCATTATCAACAAAGTGGTCAAGGTCGACTCGGAAGGTAACTACACGATTGAAAGCACCCAAGAAAATGGGCTGGTGAAGTTCGGGGATCAAGAGATGCCAGCACCGGGGGGGCTGCCAACCAAAACCACCTTTCGCCCAAACGGCAGTCTCCTCAAAATGGAAGGTGAAAACAATCCTGCAGCGGGGAGCTTCAACAGCATGAACTACCCCGACAAACCTGTCAAGGTGGGCGACAAGTGGGAACACGAATACCAGCCCAGCAAAGAGTCCCCCAAGATCAAGGTGGAGTATGAGGTCGTCGGCTTCGAAAAGGTCAACGAGATCGATACACTCAAGATCAGGGTCAAGGGCAAGAGCTTAGACGAGAGCCAAATGCCAATGAGCTTCGACGGGCATACCTGGGTGGACACAAAGACGGGTATGATGGTGCGCACTACTATGGCAATCAAAGGCTTGCCAGTTCAAGGTGCGCCTGCTCCTATCGATGGCACTATGCGCATGGAACTGGTGAAGTAAGCCTCAACTTAGAAAAGTGGGGGAGCGCGAGGGGGCAGTCATCTCCCTCCATTGATGGAGGGGACACGGACCCCCCTCACTACACAGCATTGACAACCGTTTTGCGGCATGTTGCAGATGTGGACGGCGCCCTGGTCACGCGCAAGCGTCCCTTGAATATCTACAAAAGGGCGTACCAGCTATCTCCCGTTAACCCGTACCTTGAAGGGGAGTAATGGCCGTGTGGTGCGGCCTGTGGTCGTGTCATACCACTTGGGATGGCACGGCGTCGCTGAACCGAAGCACGGGGAGAAAGCCCTGCGTGCATCCGGGATAAGGATGCCCCTCAATTGATGGAGGGGAGGACGTCACGAGGGGAAGCTCGCCTTTCCTCTCCTCAGGTACCGCACAATCATCCGTGTACTGCGGCGCGGAGACCCCGGCCTTTAGGCCCGGGGAGGAGCGCCGCCTTGACTACTCTCGT
>PSLB01000001.1:0-43338 GCA_040289385.1 Armatimonadota bacterium
CGGCGCAAAGGTGAGTAGTCGGTGAAAGCGAACATCCAAATCGTCAAAGCGATGATCAACAGCACGCCGATGATCGGCGAAAGCGGCGGCGACGATCCGTTTTCTACCGATTCGTTTTGGTTGTTCCCATCGTCGCCAATGAACGCCAAGTTGCTATGCTTGTAGCTGTAGGCGAAATAGACGAGCAGACCGAAAGACATCCACAGGATCAAGCGCAGCCAAGTATCGAGCGGCAAACCGTTCATCAAGTAGGCGCTAGCGATCGCCGAGATGATCGGGAAGATCGGCGATAGCGGCACTTTGAACGGGCGATGGAGCGTCGGGTTCGTGTAGCGCATGATGATCACGCCGAGCGAGACGATGACGAAAGCGAAGAGCGTGCCGATGCTCACCAGTTCGCCCAAGATGCTGATGTTGACGAATCCGGCCATGGTCGCGACGATCGCGCCAGTGATCAGCGTTGTGACGTACGGCGTGCGGAATCGCGGATGCACTTTGGACGCCCACTTCGGCAGCAGCCCGTCACGCGACATCGAATAGAAGATGCGCGGTTGGCCCATGACCATAACGACCATGGTTGAACTCAACCCCATGACGGCGCCAATTTTGACGATGGTCGGGAAAGTGGCCAGAAGCGGCGCGAAGAACGAGCCAGTCACTTGTGCTTGTCTGTAAGCGGCATCGATGGCCACGGCGATGGGAGCCGGCACGCTCAGCTCTTTGTATGGGACTAGTCCAACCATCACGAAGGAGACGAGCACGTAGAGCACTGTACAGATGGCCAGACTGCCGATGATGCCGATGGGCATATCGCGCGCCGGATTTTTCGCTTCCTGCGCAGCGGTTGACACGGCATCGAAGCCGATGTAAGCGAAGAAGATCACAGCCGCGCCAGTCAAGATGCCGCTCCAACCATAGGCGCCAAAGACCGGATTGCCGTTCGGATCGAGCGCTGGCGGCGGGATGAAAGGCTCGAAGTTGGCCATGTTGACGAATCCGATGCCAGCCACGATGAAGAGCACGACGACCGAGGTTTTGACGATGACGATGAAGGAGTTGAAGTTGGCCGATTCCTTGATGCCTTTGACTAACAACAAGGTGACGAAGGTGGAGATCAGAAAAGCCGGCAGGTTGAAGATGGCTGTCACCTCGCCAGCGTCTGTTTTAACCACCGTCCCGGGCGCGGCGCTCAGGGCAGCGGGGAACTGAATGCCGAAATCTTTGAGCAGACTGACGACGTAGCCGGACCAGCCGACGGCGACCGTGGCGGCGCCAAAAGCGTACTCTAAGATCAAGTCCCAACCGATGATCCAGGCGACGAACTCGCCGAGCGTGGCGTAGCCATAAGCGTAAGCCGAACCGGAGATCGGCACCGTTGAAGCGAACTCCGAATAGCAGAACGCGGCGAGCGCGCTGACCACACCGGCCAGCACCATCGACAAGACGACGGCTGGACCAGCGTGTTCGGCGGCAGCTTTGCCTGTGAGCACGAAGATGCCCGTCCCAATGATCGCCCCGATGCCAAGCATCGTGAGGCTCACGGGGCCGAGAGCGCGACGCAGCGTGTGTTCGCCCGTCTCCTGTGCCTCGGCGATGATCCGATCTACTGGCTTTGTCGCAAGTAACGACATGTTTGTTCGAGGTCTTTCCGCACCAGTTGCTGGACGGCACTGGCGAACGCATCGCGCTGCGCGTGGATCTCCACAAGGTCTTTGGTGGCAGCGACACTGCGCAACGCCGAGACCAGCTTTTCGAACACCAGCGCGGACACCGACTGTGCGTTCACCGATTTGTCGCCCAGCGAGCGTGCGGCGTTCAGCACCGATTCCGTATCGGGCTGAACTTTGATGTAGAACTCTGCCTTCACATCGACACGCAGGTTATCGCGGGTAATCAGCGCGTCGGGGCCTTTGCGCTCCACCTCCAACTTCATCGTCTCTAAGGAGACGGGAACCTTCTCGTGCAAGAAGGGGATATAGACCCGGCTCCCGTCGATGGCGACGCGTCGTCCCACAAGACCTGTGATCACATAAGCGAGGTTTGCGGAGGGTCGCAGGAGCCAGTGGCGTATCAGCCATAGGACGCCCCCTACCAGGAACAGGATGAGCCCTAGCCCGCCGACGATGGTCGCTTGACCCGCTGTGAGGGAACCAGCTATCTGCCCGTAGAGGGCATAGCCCGTCAACACCAACCCGATTATCATCATCAGCTGTATCATCGTTAAACCTCCTCAATGGGTCTGTCCCCCAATTTGGGTTTGTTCTGACTTCCGAGGTTCCTGCAGAGGCGTAGCAGCAGGCTCAAGTGCAAAGGGGCACACCGCCACCAATAAACTACCGCTGTCTTCATTATACCCCACATTATACCCCACAACAATTAACTCGGTTCCTGCTGGGATAGTTGGGTGCCCAGGGTGGGTGCGACATGCGATCCGATGAATGTCTCCCGTTTTGGAACGCACATTCGCCGTGCCCTCATGTTCAGTGATTTCGAAGACCGCATAGCCCGTACAGCCGATAAGGTCATGACGGGTCGGAGCAGGGGTCTCGTCGAGGATGCCAGTTCGGCGGACAAGGAAGGTCGCAAAGCGCCCCATCAGAATCATTGCGCCTAAGCCTGCTGCTACCGAGATAGGGAAGTAGAAAACAGGCTGTTTCAGCAGCGGTGCCAGCATGTGATTGGTGGTCAGGCCAGCAAGTCCCCATGCCATCATGAGCGTCGGGATGAGCAGGGTTAGAGGCACCCCCATACCGATTCCGAACCAGTGGAAAATATGGCTCCAAAGCGAATCGGAGTGATCGGGATCGTCCGCGCTAGTGTCGTCTGCATGGGTGTCTGCTCCTCCGACATCGACCAGCCCCCCCAGTACAAACCCCACGCCGAGCAGAAGTCCCACGCCGAACGGGAGCGCGAAAATCAAGTTCCACCACTCCATCAGGCTTGACCACAACACCGTCATTACCTCATTGATATTATACCCCTTAATACGGAACCTCTGGACAGAAGGTTTGACACAACGAGGGGTATAATAAGGAATAATGGACAGCACGGATAGACGCCTGCCACGGGAGGTGCGTGCAGTCGTCGAAAAAGCAATTGGGGCGGCACGGATCGATCTCGCCTTCGCCTCCGATCTGTCGCCTGAAGGTCGCTTCGGCGAGAGTTGGCTGGTCTTAACCGATACCGCAATCGTTACCCTGCGTGTGAACTGTTCGTTGAGCGAACCCAGCACCAGTGCCCGCCTGCCATGGCTACGCAAAAACGGCGCGAACGGGAATGGGCACGAGTTGGTCTCCCCTGAGATTGTACAGACAGTATCCCTAAGCGATTTAGAGTCGGTGCGGATCCGCCAGTTGGTGGGGGCTTCTGCTTTAGAGGTGCGCCTGACCGATGGCAGAATCATCGAATTGATTCGTTACAGCAGTGCGCTAGCGAACCTGTTCGGTCAGGTCAAGCTCCGTCTGGAGGCGATCTTGCGCGGTGATGAGCCCTCTCCAATCGAGCGCAAGCAGGCAGTATGCGAGCGATGTGGGCGCCCCATTCCAGAGGATGTGCTCTCGTGCCCCGCCTGCCGCTCACAGGGGCAGGTGTTGGTTCGCTTGCTAAAGATGGTGCGCCCCTACTGGCGCTATATGTTTCTCGGCTCGGTGCTGGCGATGCTGAGTGCGGGTATCGAACTGGCACCGCCGTATCTGACCAAAATCCTAATCGACGAAGTGCTGGTTCCCCGTACGAACGTCCACCTGTTTGTGTGGCTGTTGCTCACCCTGATGGGTGTTCGCCTTGCGGGAACCCTCATCAATATCGGGCGCGGACGCCTCAATGCTTGGCTGGGGAGCCGAATCTCGTTCGAACTGCGTTCCAAGCTGTACGAGCATCTGAATTGGCTCTCGCTCAGCTACTTCGACCGTCGGCAGACTGGGTCTATTATGAGCCGAGTCACGCGCGATACCGACGCGCTTTACGACTTTCTGGTCAACAGTGCGCCGGCCATCACGCTCAACCTATTGATGATCCTCGGTATCGCGACGGTTATGGTGATGATGGACTGGAGGCTGAGCCTATTGGTGTTGATTCCGGCGCCGTTTATTATGTGGGCGTCGCGCTATGCGTGGCGCCGCGTGATTCGGGTGTGGCGTCAGCACTGGCACCGCTGGTCGCGCCTAACCGCTCATCTGGGGGGAACCCTTTCGGGCATTCGTGAGGTGAAAGCCTTCACCCAAGAGGAGCGGGAGATGCGTAAGTTTGACCAGCGCAACTTCGAAATCGCCGAGACGGGGATGATTGCGGGCAAGATCAGCGCCAGTGTCCTCCCGCTCATCTCGTTTTTGGTGATGTCCAGTTCGTTCGTCATCTGGTATGTCGGTGGGCGTGGCGTGCTGGAAGGCACCTTCGAACTGGGGAAGCTGGTGGCGTTCCTTGCTTACATCGGGATGCTCTTCGGACCGCTGAGCATTATCACGAACATTATGGACTGGGCCTCGCGCACGGTGACCGCTGCCGAGCGTGTGTTCGAGGTGTTGGATACCGAACCCGAAGTGCGCGATCTGCCTGATGCCCAGCCCCTGAACACCGTCAAAGGCGAAATCGTGTTCGAGAATGTCTCGTTCGGCTATGAGAAGCACCATCTGGTGCTCCATGGGATTAACCTGCACATCCGTCCGGGTGAAATGGTTGGACTGGTCGGTCCGTCGGGTTCGGGCAAGACAACGCTCATCCACCTCATCTGCCGATTCTACGACCCCACGCACGGGAGAATCTTATTAGACGGCAAAGATTTGCGCTCGATTCGCATGCAGGATTTGCGCCAGCATATCGGCGTCGTGCTACAGGACACCTTCCTGTTTCCCGGCACGATTCGTGAGAACATTGCTTATGCCCGCCCCGACGCCACGATGGAGGAGATTATCATCGCCGCCAAGGCGGCTAATGCGCATGAGTTCATTATGCGCTTCCCCGATGGCTACGACACTTGGGTCGGGGAGCGGGGGCATCGGCTTTCAGGGGGCGAGCGCCAACGCATAGCGATTGCACGCGCAATCCTGCGCAATCCGCAGATCCTGATTCTCGACGAAGCGACCGCCTCCGTCGATACCGAGACCGAGCAGTTGATTCAGGAGGCGTTGGAGCGACTGGTACAAAACCGCACCACCATCGCCATTGCGCACCGCCTCTCGACCCTGCGGAATGCTGACCGCATCGTGGTGTTGGAGCGTGGACGCATCGTTGAAGTCGGTACCCACGACGAGCTAATGGCACGCGAGGGCACTTACCACCGCCTTGTGACGACGCAGAGGGAGCTCAGCAAGTCGCGCCTGTTCGTGGGATAGCCTCCCTTACCCGATTGTTGGTAATAGCCCTACAGGATCCAACGTGCGCTTGAGCGATTCCATCAGGCGACGCTCCCCAGAGCTCAAGGGCAGGGGAGGTAAAGGGGCGCGCGCTTCCGAAGGCCAGCTCCAGACGCGCCAGCGAAAGGCACAGTGGCGCAACCGCTCTTGCAAAAACGCCCCAGGCTCCGCATGCTCACACCATAAGTAAACAACCCCACTGCCCGCATGGGCCAGCATCGAAATGCCCGGGCGCGCCCACCGCATCATCACTTCTGCCACCTCGTTCGGGCGCATCAACAACTGGAGCATAAAGCGATGCCGACGCGGACATAGCAGGAAGGTCTGATACTCCAGAAAGGCATTGTCTATCGGCTGAAGCGGATACCCCTGCGAACGGAGCCACTCTATCTGCCAGTGCACCCCCGATGGAAGCCCCGAAAACTCCAACACAATCAGCGGGCGCGACGGGGTGTGCGAATTCACAACGGCCCTCTCGGTCTCTGGGTGAGTCTCGTCCGTCGCCTCATAGACGATAGGCGGAGGCAACTCCACCACCCCTGCTGGAGGCGCGAACGCATTAGAGGAGACCTTGTGATGTGTCTGTTCGCGTGGAAAGCGCGGCTCAATAGCCCGCTCATGCGCAGAGACCGCATAAGTCTCCTCGAAGCGCTCTTGCGGAATCACCAGCACGCTGAGCCCGTCGGGCTGAAGGGGCGCCCGCATCAGCTCTGCCAGAGTCGGCTCTAACAGATCCCACTCACAGAACCAGCCCACCGCCTTGAACATAGGGGGGAGCGGGGCGACCTTCAGCGTGATTTCGGTCAGCGCCGCCAGCGTGCCCCACGAACCACACAGCAGGCGGTGGATGTCGTAGCCCGCCACACTTTTGACGACCTTCGCACCGCTGCAAAACGCCACTCCATCCCCGCGCACCGCCCGTACCTGCAGGAGCCGATCGCGAGGCGTGCCATACCGATAGCGCCATGAACCCGATCGATTGCCTGCCACAATGCCCCCGATCGTTGCCTCCTCCGAAGGCGCGATGTTCCATGGGAGATACTGCCCGTGCGTGCGCAGAAGATGCTGAACCTCCTGGAGGGTCGTCCCCGCGCGTACCGTGAGCACCAAATCATCAGGCGAATAGTCCACAATCCCGCGCAGGCGTCGGGTGCTTAGAAGCCACCATAGCGTTGGAGGCGGAGTGAGAACCGTGAGGGCAGTCGCCCCGCCTGCCACCAGAAAGGGGAACCGATGGCCACCCGCATAGGCAATTAGCGAAGCCACCTCCTGCTCGCTTTGAGGCGCTACCACTGTTTGTGGGCGTTGCGCATCCAAACAGTAGGGCGGTTCCACAGGCAGGATACCCTCACTGCCAACAATTGCGTGTAGTCCTTCAACCATCGTTGTCGAGCATCTGGTGCAGGGCAACGCCCAGCCCTGGCGATTCGCTGGGCACGATTCTCCCTTCGTTCAACACGGCTCCCACAAACGGGTCGTCCAACAGGTTCAGGTGGCTGTCTAGATCCAGATGGTCTGCCAAGGGGCTAATGTGGGCGCCCGCTGTAATGGCTAAACTGCTGTCTGAGTAGCACCCATACATCACTTGGAGACCGAGGGCGCGTGCGGTATGCACCATTCGTAGCGCCTCGCTGATGCCCCCACACTTCATGAGCTTTATGTTGATGCCGTGCACGCAATCGGCGAGTCGCACCACATCTTGGGTATCGAAGCAACTTTCATCTACGAAGATGGGCAAGGGTGATCGGCGGTAAAGCTCGTGGAGTTGGTCTTCTTGTCCGCTTGGGAGGGGCTGTTCGATATATTCTACCCCGCGCCCAGCGAGCCAATGGGTCATCGTGAGAGCCGTTTGTAGGTTCCAGCCGCCGTTGGCGTCGACTCGCAGGGCAACGGTGGAGGGGGTCGCGTCGCGCACTGCCTCGAACATCGTCTGGTCCGCCTCGATCCCATCGGGGCTCCCCAGCTTAATTTTTAGGGCGCGCGCGTGGGTCAGCTCCAGCCAGTCGCGTACACGTTGGCGGGCGACATCGGGCGGATTGATCCCAATCGTCACCGAAGTGGTCACAATCGCCGTGCGATCCAACCCCAAAATCTGCCATACAGCCAGCCCCGCGCGTTTGCCCAGCCAGTCCCATAAAGCGAGGTCGATGGCACAACGCACTGCAGAGGGGATACGGTTCTCAAGCAGAGCGCGCTCAACTTGGGTACGCTGGAGGGGATGGTAAGACTCCAGCAAAGAGCGTGCCTGTTCCAGCCCGTTCAGAAGGGTTTCGGTGGTCTGGCGGTGGTCGCCGATGCTGAAGGGAACGGCTTCGCCCCAACCCTCAATCCCATCGCTTACGACGCGCACCCAAACATTTTGGGTCTGTGCAGTGGTGCCGCGACTGATAGTGAGCGGGAACCGCTTATTGACCGTGAAGGCGCTCCATGCCAGTTGCATAAGCGTTGGGCTTCGCCGAGTTGGGTGGCTTTCCTGCTGGCGGTATAATATTCGGCGCGCCCCCGTAGCTCAATGGATAGAGCAGCGGCCTTCTAAGCCGTTGGTTGTGGGTTCGAGTCCCGCCGGGGGCGCCATCCGTCTAGTACAATTCTCTTTGCGATGCGCAAACTCTCCATCGTTGGCACGTCGACTGAGGCGTTGCGGGCGTGGGTCACCGAATCGTTGAACGAGCCTGCCTATCGCGGGAATCAGATTGCCGATCGGGTCTACTGCAAGGCGGTCGACTCGTTTGAGTCGATGACCAACCTGCCTGCTTCCCTGCGTGCCCGTCTGGCGGAGTGTGCTGTTGTCTCCCCGAACCAGATAGACCTTATTCAGCGGTCGGAGGATGGGGTCCAGAAGTGTCTTCTCAAACTGGCAGATGGGAACGAGGTGGAATGCGTGCTGCTGCCCTATGCAGATCGGGTGTCGGTGTGCTTGTCGACGCAGGTGGGGTGTGCGATGGGATGTCGGTTCTGTGCAACGGCGCAGGGGAGCTACACGCGCCATCTTACGGCTGGGGAGATTGTGGACCAGCTTTTGCACCTTCAGCGGCTCAGTGCAGAGCGCATCACCCATGTGGTGCTGATGGGAATGGGCGAGCCGTTTTGAGGTCACAGGACGACGCGTTACCAAAAAGTCCGCCGCTGAAGGCCCCGGCTTTTAAGCCTGGGGATGAAAGCGGCGGCCAGGTATGCTAAAATGGAAGCATGAGGCGAACAAACGTTGTCCGGGTTTTGCCCGGCAAGCAACAAAGAAAAGTGCTCGAAACCATCGGGGATCGCTGTGCTGTCCTCTGGAATGCCGTCCAGTACAGGTGCAGGTAGGCCTTCTTCAAGGACGAACCCGTGCCTTCCTACGAAACCCTGTGCTCCGAGTTCAAGGAACACCCGGCGTATCGTGCCCTGCCCGCTCACATCGGGCAGGAGGTCATCAAAAAAGCAAGGAAGGCGTGGGACTCCTTCTTTGCTTGCCTGCGGTTGTACCGCAAGGGCGAGCTGGAGAGGCCGCCGCGCATACCCCGCTACTGGAAAGACCGCCGAACGGGAAAGCGCACATTCCGCGTCATCCCCGTCAAGGCGCCCACGTCCTACACGTTGAACTCCCGCACCCTGTCCCTCACACTACCGCGGGACCTCCGGGAAAAGCATGGAGGCCGCCTGGTCCTGCACACGAAGGGTGTCCTGCGCTTCCACGGCGCCCCCAAAACCTTGGAACTCAGGTACGACCGGGTGAAGAAGCGCTGGTACGCCCACCAGGTCGTGGAAGTGCCGGAACCGGATCGAAAAGCGAAGCCTGAGAAATACGCCGCTTTAGACCTCGGTGCCAGGATACTGGCAGCCCTGGCCATTGAAGGCTCAAACCACCAGATTCTCTTCTCCGGCCGCAAAGTCTGGAAAGATTTCCTGTACTGGACGAAGCGAATTGCAGAAGAGCAAGCAAGGGTTGCCCGGGCCGGGCGTCAAACCTCCCGGCAGTTGAGGAAGCTCTATCAAACTCGTGCCCGCAGACTCAAACACGCCTTCGTCGCTCTTGCCGCGGAAATCGCTCGCATCCTGAAGCAGCACCGCGTAACCACGCTGTTCATCGAAGATCTGACGGGCATCCGGGAGGACATGGACTTCGGGCCGAAAAACATCCTGGTGCACAGCTTCTGGGCCTTCAGGACGTTGAGGAACCTCGTCGAAGCCGCTTGCGCCCGGGCCGGGATAAAAGTCGTTCCCATTGAGCCGCGCGGGACCTCTTCCCGGTGTGCCGTCTGCGGATCCCCGGTCAAGCGTTTCGTCCGGCACAAGGCGGTATGCGAAAAATGCGGTTGCGTCTGGCACGCCGACGCCAATGCGGCACTCAACATACTGCTTTTGGGCTCCTCGAAGGGGCACGGGGCGGAGGCCACGCCCCTGAAGCCGCTTGCTCTGCGGTGGAACCGCCACCGCTGGGTGAGCCGCTTCGAATCTGCCGCCGGTACGCTGTATGCGGCGAGCGGCAGCCGGATGGCGGCACAAACCGCCTGAAGGAATCCCCGGGTTTTAACCCTGGGTGAGGAAATCAATTTCGAGTACCTGCTTCTGTAGGGGGTCAACGACACCCCCGAACATGCGCAGTTGCTGGCGCGCAAGCTGAAGGGGGTGCCGTGTCTGGTGAACTTGATTCCGTTCAACTATATACCGACCGAGGAGAACTTCCAGCGTCCCTCGGAAGGGCGCGTTCGCGCCTTTCGGGATATTTTGGAACGCTTTGGGCTCGCCGTCACCCAGCGTCAGGAACGGGGGCACGCCATCGATGCGGCGTGTGGGCAGTTACGCGGAAAGCATCGGGGACGCTCCCTTCCCTTAAAGCTTGCCCAGCCACCGATTCAGAGCCTCACGCGCTGATTCGGGACGCACTTCTCCAACAAGCGTCAGCCCCCAGCCGTCGGAACGCCGCCCTGCGACCACCACGCCCCGCACATCTGAGCCGACTGTTATCGGTTTGTCGGCAGAGGGTAATAGCCCACACTGGGGTGCTGAGAAGAAGACCGTGAACTCGTCCAAGCCGTTCGAGTAGAGTGCGCAGAGGCTTAGCTGTTTCGCGTCGCACGGACAGGTGCGACGAATCGCGCTGATGAGCTGGTAGCCCTTGGGGGGCTGAAACTGTTCCAAGAGCGCTTTGTCCTCCGGACGGAGCGGTGCGGTGCGAACGCTTTCGACACGCCAGCTCTTTGGGGGAGTGGGGGGAGATGGCGGCTGGGCAGTCCGTGGGAGCGGACGCACCTGAGTCCGCTGTTCATCACCCATGACGCGTCCCCATGCATCCAGCACCAAAATGCGCCGAATGGTCGGCTCGCCGTGCGCCCGAATCCAATAGCGACGCGTGGTGAATCCGCTGGGAACCGATGCTTCTACAATGACCCAGTCCTCGCCTTCCGCTTGCTCGCGCCCGACCGCGCGCAGGCGAGCCTGATGGGTGAACAGCTGTGCTATGTGTTGAAGCCCCGCTTTGTCTGGAAAACGCGGCACCATTCGGCAAAGCGACTGGTGCGGATACCAGTGGATGAGTTCCTTTGGTGTGAGGATGATTGTGGGGTAGTCGGTGCCGATCTGGCAACTCTGAGCCAAGCGTTCGGTCATGCGCACGAAGTCGGGATGCGGACGCTCGTAGTGTAGCACCTTTGGGAGGGCGTCGGGGTTCTGTTCATTAGAGAGGAGGATTTGCATCGTGCAGGGCTGTTTCGTATCTTCCAAGATTGCTTGGAGCCACCGCTGTTCCTGTACGGAACGGGTGGGTGATACCTCTTGTGATGCCGGCTGACAGCCCCATAGCCACAAGCCAATTGCAAGGAGACTGCTCCAAAACCCTATCCGCACCCCTTGCCGCCATAAGCTGGTGGGGTTCTCCGTTCGGTCTTCCAAGCAGAGCCAAGCCATAAAGCAACGATTATCGATCATTTTCATTATAAACCTCCGCTGGCTAACGAGAGATGGAGATTCACCGCCTCACTATGCGGTGCCCAGTCGAAGTGGGCACGGTAAAAGGGCTCTGCGCGGAACTGGGTCGTTATGGGGGGTGGGGGTTTCGGCTGTCCCCACTGCCAGATAGCAATTAGCGTCAGGATTGCCGCGGCGGAGCCGATGAGGGCATAGCCCCAGCGGTGCGGGGATGCGGACGAGCGTGGGAGCTTTGCCTGAATCGCCTGCCACAGCGCGTCGGTGGGAACCGTAGGCGCCCACTGCTGGAGCAAGTGCAGAACCTGCTCCAGACGCCGATACTCTTGGCGGCACACCTCGCAAACGGCAAGATGTGCGGCCACCTCTGCGCACTCAGACGGCTCCAGATTTTGCTCCAGATAGTCCGCCAAACAAGCTTGGATACGCGTACACGGTTCAGTCATTCGTTTTCGCCCTCCACATCCAAAAAATCTTTCAGCAGTTCGCGTAGGGCTAATCGGGCACGCGCTAATCGGGATTTAACGGTGCCCACAGGGATCCCCAGCGTCTCAGCGATCTCCTCCAACGGCACACCCTCAATATAGTGCAGGATCACAACGGCTCGATGCATCTCACCGAGCTGACTGAGGGCGTTCTGCACCGCCTCGCTGAGTTCGCGCGATTCTACCGCCGCCATCACATCGCTGTTGGGGTCTTCGATCTGCCATTCCACCTCTTCGTCGTCGGTGCGCATCGGGGCTTCAAGCGATTCGAATCGGACGCGTTTGTTGCGACGCAGTTTATCGATGGCGAGGTTGGTTGCCGTGCGTCGGAGCCATGCGCCCAAGCTGTGTCGCACTTGGAGACGGGGCAACTCCTGATACACCCGCAGAAAGACCTCTTGGGCCAGCTCTTGTGCATCATCGTGGTTGTTTAGCATGCCCAAAAGTAGGTGATAGACCGACGCGTGGTAGCGCTGGAACAGCGCTTCAAAGGCGCGTTCCTCGCCCTCACAAGCTCGCTCAATCAGTTCGCTATCGGTCAGACCATACACAAACACTGCTCCAAAGAACGATTGACCCCTGCGCTGAGTTCCGTGACGTCCTCCCCTCCATCAATTGAGGGGCATCCTTATTCCGGATGCACGCAGGGTGGGGGGTCCGTGTATCCCCAATGAATTGGGGGGGATTACAGCCCCCTCGAGCTCCCCCGTTTTTCTAAGGGGCGACCTGCAGCCACTCGTCCCATCGAGTCGCGCGCGAAAGGGCTGTATTGTTATACCGCCCCAGATACTCTCCTGCGCTGGGATAGTAGATCGACAGTCCGTACGAGTAGCGCACTCGGTTGTTGTCTGCCCGATTGTTGGAGACGATGGCTTGGCGAAGGACGTCTTGGAGAGCATTCCCTCGTTGAATCAGGTCGGCATCATCGGTATACTGCTTGATGAGGTCGATTACATGCCAGAGGTCACGATACTCTGGATAGGACGAATAGCTTTGGGCGTTCAGGCGTGCGTTGCGCAAAGCGTTCATATACAACGTCCGCTTGCTAAGGAGCGCTTCAGCAAACAGATCCAGCCTGTTCGCCACAGCCTCCAGCTGGCGGGACTCTACGGCGGACTGAGTGATGTTGGTGTAGAACGGAAAGTTCGTCCGATACCACGCCACGAATCGGTCGGGGATTTGGCGGACCCATTCGCGTGGGGCGATCTCGGTATCGCGCACGATGGGCAACAGAATCTCGTGGTAGGGGTAGCCTTCACCAGGCGGGCTCTCCTGCGAGCCGACGATATAACGCGCCACATGCCGACATTCATAAGCCACCTCCAGCATCTGCATCAACGAGGCATCGAACAAAAGCACGTCCAGCACAGGATCCTGACTGGTGGGACGAATCGCATAGGGCAGATCCCAGATGCGAATATAGGTTCCCAGCTCCTCATCGAACGAGATCCCCCGCCCGCGTAGCGCCCGCGAACGCCAACCTGAACCGTGATTCCAGATGACCAGCACATATCTGTCGGCAGGGTAATTGGCGCGTGCCCAACGGATGAACTCCCGCAAAGTGTCGGGACTGCCCATATCCACACCATCCCCCAGATCCTCCACCAGCTCCGAGACGATTCGTTTAGGGTCGTTGTCAGGCTTAATAAGGTAGCGTCGCGTTCCTGTCCAGCTGTTTCGAGGCGCCCAGTAGCGGGCGCGCTTCCACTGCACGACGATGCGGACATTGGGATTGCCTGCAACCTGTTCCATCTGGTTCACATTCAGCTCGCTGTAGTCATCCAAATCGTTGGCTGCGTTGAGGAACACCATCACCGTCCAGCGCACTGTGCCCGAACCACCTATCCCTCCCCGTGCGCGCCCGCTACTACAGCAACTGCTTAAAACCAGAAGGGACAATCCCACTAACAGAAGCCCTAAAGCCCGCACTCCGTGTCGTCTACGCATCATTTTCGGTTGGCAAGTATACCTGGAGGATTAGACGCTTCAGCATGCACTCCGTTTTACGGGTGGGGTACACTTTATGCCTAAGGAGGTGGACTACAATGCAGTACACGCACTTACTAACGGCTTTAACAGCAGGCATGCTCAGCTGGAGCCTGATTGCGTGCCAATCGAGCACATCCGCAGATCCTGCCAGTGCCTCAGCACAGCAGACCGAGACCCCTCAGGAGACACCCAAAATGGACGAGACACAGCTCCCCAAATCAGACTTCGCCTATGTGAAGCTGGAGATCAAAGACAAAGGCGCCATCGTGATGGAGCTGAACCTTAAGGAAGCCCCCAAAACATCAGAGAACTTCCTCAATCTGGTGAAGAAGGGCTTCTATGACGGCATCCGTTTCCACCGTGTTGTGCCCAAGTTCGTGGCACAGGCGGGCGATCCCCAGTCGAAAACGATGGATCTGAACGACCCGCGTATGGGCACAGGCGGCCCAGGCTACACGATTAAGTTCGAACCGAATAACCTTAAGCACAAGCGGGGTGCCCTCGGCATGGCGCGCACGCCCGACCCCGACAGCGCAGGAAGCCAATTTTACATCTGCCTTGAGGATCTGCCCCAGCTCGACGGCAACTATGTGGTGTTTGGGCGCGTTGTGGAAGGCATGGATGTCGTCGACCGTATCGTCAAGGGCGATACCATCACTAAAGCGGAAATCCTCAAAGAGTGGAAGCCGAAGTCGTAGGGTGGTCAGAGTCCATGATCGACGATGCCGTAGCGACGGAGGTCTTGATGGAGTGCGAAGCTCTCTTGGAAGGGGAGGGCAGGGTGGAAGCGCGTCTCCAAAAGGTGATGGAGACACTCCATGACCGCCTGCCTCACTTTCACTGGGTGGGCATCTACTGGCTTCACGGCAACGAGCTGGTGCTGGGACCCTATGTGGGTCCGCCCACTGAGCATATACGCATCCCTGTGGGACGCGGGGTCTGCGGCACTGCTGTTGCGGAACGGATGAACCAGATTGTCTACGATGTGCGCGAGCGTGCCAACTATCTGGCGTGCAACTTGGAGACACGTTCGGAGATTGTGGTGCTCATTCGCCACCCCCAAACGGGCAAGATTATCGGACAGATTGACGTGGATGGCACGGAGGTCGGCGCGTTCGACATCTCGGATGAGGCGCTGCTGGAGTCGATTGCGGAGCGCATCGCGCACCTCGTCTGTGCCGTGCCCCGCCAGCCTCATAGCTAAAGTAAAGGCAAGCCCTCTCGCCCCAGTGGGGAGAGGGCTCGGAGGCTTTGCTAATTCCGCAATGGTTTTCCCGTCTCCAGCGTATGCTGAATCCGCTCGACGGTGCGCTGCTGTTGGCAAAGCTCGATGAACACCGTTCGCTCCAGCGCATGAAAATGCTCTTCGGGCATCGGCGTTGCACTTTTGAGTGCGCCGCCAGTCATTACGGTGGCAATCTTCTCGGCGATGAGGCGGTCGTGGTCGCTAATCTGCCCTGCTTGATGCGCCCAGTGCACTTCCATCATTAATCGGCTGAAGCCGTTCTCTCCCACTGCCAAAATCGGGGTGGGCTCCGGCGGTCGATACCCCGCACGCGATAGCGCCAACACATGCTGTTTCGCTTCATACAGCAGGCGGTCGAGGTTCCAGCAGAGGGTATCGTGGGGGCGCAGGAACCCCAGCGTGTACCCCTCAAACGCGTTAGTAGAACGCTTGCCGAACGCCAAGGTCTGAAACACGACGCGCAGCGGGGGCAATGGATCGGCATCGGGGGGAAGCATCTCCACAGCCCGACGCGTCATTAGGGTGGTTCCCCCGCCAGCAGGGATGAGCCCGACCAGCGCTTCGGGCAAGCCGACGCCGGCATCCACATGCGTATGCACATGCGCACAGGGGAGAACAATCTCCATCCCTCCCCCCAGCGCGTAAGCATGCACCGCCGAAACCACCGGCACCCCGCAGTAGCGAATCCGCTGGGAGAGCGTCTGCAAAAGCTGGAGCCCTCTATCCATCGCCTGCCAGTCTTGACGAGCGATATAGTCCAAAAATAGTTTCAGATTGAACCCGGCAGAGAACATGCGCCCCTGATTCCCGATAACGACACCTGCATGCTCGCGTTCGGCGCGTTGGAGCGCAGTATGCATGAACTCCATCAGGCTGGGGGTCAGCACATTCGCTTTGGTGCGGAACTCAAGGCAGAGGACATCATCGCCCAGATCGACGACCCGGCACTCTTCGGTCTCTTCGATGACCCTACCCGCACGAGCCAGATCGTCTAAGCGGACGAAGAAGTGGGGCACAGCAAGCGGGACATAATCCCCTTCGTCGTCGTGGGGTTCGAAGTAGACGCGTGTGGTGCCCTGCGTGGCATAGAAGGTAGTTAACTCGGCGTTGCGCAGGGCGCGTAAGGTGCGCGGCTCGCTGATGAGGTTAAGCTTCGCCAACGCCTCGCGTCCGGCACTGCCGAGGCTGTCCCAGGTTTCGAACACGCCCAGTTCCCAGTTATAGCCCAGTCGCATCGCCATGTCGAGTGAGGGAATGTCGTAAGCCACTTCGGGCATGACCTCGGCGCCGTAGGCTAACGGCATCAGGAACGCCTCGCGGAAGAAGGTGCCGTAAGGATCGGGCAGATTCAGCATCTGGACAAGCCGTTCTGCAAGGGGTGCGCGCTCAGGAATCTGCTTCACAATTTCGCTGGGCTCTCGGCGAGGGCGATACACACCGCTTTGAAAGTCGAGGGTCCAGATCTCTTTGCCCTCACGCTTATAGAAGCCCTGTCCGCTCTTCTCGCCCAGCCGCCCTTCAGCAAGGAGCTGATGCCATAAGCTGGGCAGTTCCAGTCCTTGCACATAGGCGTCGTCGGCAAGTCGCTCCTTCTGGTTGCGAATAATGTTATGGACGACATCCAGCCCCACTAAGTCTGCTAAACGGAATACACCCCTGCGCGGGCGCCCTGCTAAGGGGCCGAGCATCAGATCCGCCTCTTCCGGGCTAATCCCGTGTCGGATGGCGGCGGTTAGTGCCTGCACGAGGGCATAAATTCCAATCCGAGTGGTGATGAATCCGGGGCGGTCTTTTGCCAGCACGACTCGCTTCCCCACCAGACGCTCCGCAAACTCGGTAAACTGGTGGGTGAGGTCGGGATCGGTGTCGGCAGTAGGGATGAGCTCCAGTAAGCGCATCACCTTCGGTGGGTTAAAGAAGTGCGTCCCTAAAAAGCGTGGGCGCAGGATTTCGGGCAGGGCTTGCGCAATCTCGGCGATGCCCAGCCCAGAGGTGTTAGAGCTCAACACGGCGTCGGGAGCAACGCGTTCGGCAACCTGACGCCACAGGGTGCGTTTGGGCTCAATCTGCTCAACAATCGCCTCTACGACCCAATCGGCTTCTGCAACACAGTCCAAATCATCTGCGACACTGCCGGGCGTGATCCGCTGGATATCGTCTGGGCGATAGACGGCGCCCGTTTTCTGGATGCGTTCCAAAGCCTGCTTCGCGATTTCAGGATGTTCATCTAACAACCAGACACGCCAGCCGATGCTCGCTAAAAGCCCTGCGATTCCGCTACCCATCGTGCCTGCACCAAGCACCACGGCGTGCCCTCTACGACGGTTTCCGTTAACCATTTTCTTTATGCCTCCACTACGGGGTAGATTATACCTTGGTGACGTCCTCCCCTCCATCAATTGAGGGGCATACTTATTCCGGATGCACGCAGGGCTTTGTCCATGCGCTCCGGTTCGGCTACGCCGTTCCATCCCAGGTGGAATGACACGAACACAGGCCGCGCCACACGACCCCTATTCCCCTTGATGGGAGATACCTGGTACGCCCTTTCGTAGATGTTCAGGGCGCCGTCCACGTCTGCAACATGCCGCAAAACGGTTGTCAATGCTGTGTACTGTGTAGCGAGGGGGTCCGTGTATCCCCTCCATCAATTGAGGGGGATTACAGTCCCCTCGCGCTCCCCCGTTTTTCTAAGCATTTGGCACAAAAGTTGCTGTAGGAATAGATGGAAGACAAGCACTGTGTGAAAGAGAGAGCTTTATTGGCTACATAGCGAAGCGGAGAGGGTAGCCCAAACAGAAAGGAGCTTGCAGGATACAGTTATGGGAAAGGAGCCAAGCGGGGACAGCCTTTGTGCTGTCCCCGCTCTGTTTTTAAGCCGCTACCTCATGACGCTGGGGAGCCAACTGAATCTGCGCCAGCACCTCTTCGATGCTGGTTAGCCCAGCGATGACCTTCTGACGTGCGTCCTCCTCCATTGGGAAGAGGGTTCCTGCGGGGCTGTGGGTACGAATCTGATCACTATCTGCGTTTTGGGCGATGAGCCGATGGGCGGTCTCGCTCACAATGAACAGCTCATACAGCCCCACACGCCCCCGATAGCCGATCTGATTACACTCCGTGCAACCTTTGGGCTCCCATACTGTTAGAGGCTGGTTGGTCCCATTCAGAAAGAGGGCATTGGCATCGGCTGTAGTGCTCTGCTTACAGTGTGGGCACAGGCGACGCACCAATCGCTGGGCTAAGACACCAATTAAGGCAGAGTTGATCAGAAACGGGGGAATACCCATATCCATCAAGCGGGCAGGGGCACTGGTTGCGTTGCTGGTGTGCAAAGTTGCCAACACCAGGTGCCCTGTCATTGCGGCTCGGCAGGCAATTTCTGCGGTCTCGGTGTCTCGTATTTCGCTCACCAGCACCACATCGGGGTCTTGACGCAGGATGGCACGCAACTGATTGGCGAAGCTCAAGCCGGCGCGCTCGTTGACCTGGGATTGCCCGATCCCTTCGAGGGTGTATTCCACCGGATCCTCGCAGGTCAGGATATTGCGTTTGTCGGAACGCAACTGCTGGAGCAAGGCATAGAGCGTCGTGGTTTTACCTGCTCCTGTGGGTCCGGTGATCAGAATCATGCCCCACGGACGCGTTGCTAACGCCACCAAGTTTTGCTCTACCTCTGGTGGCATTCCGAGCTGGTTCAGCTGCAAGAGCGACTTTGCGCGGTCGAGCAGACGCACTACAATGCGCTCCCCGAACACCGTTGGGAGCGAGGAAACGCATGCATCGATTTTGCTCTCGCCGACCTTCACAGTGAATCGTCCATCCTGCGGGCGTCGGCGATCCGCAATGTCCATCTCGCCCATCAGTTTGACCCGCGCCAACACCGAAGCCTGCAGACTGCGAGGGAGGGTACGCACAGGATACAGCACTCCATCGATGCGGTAGCGTACCTGCAGACGGTTTTCCATCGGCTCAAAGTGAATATCGCTCGCTCCCTTCTCCACTGCTTCAAACAGAATCGTGTTCACAAGGCGGATAATCGGAGGCTGATGGATTGTCGCTTCTACGCGTGCGAGATCTTCTGTCGCATCCTCTACGAACTCCTCTGTACCGATTTCGGTGTGGAGAATCTCCTCTTGAACGCCATATATTTGGGCAATGGCATGCAGGATACGCTCAGGCGGACTGTAGCAGATCTGAAGGTTCAGCCCCGTAGTTTTACGCAGGAGATCGATTGCCTCGATATTGTTGGGATCGGCGATGGCGACCCACAGAGTCTGCCCCTCTTTGCGTAGCGGCACCACAAAGTGGCGCGAGGCGAACTCAACCTCCACCAGATGCTTGAGCGATCGTGCCGATTCCATCGCCTGCTCGTCCAGCGGCTCATAAGGCACTTCGTACTGTTGTGCCTGCGCGCGATAGTAGTCGTCACGGGTAATATATCCCAGCTCGATGAGCGTTTCTCCGAGCCGCTTGCCTGTCGTGCGCTGGAGTTCGAGCGCCTCTTGCAGTTGCTGGGGCGCCACCACGCCCATTTGTACCAGCCATTCGCCCAACCGTTTCGTGCCGTACATAGTGCCTCCTGACAGGAATTATCGGCACTCGTGGCGAATCTAATCAGTGGCTTGGATTGGCCCGTGTGTGTCATGCTTAAGAAAAAACGATAGAGGAGGTCTGTATGTATCAACCGAACCGATTATTGACTTCGCCCATTCATAAATGTCTTGTAGAGGTTTTGAAAACGCAAGAAGAGATAGAACTGTTATTGCGTCCTGCGCGACGGTTCCTGTTTCACAACTTGTACCGCCCCAGCATGTTTGTGCCGGAGTTTAACAAACCGTGCTTTGGCGTGCTGGCAGTTCGGAGCGACCCAGAGAAACGCCCACTTATGGTGTTGGAGACCGAACCCCAACTCAGCGAGGCGCTCCGTCAGTGCTATCGCGAGTGCGAAATCCTCTGGCTGGAGGTCTTCGATGGGCCCGCAGGCATTCACATGCAAGGTGAGAATGTGGGGATTCGGCTTGAGTTAAGCACCCCAATTGCCTATCTGAATGTGGCAATGCGTGCCCCGATGGCATGGGTGAACGAGCGCCATCAGAGGAACTACATCGCTCAGGGACGCCTCATCCAGAGCTTTCATGAGCGACTCCTGCGGGAAGCGTTGGACATTCTTGCAGAGCGGTATCCGGTAGAGTGCCATCACCAGATCCCGTTTGGGTTCGTGACAGGCTATCGGGCGAACATGGTGGCTCAGATTGCGCGCTCCGCTGTAGACGCCGTGCTTCTGTTTCACTACGACTTCAACAGCGATGGGGTGGTGCTCTTACCCATCAATCTGAACCTCCATAATGCCCATGTCGCCAACGAGCAGACCGCTGAGAAGGATCGGCTGATCAATCAGTTTGCGCAAGAGATTGGCATGCCCCTCCTCACTGTTCGGGCTGCCGAACAACCCGATGCCTACACCTTCGCGGCCACAGAGTTAGACATCAAGCCGATAACGGTGATTGGGCGTGCGCCCGTCGATTGGGCGCACGCCATGGCACCTTTTGTGGAAGCGGTCATCGAAGCGTTGAATCAACCTGGAGTTGGGGTATAATCTCCTTTAGGAGGCAAACCGATGAGCAAAATGGGTCTGATTCTGGCTTTAGCGGCACTGGTTGGTGCCGGTGCCGTTGCGATTTTGGTTGGAGCCAACTCCCCTTCTAAAGATTACGCCGTCGTCAAAAGCGCTGGCAAATCGTGCTGTGACGGGCACTAAGGCACTGCATCGGGGGTGAGCAATCTGCTCGCCCCCTCATAATGCCTCTATGCCGATTACCAAAGCGATTGTGCCGATGGCAGGGTGGGGCACACGCCTCTACCCTGTAAGTTTGGTGTTGCCAAAAGGGCTTATGCCCTTCGTGCTTGCCGATGGCACCTTGACAACGGGGCTCCAGCTGATTGCTGAGGCGCTTCTATCTGCGGGGATTGAGCAAATCGGGTTGGTCGTCTCTCCAGAAACGAAAGCCCTTTATGAGCGGTTTCTCGCAGGGGGAGATCCGCTCTACACTCCAGCACGTGCCAATCGGGAAACGATGCAATCGGCTTATGAGCAGATTCGAACCCTCGCCCAGCGCATCACGCTGATTACCCAGCCCGAACCCCACGGTTTGGGTCATGCCGTTTGGTGTGCGCGCTCTTTTGCATTGGGAGAGGCTGTTCTCATAGCGCTTGGCGATCACCTCTACCGCCAAGCCGATGTGGTTCGCATCCTTGAAGTCTATGAGGATTTTCAAGTGCCTCTCTACGCAAGCGTACTGACCCCAGTCGCAACGGCTCCCTATTATGGGGTGCTTCAAGGTCAGCCAGCGCAAAAGCCCAACCTTTATCGGCTCTGTGCGATTGTCGAGAAGCCGAGTCGTGCCTATGCACAGGCACATCTGCGCGCGCCAAACCTGCCAGAGGATTCTGTGCTGACCCATTTAGGACTTTTCGCCTTCTCGCCTGACCTATGGGAAGTACAAGCGGAAATTGCGACCCAGTACCGTTCTTGGGGGCGCGAATGGTATCTCGTCGACACCCAGCAACGCCTTATGGAACGCATGCCTGCCTACCTGCTCCTTGTGGAGAGAGATAGCTTGGACTTCGGCACGCCTGAAGCGTATCGCCACGCGTTCTGTACCCTTGCAGGTTGTTTCGATGCATAAACGGCACTACGAGTGGCATGGACAGCCTTTGGAGTTTGCGCTCCAGCCTGTGGATGCGGGTTGGCGGCTCACTCTGCCCGATGGCACGCTGGTTGAGGTACGCGACGCCCGCGTGGAGGGCACTCTTCTACTGATTCGAACCGAAGCGGCTTGTTGGCGGGTTCCGTTCTTTGTCACGCCGGAGGAGATTCACCTGCTCTGGCAAGGGCATCTCTATCGGTTTCGGCGTCCGCGAGCAGTAGCCTCTGTAGGGCACACCGCTTCTGAAGGCACGCTGGTGGCACCGATGCCTGGGCTGATTACGCGTGTGCTGGTGCAGGAGGGTCAAGCAGTGGAGGCGGGCACACGCCTGATTGTGCTAGAAGCGATGAAGACCGAGCAGAGCCTGCGTGCGCCTTTCAACGGAATCGTGCGCACGCTCAACGCACGCGAAGGCCAAATTGTGCAGGAGGGAACCCTCTTAGTGGAAATTGTGCCCAGCTCTTCGGAGTAGGTACACTTTCGGAACCGAGTTCCAATAATCGAGAAAGAACGACCATGAAACGCGCAATCATCACAGGCGGTGCAGGCTTTGTTGGCTCGCATTTGGCCGAGCGTCTCATCCAAGAAGGTTGGTATGTAATTGTCATCGATAATCTGATTACTGGGCAACGTGCCAACATGGAGCCACTCGAATCCAGCGGACAGATGGAGTTTCTGTATCACGATATTCGCCAGCCCGTGCAGGTTGAAGGGCAAGTAGACTTCGTGTTTCACCTTGCCTCGACCGCCAGCCCCGTCGACTTCGTGAACCTCCCCATCGAGACCCTGACCGTTGGCTCCTACGGAACGCAGAACGCTTTAGAACTGGCGCTTGAGAAGGGGGCAAAATTTCTGTTTACCTCCACTTCGGAGGTATATGGGGATCCGCTGGTGCACCCGCAGAGTGAGGACTACTGGGGGAATGTGAACCCGATTGGGGTGCGCAGCGTTTATGATGAGGCGAAGCGCTATGCGGAGTCGCTTGTGATGGCATACCATCGCTACAAGGGCGCCGACACTCGTATTGCGCGGATTTTCAACACCTATGGTGAGCGGATGCGCCTTAAGGATGGGCGTGTCGTGCCCAACTTTGTGTGCCAGGCGCTACAGGGAGAGCCGATTACAGTCTACGGCGATGGCAGTCAAACTCGCAGTTTCTGCTATGTCGCCGACTTGATAGAAGGTATCTGGCGATTAGCCCATACCGACTACCATTTACCTATTAATTTGGGCAATCCTGTGGAGCATACCATCTTGGAGTTGGCCCAGTTAATCAAGCGCCTTACGAACAGTCCCAGCCCTATTGAGTTCCGTGCCTTTCTAACCACCGACGATCCCCGCCAGCGCTGTCCCGACATTAGCTGTGCGCGTGAGCTGTTAGGCTGGGAGCCCCAGGTAAGCCTTGAAGAGGGTTTAAGGCGCACGATCCGCTATTTTCAGATGCAATTCACAAGGCTATAGCATGTCGCTCCGCTCGGAAGGCATACGCTCCGCTGGCGAGTCATCCTGTTTCGGTTGGGCGCGACGGAGTTCGCGAATCTGACGCACCCACATGCGTATGGCTTCGATACTGATGCGATTCGCAAAGAAGGGCAGGGCGACCAGATAGAGCCACCACCCCACGACAGGTGCGAACATTATCGCTACAAACCCCACCGCCCACAACGAGGTAAGCCGATAGTTGGGTGCCCCAACCGCAAGACGAAAGTTACGGTCGATGATCCAAAGGTTCGGAATGTTCGCAATCCAGGTGGCACTCGCGTACCCATAGAGTTTATACGGGGCTGGCAAAAGCCAGGTTAGCAAGGTGCTCACGCCGAAAAAGGTGGTGATGTAAGCCACATTAGCCACAATCATTGCTCGGTTACGACGCACCAGATGCAATACCGAAGCCATTACCCCTGCAACTGTCACCAAAAAGGCATGAATAGCCACCAGCAAGAATACCCACACAACTATCCCCACATCCCATTGGCTCCCCAGCATTCTCGGAAGGATCCAAGGACTGACAATGGTAAATAGAGCGAAGAAAGTGCATATCGACAAAAGCCGAATCGCCATTCCCTCATTTACCGATCTAAGCAGTCTGGAATGATCATGCTGAATGCGAGCGAGCGCCGGCACGCTTAAACGTCCGATCGCGTCGCTTACGAAGGTCAGCATGCCTACAAAACGCATCGCCAGCGCGTAATAGCCCACCGCCTCTTTGCCAGACAGCGGTAATAACACTATCGATGGGGCCACATCGCGCAAATAGTAAAGCCAGCCGGCCAATGCTTGCCCGAAACTGTAGTGAAGCATATCTTTGAGCAACGATGGATTCCAGTACCACGCAGGGCGATAGCGAGCGGCCAGCCAGAACCCCCCCACAAGCATCACCTGACTTGCCCAGAACCCGCTCACCAAAGCCCACACGCCAAGCCCTAACCATGCAAGCGGAATAGCCACAAGGTAATAGCAAATCTGAGAAGCTATTTCTACAGTGGTCACCTTTTTATAATCTAGATCTCTTTCTAAATACGCTTGAGGAACCACGCTAACCATCAAAAACGGAATACTGAGACTTAGCGATAGCATCACGCGTGTGAATTCTCCGTCTTTTACCCAAACATGTCCCCCAATGGCTGCAAAGCCTACTATAATTAATGCCAACGTACATCCGATCAAGCTTAGCCACCAGAAAGCAAGGTGGAATAATCGATGGCTCTCTGCCTCCTGAGAGCGAATCAGGTAAACATTAATCCCCATCTGACCCAGAGCGAGAAGATAACTGAGTAGACCCAGCGCAGAGTTGTAAATCCCATATGCCGAAGGACCAACGATCCGCGTCAGAAAGAGGAGCCCCACGAGGCCTAAGGCGAGCCCCACACTCCGCCGAACTGTGAGATAGATTCCCCCTTCCAGAGCCTGTTTGCGTAAGGAAGATGGCGGTGATGAGCGCATTTTCTGATCTCACAAACTCCGAACTCGGTTGCGCCAGTTCACGATGTCGCTGACGCTCCCTAGGTGGACCCAACCTGTCAGCAGTTGGCGCCATGCCCTCAGTTCCTGATAGCAGCGCACGGCAGTCGAGGGCCATTCATAACTCATCTCGTAGTTATGATGGTACATCAACGCTCCAGAACACAACCACTTGAGCCACATAATCTCTCCAAACCGCCGACCCAACACGCGCGCAAACAGAAGGTCAGGGGGTTCGCCCGCGCTCCCATAACCGTCCGCTAAGGCAATGGTGACCCGATCCGCAGGCTGAGTGCCGTAGTTGATATTGCCTGTCCAGAGGGGATCGTAGGAGTCGATAAGCTCAATCCCGTAGCGTCGGTCTAACGGACTGACCGAGTACGGGTTCGTGGACATAAGCCGTGTCGACCTGGCTGTGTAGCAGGCTCCTGAAAGAAAGCGCACGGCGCGCACGGGGGTCTCCTCGCGCAGAAAGCGCAGGTAGCGGTCGCTGAACTGGTTGTTGGCAAAGTTGATGTAGCGGTGCCTGCCACACCAGCTGTCGGCAAAGCCCATGCCTTGCATCTCGTCCAGCGTGCCTCTCCAGTGCGCACGGTAGGCAGCAGGCGAGCTGAAATCACGAAATGACCCGTAGGCGTTCGTCCAGCTGGTGGCGCCGGAGTAGCCCACTGTCTCCTCCACTAACCAGCGATGGTCGTGCCACGCACAGGGGAAACAGCCTGCTTGCTCTGCTAGCAGGATTTGGTGAATCTGCACCAACTGGCTGTTGAGCGTGCGAGCATTTTTGTGCAGATAGGTATCGGTTGGACCGAGGTTGCTGTTGGCGCTGGTGGTACAGCCACACTGCACGACCAAGCCTGTATTCTGACAGAAACTTCGAAGCCACTGCAGAGACTGCAAATAGAGATCGTAGCTCCAGCCAACCACTCCTGGCGCTCCCCGATTGCACACATGATCAATATCAGCCGACCACGGACGGCTCCACTCGGGATCCGCTCCCTCGTTCGCCATAATCCACGGCACCACCCATACTGAACGCTGCAACACCCAGACATCAGGCAAAAAGTAACGATTATTCCAGCGAGCAATATAGACATGCTGAGCATTCGGATGCAAATCCGGATCCGGATGCAGCAGCACCTGTAGGTTGGGCGTGCTTTCATCGACACGCAGTGCGTGATACACCCCGCTTACTGTGCTGATATAACTTGCGATGTGTACCGCTATTCCCAATGAGACCCAGATCGCACGCCTGCCGACAAGATTTATCTGAGTCGGCGAACCGTCCAAAGGAGTCAGCCCCAGCACCCCCGTCGCAGGAGTGCCAGCAGTGCCTTGTGGAACCTGATATCCACACAAATAGAGGGGCTTATCCCCTGTGCTGTAGCTCACCCACCCCAGCACAGGCTGGCTGGAGGTTACTCCTGTGAGCGTCGGCACAATCCCGAAGTCGTACCGACTATTAAAGGTCGCTTTGCTGATGTTGCCTGCGACAATGATGTCGGCGGAGACCCCCCATAGGCGCATTGCCGACTGCCATGCTTTCGCTGCGCGGAGGTTATTGGCGTACAGCGAGCTGTTAGGGTTATTGGTTGGGATAATCAACGCGATCCGCTTGCGTGCCATAGATCAATTATAGCCCATTTTGGCTTGAAGGGGGTTCTGCACGGCCGATTCCGTAGTAATAGAAGCCGAGTTTGCGAAGGCGTTGAGGGTCATAGAGATTGCGTCCATCGAACAGGTTCGGTTGGCGCATCAGATGTTTGATGCGTTCAAAGTTGAGCTGTTTGAACTCGTTCCATTCGGTGACCAATACCAGTGCATCGGCTCCTTCGGCGACTTCGTAGGCACTTTTACAGTAGGTGATGTGCGGGTAGATGGCTTGCATATTGGGCATTGCTACGGGGTCGTAGGCACGCACTTGGGCGCCCTCTTGAAGGAGGTGGCGCATGATTTCGATGGAGCGTGCTTCCCGAATGTCGTCGGTGTTAGGTTTGAAAGCCAGTCCCAGCAAGCCGACGGTTTTGTCACGGAGCCCGTTCAGGCGTTCGGCAATTCGCTGAACGAACTGGCGTGGGCGCGCCTCATTGATGGCTAACACGGTCTCGTAGAGGCTTGGGTCTAAACCGTATCGTTGGACGCTGTGGGCGAAAGCTTTCACATCTTTGGGGAAGCACGAGCCGCCGAAGCCCAGCCCTGCCTGAAGAAAGTGTGCCCCGATACGGGGGTCATAACCCATCGCTTTGGCGACTTGGACCACATCGGCGCCCACGCGCTCACACAGGTCGGCTATCGCATTGATATACGAAATCTTCAACGCCAGAAAGGCGTTCGAGGCATACTTAATGATCTCAGCAGTGGGCAGGTTGGTGATAAGCATAGGGCGTTCCAAAGGGGCATAGAGTTCCACAATCTTCCTCGCGGCGCGTGGGTTATCAGTGCCAATCACGATGCGGTCAGGGTAGAGGGTGTCGTGGACAGCCGAGCCTTCACGCAAAAATTCGGGATTGGAAACCACATCGAACTCGTGCGGTTCCTTGCGATGCTGTTCGATGATTTGGCGGACGCGGTCGCCTGTGCCAACAGGTACGGTGGACTTATTGACGATGATTTTGTAGCCGTTGAGTGCCTCGCCGATGGCGCGTGCCACCTCGTCGACATACTGCAGGTCGGGTTCGCCGTTTTCACGGGGGGGCGTGCCGACGGTGATAAAGATAACCTCCGATTCGCGCACCGCACCTGCCAAGTCAGTAGTGGCACGGAGCCGTTCCTCCTCTAAGTTTCTCTGGAGGAGTTCGTCCAATCCTGGTTCGTAGATTGGGGTGCGCCCCTTGTTGATGGCATCTACCTTGTGCGCGTCGATGTCGACACAGATCACCTCGTTGCCGAGATCGGCGAACACAACTCCTGTGACCAGCCCGACATAGCCTGCTCCGACGACAGTGATTTTCATTGAGTATCTCCTCTCGGATAATTATCGGCACGCGTGGGGCGTGCTCTCCACCCCAAAAGATTGTACCTCAAATTGAGCAGGAGAACGGAAGGGTCGGGTAAACTCCAACGATATGCGCAACATGCTCGGCGTTCTGGTCTGGCTCTGGGTAGTGGTGGCTTGTGGGCAGACGCCTAAAGTTCTTGCGCGAAGTGCCCTGTTGATGGAGGCGCGGAGTGGACAGGTGCTCTACGCCAAGAATGCTCACTTGCGCTTGCCTCCTGCCAGCCTGACGAAGATGTTGACCGCACTGGTCGTGGTCGAACATGCCGATCTCGATGAGGAGGTCACAGCCTCGAAGCGAGCGGTAGAGACCCCTGCCAGTTCGATGCATTTGCGGGAGGGGGAGCAGGTCTCGGTGCGGGATCTGCTTTACGCCCTGCTATTGCGTTCCGCCAACGATTCTGCCGTGGCTTTGGCAGAACATGTAGGGGGTTCTGTGGAGCAGTTTGTGCAGATGATGAACCAGAAAGCGCAGGCACTTGGTGCGCGAAACACGCATCTGGTCAACCCTCACGGTCTGGACGCTCCCAACCACTACTCCACTGCCTACGATATGGCGCTGATTGCACGCGCCTTTATGGAGCACCCTACTCTGCGTGCGATCGTGGGTCAACGCTACTATATTGTTCAGCGCTCGCTCAATCAGGAAGACCTCTGGATGGTGAATAAGTCCAAATTTCTCCAGCTCTATCCGTATGCTGAGGGCATCAAGACTGGCTATACCCGTCCTGCAGGGTTCTGCTTCGCAGGTTCAGCTATGAAGCAGGGGCGTCGGCTCATTGCGGTGGTGCTCAACAGTCCTCAGCGTGAGCAAGATACCATCTCGATGATGGAGTACGGCTTTTGGGAATGGGTGCCGCTGGAGATGCGCATGCCGCTTACGCCGATACGGGTGGAGGCAGGCGAAACAGACCATGTTGCGGTAAGGCTGGAGCGCCCAGCATACTGGGTTGTGCCCGCGCACCAGAAGGATACCTACCGTTGGGAGCTGAAGCCGCTGCAGTTGCAGGCTCCTGTTGGGCTAAATCACCTTGCTGGCTGGCTGCAGCTAAAGCAGGGGGATGCAACAGTCCTCCAAATTCCGCTACGGACTGCGGCTTCTGTGGGGAGGCGTCCGTCTTCGAATCGCTTGTCTTGGGCGGGGTTGCTATTGACAGGGCTGTTGGCGGGATGGGGGTGGCGTCAGCGTCTCCAGCGTCGCTCTGTATCGCTTCGGCTTCACCGATACTTTGAGCGATAGGGTTAGTTTTCAGGGCGCTATGGGCTATAATATATCTGGTGTGGAATAACCTCCTACAAGGAACGGACTGATGAAAGTCAGTATATTCGGACTGGGCTATGTGGGTGCTGTCACCTCTGCGTGCTTAGCGAAAGAGGGGCACACTGTTATTGGCGTAGACATAGACGCCTACAAACTCAGCTTGATTCGCGAAGGGCGTGCGCCGATTGTAGAGTCAAACCTCGAGCCGTTCCTACAGGAGGGTCTCCGCTCAGGGCGCCTGAGCGTTACCGACAACACGGAGCTGGCAGTTCACCAAAGCGAGATTTCGCTGATCTGCGTGAGCACACCCTGTAAGGAGAACGGCGATCTCAACACGACCTACTTAGAGAGCGTGGTGGAACAGATTGGGCGCGCCTTGCGCACCAAAGAGGGCTATCACCTGGTGGTGGTGCGCAGTACCGTGTTGCCTGGTACCACCGAAGAGGTTCTGCTCCCAATTTTAGAGGAGACATCGGGAAAGGCAGTCCATGTGGGGGTTGGGCTGGGTGTGAACCCAGAATTTCTGCGTGAGGGCACTGCTATTGCCGATTTCTACAGTCCCCCCTTTACTATCGTGGGGGCACACCGCCCTGAAGATGCAGAGACCATCGCCCAACTCTACGAGGGCGTCAAAGCGCAGCTTTTCAAGACCAACATCCGCACAGCCGAGATGATCAAGTACGCTTGTAATGCCTTCCATGCGCTCAAAATCACCTTCGCTAACGAGATCGGCATGCTCTGTAAGGCAGAGGGCGTGGACAGCCACGAGGTGATGCGGATCTTTTGCGCCGATACGAAGTTAAACATCTCTCCTCGCTACCTCATGCCAGGATTTGCCTTTGGCGGCTCCTGCCTTCCGAAAGATTTACGGGCGCTTACCTACCGCGCGCGTTCGAACGATGTGGCGATGCCGATGCTGGAAAGCATCCTTCCCAGCAATCGTCTGCAAATTGAGCAGGTGGTCAAGCTAATTGTCCGTCAACGGAAGCGTCGAATCGGGCTGTTTGGTCTGTCTTTCAAACCCGGCACGGATGACCTGCGCGAAAGCCCACTGGTAGAGCTGGCAGAACAGCTGATCGGTAAGGGATATAAACTGCTGATTCACGACCCCAATGTGTGCTATGCGGCGCTCCATGGCTCCAACAAAGCCTACGTTGAGCGCGAGATCCCCCATATCCGTGAAATTTTGCGCGAGGATGCGAACGAAGTGGTTCGCCATGCTGAACTGTTGATTATCGGGCACCTGTCCCCCACTCTTCGCGAGAGCTTGCCCGCCCATATACGCGAAGGGCAACTGGTGCTGGACTTAGCCCGTGCGTTCCATCCTAATCAAATAAGAGGTGAATATATTGGACTCTACTGGTAAATGCAAAGGAAAAATTCTGATTTTGGTGGAGAATCTGCCCGTGCCGATGGATCGTCGAGTGTGGCAGGAGTCGCTGGCACTGACCGAGGCAGGGTATGAGGTCTCGGTCATTTCCCCCCGCTCCCACGAAGAGCCCGAGTATATGGAGATTCAGGGCGTGCATCTGTACCGTTATCCGATGCCTCCCCCCACAAAGAGCGTATTTAGCTTCTTTTACGAGTTCATCTACTGCTGGCTTCAGACTTGGCGCCTAACGCGCCGCGTCTGGAGAGAGCGCGGAATCGATGTGATCCAGACCTGCAACCCGCCCGATACATTCTGGACCATCGGGCGGTGGTACAAGCGCAAAGGGGTCAAGTTTGTGTTCGACCAGCATGACCTATGTCCCGAACTCTACGAGTCGCGCTTCGGGCGCAGGGGCTTATTGCATAGAGGGCTTTTGTGGTTAGAGAAACAGACCTACCGCGCCGCCGATGGGGTCATCGCCCCCAACGAGTCGTATCGGCGTGTGGCGATGGAGCGCGGTGGCATCGCCCCTGAAAAGATTGCGATAATACGCAGTGGTCCTATCGCCAGCCGATTCCAACGAGTCGAGCCCGATCCGTCTCTCAAGTGCGGTCATCGATACATGGGGGTCTACTTGGGCGTCATGGGTGCTCAGGATGGGGTGGACTATCTTCTGCGTGCCATCCACCATGTCCTCTACACTTTCAGGCATACCGAGACCCTGTTCGTGCTAATCGGCGGGGGCGATATGTACCCTGATTTGGTGCAGATGAGCCGAGACCTCAAGCTCACCAAGCATGTCAAGTTCACAGGACGCATTCCCGATGAGGAGCTCCTGCGCTACCTCAGCACTGCGGATATTGCATTAGCCCCCGATCCCTTCAGCCCCCTCAATGATGTCTCCACGATGAACAAGGTGATCGAGTATATGGCAGTGGGCTTACCAATCGTCTCGTTTGACCTCAAAGAGTCGCGCTACTCCGCACAGGAGTCTGCGGTCTATGTTGCGAACAACGACGAGCGTGCTTTCGCTCAAGCGATCCTCGATTTGCTAAACGATCCCGAACGCAGAAAGCGCATGGGAGAGTTCGGGCAGAAACGATTCCGCGAATGTCTCAGCTGGGAGCATAGCAAGCAGAAACTGGTAGAGTTCTACAACCAGATTTTGGGACATGCCCCTGCAACGCAGAAGGCTCCAGAGCGAGTCAAATAGGAGGTTACGATGGCGACGCTCACCCTGGTGTACAGTGGCGACTTTCAGAGCTACCCGATGGGGGGGGTGCTGGAGTATGTGAAGAACTTTGCACGCTATGCCCCTGTTGAGGTGCGTCTGGTGGGCTTGACGCTGAATCGTGACCTCCCACTGGGCAAATGGACCACCGTATGCCTCAAGGATGTGGAGCGTCCCTTTTTGCCCATCCTTTATGTGGATGCCCAACGCCAACAGCGTTCGCCTATCCCGCTTAACTATCGGTTTGTGCGCGCTCTCAAAGCCTGTCGCGCCCAATACTGGACGCCAGAAACGGTCTTCTACATCCAGCGCGCCGAGCATGGGTTGGCGTTTCGTACGATGCCGAACCCCCTCTACTTCAACACGCATGGACAATCGGCTTTCTTTGAGCAGTGGAAAACCCATCCTTTGTTCCGTTGGCGCTGGTTCCGAGCCTGGTTTTACCGTATGGAGGCACAAGTCATCCGACGCGCCGAGGGGGTGTTGGTCATCAGCCCTGCAGACTACGACTACTATGTTCGGCAATTCCCCGATCGGCGCCAGCAGATTCACTTTATCCCGCTGGGTATCGAGACAGACGAGTATTTGCCTCCTGCTGTGCGTGAAGGGGAACCGCCGACGATTTTATTCGTAGGGAGATTAGACGCTTCTAAAGGATTAGATTTGTTGATCGCGGGTTTTGCCGCGCTTAAAAAGCGGATGCCCACCGCTCAGCTGATTTTGGTGGGCGGATCGCAGGATTACAATCCGATGGAGGCGCAGGTGCGTGAATGGATTGCGCAGTATCAAGTGCGTGATTCGGTGGTGATGACAGGGTTGATTCCGCGTGAGGCAATAAAGGCGTACTATCAGACGGCGCATGTGTTTACGCTAACCTCTCGCTGGGAGGGGCTTCCCACAGCGTTATTGGAGGCAATGGCATGCGGGCTCCCGGCGGTAGTGACCGCCGTCGGGGGCATGCCCAGTGTGGTCAAAGACGACCAGAACGGCTATGTGTTATCGGTGCGAGACCCCAAACAGTTAGCAGAACTGTTGGCACGGGCATACTACGAGCGGGAACGACTGGGTGCGGGAGCACGGCGGACTGCAGAAGGCTACTCGATTCGCCAGCACGCCTATCGAGTGTGTCAGCAGATGGGGTTTGTCTCCGAACAAATGACAGCAAAGGTGCGAGAGCAGGCATGTTGAAACATCCTTCATCGATTAGGGACGCGAAGGCAGGTTCGGCACGGCGCGTTCTGCTGGTGCTGGAAAACCTACCTGTGCCCCACGATCGTCGGATGTGGCAGGTAGCCACCTCCCTTCAGCGCGCGGGCTACCATGTATCGGTCATCTCACCGCGTCCGCATGTTGAGCCCGAATGCTGCGAGCTGGAAGGGGTTCATCTGTACCGTTATCCGATGCTTCCGCCGACGCATAGCGTGGGCAACTTCGCGCGCGAGGCGTTCTACTGCCTCTGGAACACCTTCCGCCTAAGCCGACGCGTGGAGAAAGAGCAAGGTTTTGATGTGCTACATGTGGGCAATCCGTTGGATATCTTCTGGACGCTGGGGCTGTTTTATAAACTGCGTGGCAAGAAGTTCGTCTACGAGCATCGCGATCTGTGTCCGGAACTGTACGAGGTACGGTTCAAGAAGCGTGGAGTGCTCTACCATTTGCAGGTGCTTTTTGAGCGATGGTCGTATCGGCTGGCGGATATGATTATCGAGATGAACGAGTCGTACCGTCAGAACGCGCTGCAGCGAGGTCGGGCAAGCCCTGAGAAGATTGTGATTGTGCGTAGCGGTCCGCGCGCCTCCGAATTCGCCCCTGTTGAGCCCGATCCTACCATCAAAAAAGGGAAGAAGCATCTGGTGTGCTATCTTGGGATTATGGGACCGCAGGACGGGACGGACATCTTCGTGCGTGCGGCCCACCATATTGTGTTCAAGCGCGGCTACACCGATGTCCACTTTGTCGCAATTGGGTCGGGCGATTGCTTAGAAGAGGCGCAACAACTGAGCCATCAGCTGGGGCTGGATGATTACATTACCTTCACGGGGTTCATCCGCGAGCGGGAGATTCTTCTGCGCTACCTCTCGACGGCGGATGTGGGTGTCGCCAGCGACCCTGACAACTCCTACACGGCTCGCTCTACGATGAACAAGATTATCGAGTTTATGGCGGTCGGTTTGCCGATTGTGGCGACCCGAAGCATCGAGAACAAGTGGTCGGCTCAAGACGCCCTCATTTCACCGCCGGATGACCGTCCCGAATCGTTTGGCGACACGATTTTGGCGCTTTTGCAGGATGCGGCGCGTCGGCGCGCGATGAGCGAGTTTGGGCGGAAGCGGTTTCTGGAATGCCTCAGCTGGGAGCGGAGTGAAGCCGTGCTGTTGAGTGCCTACGACCGTCTCTTCTGCGGGCTTCCTCCGAACGGTGAGGTCAAATAACGGGTATCCTATAGCGTATGCCCTGCGATATCCTTCTGCGCGGCGGGGTTGTCTACGATGGTTTGGGCAACCCTGGCCGGTGTGCCGATGTGGCGATCGCCGACGAGCGCATCGTTGCGATTGGGGAGTTGGATGGCTGGACTGCCACCGAGGAAGTGCATGTGGAAGGGCTTTGCGTGGCTCCTGCGTTTATCGATATCCACACCCATGCCGACTTCTCACTCAATCACCATCCCCAACAGATCAGTGTGCTTTACCAAGGTGTGGGCACGCAGGTCGGCGGCAACTGCGGAATTGCAATAGGGCAAATCGATGGCTCCGAACGGTTCCGTCAAGAGCAGCGTTGGCTCAAGCCCTACGGAGTCGAAATCACCTGGCGATCGATGCGTGAGTATCTGGACATTCTGGACTCGTTAGGCTTGGGCACGAACTATGTGCCTTTGTGTGGGCACGGCACCCTGCGCAAAAAGGTGATGGGCTTCGACAAACGCCCGCCGACTGAATCGGAACTGCGTGCCATGCAGGATGAGGTGCGCCAGTGTATGGAGGCAGGCGCATTCGGGTTCACCACAGGGCTAGAATATGTGCCGAACGCGTATGCCGAGCCTGCGGAGATTATCGCCTTAGCGCGTGTCGCAGGCGAGTACGGTGGATTCTATGCGACCCACCTGCGCAGTGAAGGCGATTTTCTGGTGGAGTGTGTTGAAGAAGCCATTCAGATAGCCGAACAGGCAGGGGTGGCGCTCCAACTTTCGCACCACAAAGCGGAAGGGGAATCGAACTGGGGCAAGGTTCACCAGACGCTTCAGCGAGTTTCGGAGGCGGTGAAAAGCGGGCTAGACATCATGCTGGATGTGTACCCTTACACCGCTTACCAAACCTCGCTTGCTGTGGTCTGCCTCCCAGAGTGGGCGTTGGTGGGGGAGCCAAGCGAGATTTTGCAACGCATGCAGACCCCTTCGGAGCGTCAGCGATGGATCGAGGCGATGCGGTCGCGCCCTTGCGATTGGGAGCGCGCCGTTATCGGCTCTCTGCCTACCCAGCGTCATCTGCAGGGGTTAACGTTCGCCGAAGCCGCCCGTCAACTGGGGCAATCGCCTGAGGAGACCGTTCTGGACCTGCTCGTGTCTGCTGGGGGGCATGTGGGAGTCGCTTGGTTCAACATGAGCGAGGAAGATATGGTGACGGTTCTGCAGTACCCGCTCGCTATGGTCGGCTCCGACGGGCTGGGGTACGATCCTCACCATCATAAGGACGAACGCCCCCATCCGCGAAGCTACGGCACTTTCCCGCGCGTGTTGGGACGCTATGTGCGTGAACAGGGGGTCCTGCCTTTGGAAACTGCCCTGTTCAAAATGACCGGGCTTCCTGCAGCACGCCTGGGGTTGACGGATCGTGGCGTCCTTTTGCCGGGTGCATATGCGGATATTGTGGTCTTCGACTTTGGGCGGATTCAGGACCATGCCACCTTCCAAGACCCTCATCGTCTCTCGGAGGGGGTGATACACCTCCTGATTAACGGACGGTGGACCCTTCGCAAGGCGCAGTTTACTGGGACGCGTGCGGGGCGCGTCTTGCGGAAAACCGTTTAGCGCGCTGGTTCCGCGACTTCATCGCGCACTGGAAGGGGTTCCAGAAGCATCTCCTTCGTGGCGATGAACGCGTCGCGCGTATAGTCAGCTAACTCATAGTCTTCACGCAGCACGATGGCGCCCGTTGGGCATGCATCTTGACAGTATCCACAGTAGATACAGCGCAGAAGGTTGATCTCGTACCGCTTGGCATAGCGCTCACCGGGCGAGTAGCGTTCGGTATCGGTGTTCTCTGCGGCTTCCACATAGATACAGCGCACAGGGCATGCCCCCGCGCAGAGCGAACAGCCGATACAGCGTTCCAGCCCGTTCTCGTAGCGTAGTAGCACATGGCGCCAACGGGTACGCGGGAACTGCTCCTTGCGCTCTTCGGGATAGAAGACCGTATCTTTGGGCTCAAAGAAGTGTCGGAGGGTAATCCGCAGACCCTTGCTAATCGGTTTAATGACATCCCGAAACAGGTTCATTTTACGAGCCTCCCTCTTTGCTGGGCGGTAGGGCAGACGGCTTCGCGTTGTTCTCTATGGCGCTGGTGCGACGCGTGGGGAGTTCTAACAGCATCCCCAGTCGCTGGGTACGAATCTTCTGCTGGAGCTTGATGAGCGCGTAGACAAGCGCATCGGGTGAGGGCGGACAGCCAGGCACATAGACATCTACAGGCACAATCTGATCCACTCCTTGCACAATCGCGTAGTTGTTGAAGATTCCCCCGCAAGAGGCGCATGCCCCCATCGAAACCACCCACTTCGGGGTAGGCATCTGGTCATAGATTTGGCGTAGCACAGGCGCCATCTTTTTACTTACCCGCCCTGCCACAATCATTAGGTCCGCTTGACGCGGCGATGCACGGAACACCTCCATCCCGAAACGCGCAATATCAAACCGCGAGCCCGCTGTGGACATCATCTCAATCGCACAACACGCCAATCCAAAGGTGAGCGGAAAAATGCTGTTGCGCCGTGCCCAATTCACAATCTCGTCCAGCCGTGTCAGCAACACATTCCCACCCATTTCGAGGTTCGGGATCGAAGGCGTCGCCGAATCGCGCAGGACAATCTCTTGAACATGCTTTTCCATAGGCTACCACCACCCTAAGTGTACCCGATTTCACCCCAAAACGGGTATAATGCCTCCTGACTGAAAAAGCAGGAGGTCAGCCGATGCTTCAACCCTTTACATCAGAGAGTGTTACCGAGGGGCATCCCGACAAGTTAGCCGATCAGATAAGCGATGCGGTTTTGGATGAGTGCTTAGCGCAAGATTCGCAGGCGCGCGTTGCAATGGAGACCTTGCTCACGCGTGGGTTGGTGATCGTCGCGGGCGAGCTCACCACCCATGCCTATGTCGAGATTCCGGATGTGGTTCGGCGCACCATCAACGAGGTGGGGTACACCCGTACCGAGTACGGATTTGAGGGCGATACATGCGGCGTGATGGTGGCGATTCAGGAGCAGTCGCCGAACATCGAGCAGGGAGTCGATGTGGGGGGCGCAGGCGACCAGGGCATGATGTTCGGCTTTGCGTGCAACGAAACGCCCGAGCTCATGCCGCTTCCCATCACGATTGCGCACGCGCTCACACGCCGGCTCACCGAGGTGCGCAAGTCTCAGCCCGAGCTGGGGTTCCGCCCAGATGGCAAGTCGCAGGTGACGGTGTTGTACGAGAACAGCGTCCCGAAAGCGATCGATACCGTCGTCATCTCCACCCAACACGATCCTGAGCTGAGCCAAAATGAGGTGCGTGAACGCGTTCTGGAGTTTGTCATCCGTCCCGTATTGGAGCGGTTCGCCGACCGAGTGGATATAAACGCCAAGCGCTACTATGTGAACCCGACGGGCGTGTTCGTCATCGGGGGACCCCAAGCCGATACGGGCGTAACGGGACGCAAGATTATTGTGGATACCTACGGCGGCTACTGCCGACATGGAGGCGGCGCGTTCTCCGGTAAGGACCCCACTAAGGTCGATCGCTCGGCGACCTATATGGCGCGCTACTTGGCAAAAAACATCGTTGCCGCAGGGCTATGTGATCGGGTGGAGATTCAGATCTCCTATGCAATTGGCGTCGCACAGCCTGTCTCCTTGTTGCTGGAAACCTTCGGGACACACCGTGTTGACCCTGCGAAGATTGTCCAGTGCATTCGCGGCCAGTTCGATTTGAGCCCACGCGGGATTATCCAGTTCTTAGACCTCCAGAAGCCGCAGTATCTTCCGACGGCGAAGAACGGGCATTTTGGTCATCCCTCATTTCGTTGGGAACAGCGCGATTCGGTTCCGATCTTTGCCGAACTGCGGTAGATGGTGCGCACCTCGATGGAGATTGGCTATGAGTTGCTGACGCAAGGGCGTTATAGTGAGGCGCGTTCCATCCTTGAGCGGGCGGTCGCGGAATACCCGAAGGCACCGCGAGCCCATCTGTATCTGGCGATTGTGTTGGATCAGCAGGGTGAGACCGCTCGCGCAGAGCATCACTTTACTCAAGCGATTAGCTTAGCCCCTACGGATCCTGCCAGCTTCTACAACTGGGGGGCTTTCTTACACCGTCAGGGGCGTCTGCGCGAGGCGCTGAACGCCTATGAGACGGCGTATCGCTTGGACCCGACGCTGGTCGGGGCGATGCAGGCAGCGACCGCCTTGCGTCAAGCACTGGGCTTCCCAAGCGCGCCCCCACCGCCTGCCGTCCCCGTGCTGTCTAAGCCATCACCCCACAAAGGGGTCATCTGGGTAAGGTTAGGGATTTTTTTCTCAGTCCTAGGATTGTGCCTACCCAAGGTAGGATTGTCGTTGGGCATTCTGTGCGGCCTGTTAGCAATGCGGGCTGGCTCGAAATGGGGAGGATTGACAGTGATCGTGCTGACAATCTTGCTGTTTGCACTGGGCGCAGATGCAGAGTCGCTGATGCGCTCGGAGATCCAGAGCCACCTCCCCCGTTAGTAGCGAACGACTTGATGTTGGCTCGCTTCCAGAGCACGTACCCGTTCCTGAAGGTTCTCCAAATTCGCCTGCAGGCTCATGTCGTACTGGGTCGTGGTCTGACGAAGCTCAGCGATTTCTTGACGCAATGCCTCTATCTGTTTTAGGATCTCCTCATTGCTCTTGCGCCGTTTTTCCAGCTCGAGCATAGCCATCTCTTTGCGATGCTTTTGGGTTATCGCCAAGACAGGCACGATGAGTGCCGGCCCGAAAATGAACACCACAACCATCAGCGCAATTAGCTCACCCATATCCATTATCCCCTCCTGTGCGCGTGAACCCGTTCCCATTCGTGCACTTGCCGATAAATGATACCCTATTTACACAATCCGACGCTCGACTATCGCCACAGGATCGAAGGTGCGCAGGCGCCATCCGATTGTAAATAGGGCGAACGCCAGCACCATTAGGGGAACTGGCAGGGTGTATCGGTAGGCGATTGGGTCTAACGGCTCCAAATAAAGCCCACGCGGCTTCATCACGGCACTTTTCGCCCAAAACAGCACGCCGAGTGTCACCACCACCCCCAACCCCCATCCGAGAAGCACCACCACGATAGTCTCGGTGGAGACGCGCCAAAGGAGTTCGCGTCGTGTGTAGCCAATCGCTTGGAGAAGCCCGAACTCCACCAGACGCTGCTGAAAATAGATGTTCGCCAGTAGCCCTGTCATCGTCGCCAGCATGAAGGCGACCACCACCACCACGATGCCTGTGATGAAGTAGAGGTTCTGGAAGGCTTTGTGGGTCTCTTCCTGTAGTTCGGCGTAGGTCCAGACACGGGCTTGTTCGCCGCGTAGGTTCTCGCGGAGCCACTGATCGAGCTGGGACTGGGTGCGCACATCCGACGCAAAGACAATCAGATTGCGAACGGGTGCAAAAAAGTTATTGCGAATGAACTCATAGGAAGCGATAGCCAGCCAAGTATCGCCCTCCAGCACACCGACAACACGCACGGGCACGGGGGCATACTGGTCTGGGATGAGGGGCGAAAGCAACACATCGCCCATCCTTAGCTTTTTGTTGCGCATCAGGGGCTCCGATAAGGCGACTTCGGGCTGGTTGGGCTCTGGGTAGCGTCCTTGTGCCAGACGCAGGCGACAGCGCGCGACCAACAGCTCGACATGCTCCTGCTTGAGCCCGAAGATGACGAAGGGCATTTTGCCCACAATCGTCTCAGCGTTCATAAAGCTGACGACGGTCTCAAAATGCATCTGGTAGCCCGGCGCATTTTGGATGCGCTCCATGAGCTCTGGCTTAAGACGCTCGGCACCGCGCGGGCTAATCGCCGCAAAGTAGCGGTTGTAATCGTAAATTTTGAGAATGGTACGATCGATAGAATTAAGCAGAGCGACCACGCTGGCGATGGTCAGCACAGCTAACGCCAACACCAGCGTCAACGGGAGCGATCGCCCCGGATTGCGGATTAAAAACAGGAGCGGTGAAAGGGGATGGCGTTTCCATATCATACCGACCCAATTATAGCATGCGCAGGGCGCGGGAAGCAGGTAGAATTAGACTATGCCAAAGTTCAAAGACGGCGACAGTGTGCAGGTTAAAGTGCGCGAGGTGCAGGGCAAAGAGGCTTTCGAAGGGGGGTATGCCCCCCATCTGGGCGGGACACGAGGCACTATCCTGAAGGTCTACTCCCCGCAAGAGGTTGCGGTAGACCTCGACATCGACAGTCTGCCTGAAAGTGTGCGCCATCGTCATGCCGAACAGCAGAGCGCGATGCACGAGAAATGGCTCAACAGCCTTTCCGAAGAAGCACGCAACCGCCTGACTGATGAAGAGAAGAGCTTCCGCTTGCGCTATGTCGTCCTCTTGAGCGAGGCGGACTTGGAACCGCTCAAGGAATCTGCCCGCATATCCGACAGATCCAAACAAAGCGCCAGCAAGGCATCTCGCGGGGGCAAGATCATCGGAGAGTCCGCCCCCACTCGCCCGACACCTGCCCAGCTGGATCAGCTGGAGGAGCAGTACCTAAAGGCGCGTCGGCAACGCTAACTATGCAGTCAGCGCGTGCAGGAACTGGGGAAGCGTCTACAGACAGATAAAACTAGCGCCGGTCCGCTCCATCCACTGGTTGGTTAGGGTGGCACTAGCCTGCTTGGGGCATACAACTGCACAGCGCATGGCACTCAGGTTCCGCACACTGACCACGCGCCGAATTTGCCCCAGCTCCTCGGTGATGAGTGTGCTTCCACTTTTACACTTCAGTGATGCCAGTCGAAACTCATGGCGCGTCCAGGGCCCAATCAGGATGTCCACTTCGAAGCTCCCGCCTTTTTCCGATTCGAAGCGGGCGTTGTGCAGAAGAAAGTGCGGGTAAGGCGCGAGCAGGCGCGACCCATACTCCGCCACACCCATCTCGAACCACTGACCTGATAACCGAGTTGCACCCGTACAGACTCTCGCTCACTTCGCTCATCGGATAGGTTCCCGAGAGCAAAATGGGCTACACAGGACGATGGCTGAATTAAGGAAAGGGAGTCCCCCAATGCTCCTGCCCGAACTGCTGAGTGTGGTTCTGCTCTAAATGTGGAATAACCGAAATGGAGGCAACAGAATGCGGGCAGTTGAGCGTACGACCCTGTTAGGATGCTATCGCTGTGGGGCATTTTCAAAGGCTGTGGCGACGATTCGCTCCCTTCCGAAGGGTATCGGGAGACGCACCGTTGCCCTTGCTGCAGGCTGGCTTCTGTGCGTATTTGCAGGGACGGCATTAGGGGAGGGCGACTTGCATTGGTTCACTCTGCACGAGTATGTGGTGCAGTTAAATCAGTTAAGGGTCTCTTTCGGCTTGCCCCCTTTGAAATTGAATTGGGCTCTGTGTGAGGCGGCACAGGCTCAGGCGAACGAGGTCCTGATAGTTCAGGAGTGTTCGCATGTGGATCGCAAGGGGCGCCGTGCGGATAGGCGTGCATTGGAAGCGGGCTACCCCTTCTCGATTCTGGCGGAAAACCTCGCTGCAGGGCAACCCACTTGGGAGCGCGCTTTAGAAGGATGGCTCAATAGCCCGTCGCATCGGATGGCAATGTTGGCGCCAGACTATCGCGAAGTCGGGATTGGCAGTGCTTGGGGCACAGGCAAGCGATTCACCCACGCTTGGGCACAAGTGCTGGGCACACGACGAGGGGTCTACCCCCTCATCATCGAACTGGATGCCCTCTGGACCGACTCGCCAAGGGTGCGCCTTTATGTGCATGGCGCCCAATACGCCAGCGCCGTGCGCTTCAGCAACGACGGGGAACAGTGGACGGACTGGATGCCCCCAAAAGAGTGGATGGATTGGGAACTTCCCAACGAGCCTGGCGAGCATACCGTGTTTGTGCAACTGCGAATTCGGGGACGAATCTACGAATCGTCAGATAGCATCCTCTTGCGGTAGGCTCACCATTTCACGGGCGGCAGCAACTGCCACCACATAGCGTGCCCCTGCCTGCTTGAGCGCACGGGCACAGGCATCGAAGGTGCTCCCTGTCGTGAACACATCATCAATCAAGAGCACCAGCTTGCCTGCAAGGTTGGCGGAGGGCAGGGGTTCAAAGGCATCGCGCGTGTTGCGCCAGCGCGCAGGAGCATCCAACCCAACCTGCGAGTGCCGATAAAACCGTCGACGCACGGCGCGGGTCTCCACAGGAAGCTGGAGCGTGCGCCCAACAACTTGGGCAATGAGAGCCGCCTGATTGAACCCGCGCTGGGCTAAACGGCGCGGATGGAGCGGCATCGGCACGATACAGTCTGCCTGCCACAGGGGACGCCGATGAGGATGCATCAGCGCATCGGCGACCAGGGTGCCCAGCCAATCCCCAGCGCGTAACCAGCGGCGAAACTTCAGGTGGGTAATCGCAAAGCGTACAGGCGGTTCATAAGCACATGCACAGACCGCCTCGTCGAAGGCATAGGCGCGTCCGCGACAGTGTAGACAACCCTCCTCCACCTGCACTGCCCCACACCGCCGACATGCAGGAGGGACGATTCGCGGAACCTGTAGCGCACATGCCTCACAGAGAACCCACTGGTTGAACCGTCCGCATCCGACGCACCGACGGGGGTAGAGCCAGTCAAGCCAAGCGTCAACGTACGATCGCATCCACCACAACATCGCGGATGCCCGGCTTCTGACGCAAAATGCGACGGATAATCTCCAGCTCCTGCTTCACGTCCACATCGTGCCCCCGAATCCCGCGTACCGTTCCACGAATGTAGACCACCCCGTGCATTACATGCGCATCCATGAGGGAGGTATCTAAATGACGCTTGTTGATCTCACGGAGCACCATACGGCGCATCTCTACATCTTCTAATGGCATAGTCGTTCGCCTCCAATTCTATTTTACACCAGACGCCCGCCATTCCCTGCCGATTCCGCCCGACGTCCTGAGGGTGTGCCAAAACCTCTGCTCGAACATCCTCCCCAACCCCTTGACACAGGGCGACTCGATGGGGTATAATTGGGCACACAACGCGGGGTGGAGCAGTCCGGTAGCTCGTCGGGCTCATAACCCGAAGGTCGTGGGTTCAAATCCCACCCCCGCAACCATCTTTTTTTCTCATAGTAGGATTCTCCCCTTTTGCCCCGAAATACCGTTGCCGAGAACATAGAAATCTGTTCCCGACACCCGCCCAGGCGGGGGCGCCGGTGCGCTTGCGCGCCGCCGGCTTCCCGCTTGGACTGCCGGCGAACCGGCAGACCTTTGACATGGGTATCTGCAGCGAAAGGAACCTTGATCCGGCCCGCTACCGTGGACAGTCCGACAATGCCCTGTCCAGGCTTCAGCGCGTAGGTGCGGGCGTCATACCGGATCGATCCCAAGGCGGTGCGGGGGCAGGAAAC
>PSLB01000157.1:0-4827 GCA_040289385.1 Armatimonadota bacterium
GCCCGCGGACAAGGCACCCGCGTGGTAAACGGCTTACCGGCAACGGTGCTGGAGAGGTGTGGTTCGTCGTCTTGCTGGCGGTGGGATAGCTGCCGCTGGCGGGCCGTTGTCAACCGGCCCTGTAGGGGCACGGCATGCCGTGCCCCTACTTTAGCTATGGGGTAGTTGACTTTCAAGGAGGCTGAGGTACAATTCCCGCTATGAGTGGGTATCTGATGCGCCTTGAGATCGGGGAACAGCCCGATGTGCTGCGGCGACTTGCGGACGACGAATGGCATGCGGTTCAGCGTGTAGCGCAGCAGATACGCCAGCAGGGGCTACGGTATGTGATTTTGGCGGCGCGCGGCACCTCCGACCATGCAGCACAATATTTCAAGTACCTGTTTGAGATAGAGAACGGCATTCCTTGTGGGCTGGCTGCGCCGTCTGTGGTCACGCTCTACCGTGCACAATTGGCTTTCACGCATGCGTTGGTGGTCGGCATTTCGCAATCGGGTCAGGCGCCAGATGTTATTGAGTACCTGAGCCAAGCGCGGGCGGGGGGGGCGTATACGCTTGCTATCACCAATGACCCCGATTCGCCTTTAGCTCGAGTAGCGCATAGCGCTTTGAACCTGTGCGCGGGCGACGAACGCGCGGTCGCCGCAACCAAAACCTACACCGCAACGCTGGGCATCATCTACTTGCTTTCCGAAGCGCTGAAAGAGAACGCCCAAGCCCCCGACACGCTCAAGCAGACCGCTGAATGGGTTCATGATGCCCTGACGCTGGAGCCTACTATCGAAGCGGTTGTGGATCGCTACCGCTCTATGCGTGAAAGTGTCGCCTTAGCGCGGGGGATCAACCAATGCACAGCGATGGAGACTGCACTCAAGCTCATCGAGACCTGCTATGTGCTATGCAAATCCTACTCGGTCGCGGACTTTATGCATGGGCCGTTTGTGCTGATAGAGCCGGGCTTCCCGTGTCTGCTATTTGCGCCTGATGGAGCAACCTATCCCACCGTGTTGGAAAGTGCGGAACGCCTGCGGACGCGCGGTGCCGAGACCATTACCTTCGCCCACCAATCAGAGATCCTGCGTTTGGCACGCACGCCTGTTGCGGTGCCGTTCCGCGTGCCTGAGCCCCTTTCACCTATTGTTTATGCGGTGCTGGGACAGCTGTTTGCCTACCATCTGGCGTTGGCGCGCGATCTGAATCCTGACCAGCCACGCGGTCTGCAGAAGGTGACGCGCACGCTATAAAACCCAACCCCTCCTCGTTCTGGGCTCGCAACCGAACGGACTGCGAGGTGCGTATAATGTGCGTAGGGATGACCAAGGCCCAGCGGATCCAGGCTTCTTTGCAGGCCACCAGGGCCCGCAGGAAAACCCAGCGGCTACAGGGCTCTGGGCTTTCACCAGCTCCCCAGGGAGTATGAGATCGCAAATGCTCTTCTGGTCAGAAAGCCCAGCGGGTTTTATGTCCATCTGGCGGGTTTTATGTCCATCTGGTGGTCTATATTCCCAGGGACAGTGAGGCAAATCCAAGATCGGATAACCTCAGTAATCAATCAAACGAACAGCTGAAACCTGTAGGCGTTGACCTTGGGATCAAAACCCAGTTCATCTTATCCAACGGTCTGCAGTTCAGGTATGAGGTCCCGGTTTCGAAGAGGGTTAAGTTGCTTCCCCGTCAGGGGAACACCGAGCGGCTCCAACACATCCTTTCCCGAAAGAAGAAGGGCTCAAAGAACTACGAGCACACCTGCTATCTCCTGAGGAGGGAGTACGAGAAGCTGAACAATCGAAAGAGGGACATTCAAAACAAACTTCTCGCCTTCCTCAAGCACTACCCAACCGTGGTTCTTCAGGATGATTGGGTGAAGGGTTGGAAGGAAGGACTCTTTTGGAGGAAAGGTCCACTCCACCGCCATTGGCGGGCTGAAAGCCAGGCTCAAGGCAAGCCTGGCGCCGCTGGTGGTGGAGCCGTACGAGACCACCTCCAAGGAGTGCTGCCGTTGTGGAGCCCGGCTGAACCTCACCCTATCCGATCGAGAAGTCCAATGCTCCTGCGGGTGGAAGGCAAACCGGGACCACAATGCCGCCCTGGTTATCTTGAGGAAGGGGCTTGGCATCCCCATAAAAGGTACCCTAGGGACGGACCGAACCGAGGTAACGCCCCTGGAGATGGAGGCCGCTGTGCGGACGGTGGGGAGTAATCCCTACATCCGCATAAGCTCTGTCTGGGAATGGGGCAGTCTCCCTCTTTATGAGGGGGAAGGAGGTCACCGTATCAGCTTGCCTGTGAGGAGTTTGTAGATATCCAACGAGAAGACGGTCAGAAAGATGGCAATTACGATCACCAGTCCTGCGATTTGCACGCGCGCCATCATTTCTGGGCTCAGCTTCCGTCGGCGGATTGCTTCGATGGTAAATATGAGCAGATAGCCCCCATCCAGCACAGGAATGGGCAAGAGGTTCACCACGCCCAGCATGATGCTGAAAGCCGCTGCGAAGTCGACCACTTCCACGAAGCCCAATTGGGCGGTTGCTCCTGTAGCGCTGGCGATGGAGATGAGACTGCCCACCTCGTGGATATTGCCCTTGCCCGATAGAAGGCGGTAGAGGCTCTCCCCGATGCCCAGCACGATTGCCACCGAGAGGCGTCCCGCATGCCCGAACACGGTCGTTAATGGTTGGGGTTGACGCTCGGTACGCCAAACGACCCCGATGCGCCCAATCTTTTGCACGTGCCCGTTGCGGTCGCGCTCCTCCTCTAAGCGGGGGGTGGCGCGCAAGGTGAGGGTCTCCTGCCCACGACGCACGGTGAGAGTGAGGGACTGATTGGCGTTGGCGCGAATAATCTTCGAGGCGGCCTCGATGGTGTCTATCGGGGTATTGTTGATGGCTAACAGCACATCGCCGATACGCAGGCCTGCTTGCTGGGCAGGGCTATCGGGTTGGACAAAGCGCACCTGTGGGGTCGGCTTGCCAGCCGGCAGGCCTGCGGTTAATCCAATAAGCACCAACAGGAGGAAACCGAATAGGAAGCTGGCAACTGGACCTGCCAACACGGTGAGGAAGCGTGCGTGCAACGGCTTAGATTGGAAACCGCCCTCTACCGACTCCTCGTCGGGCATCATACCAGCGATACGCACGAACCCGCCTATGGGCAACGCTCGAACCGTGTAGAGGGTTCCACTGCGATCCTTTCCCAGTCGCAAGAGTAAAGGTCCCATGCCGATGGCGAACTCTTGCACCCACATGCGATACCATTTTGCCACCCACATGTGCCCCAACTCGTGGGCGACCACCAGCGCCGTGAATATCCCAATCAAGTAAAGCCCTATCATGACAATCTCTATTGTCATAGCGTTTCTCCACAGTGATGCGAGCGCTTTGCCGTCAGCGAGCGGACATACTGGCGTGCCCACCGATCTGCTTCCAAAACTGTTTCCAGCGTTGCCTCTTTAGGTGTGTGTTTCTGTATAGTTTGTTCCACCAATTGGGGGATGGCGGTGAACGGAATCTGCTCTTCCAGAAAGAGTCGGACAGCTACCTCGTTGGCAGCGTTCAATACAGTTGGCATCGTGCCCCCAATCCGTGCGGATTCATAGGCTAATCGCAAGCAAGGGAACCGCTCGTAGTCGGGAGGTTCGAAGGTCAGCTGCGATATTTGGCGCCAGTCCAGTCGGGGGAGGTCGGTATCCACGCGTTCGGGATGGAGAAGGGCATACTGGATGGGAAGACGCATATCGGGCACGCTCATTTGTGCCAGCACGGAGCCATCCACAAGCTCCACCAGTGCATGGACGATGCTCTGCGGGTGGATCATGACCTCAATTGTGTCCAGAGGGAGCCCGAAGAGCCACTGTGCTTCGATCACCTCCAGCCCCTTGTTCATCATTGTTGCGGAGTCGACCGTGATTTTGGCGCCCATTTCCCAGTTGGGGTGGCGCAGGGCCTCTCGGACGGTGATCTGTTCGAAGGTTTCTATGGGGCGATTGCGAAACGGGCCGCCAGAGGCGGTAAGGAGGATTCGGGAGACTTGATCGGGCGAGACGCGTTGCAGTGCCTGCCACGCCCCTGAATGCTCGCTATCGATGGGCACGAGTTGGGCTCGGGCACGCCGTGCGGTCTGCATTACAATCGAACCGCCCCCCACCAGCACCTCCTTTGTAGAGAGGGCAACCGTTTTACCGTGTTCCAGTGCGGTCAGAGTGGGCAGGAGCGCCACCATTCCTGCTAACGCCACAACCACGATATCGATTTCTGGCATTTGCGCCATCGCGCACAGTCCGTCCACGCCCCGGTAGACGGGAAGCACTCTGCCGTTGGCGGTTTGGACGCGTTCGGGAGCGTCTTCTTTCAACAGACCGAGCATCTGTGCGCCGAAAGCGTCGGCTTGTTGAAGGAGCATGGCGAGGTTGTTGTGTGCGGCTAACCCCACCACCTGAAACCGTGCTGGGAGACGACGCACGACATCGAGGGTTTGCTGTCCGATGGAGCCTGTAGCCCCCAGTACCAGTAGGCGCTTCATCCGTGTACTGCGGCGTGGAGACCCCGGGCTTCAGCCCTAGGGGGGAGCGCCGCCTTCCCTCCTTTCGCAAAATGTGGTAGTGTATGAGTATACAGCGAACGATCAGGCTTCGGCCAAATCCAACCCCTGAGCAGGCGGGCGTGCTCCTGGAGACACTGCGTCAGCACGCCGAGTGCTTCAACGCCGTCGCTGCTTATGGTTGGGCGCATCGGGATAAGAATGGCGTCCGGCTGCACCACGCCACCTACCGCACCATCCGGGCGAGATTCCACGATCTTCCAGCTCAACTGGTGATTGCGGCGCGCG
>PSLB01000002.1:0-21738 GCA_040289385.1 Armatimonadota bacterium
TTGACCATCAGCGTCCGGTTCATGTTTTTAGTATACCCCAGACAGCTCAGTGGGTGCCATGGAAGGATGGAAGCCGCCCTTCCTCCCCGCGCCTGAAGGCGGGGGCTTCCGGGCGGCGGCGACGGTGAATACTTCGGGATTCTGCTCGATGGCGCCAACTTCCGCGAGAACCATTACAAACAGATGGAGCTACTTGCCCCCTATACCGTCAGTGTCCACGCAAAAACGCACACCCGTAACACTCGCAAGGAGTGGATCGAGCTGGACTATGAGCAGATTATTGGGATCCTGAAAAATGCAGGCTATCGGGGCTATCTGGCGATCGAGTACGAACACACCAACCCACCCGATAAAGCCATCCCCCGATTCGCAAAGAAGCTCCTTGCCCTGCGCGACACGCTCCGCTAATGGCACCCCCGGCAGGAATCGAACCTGCGCACCAGGCTCCGGAGGCCTGCGCTCTATCCACTGAGCTACGGGGGCGCGAAATTATAATACCTTATCCTCGCCCTACTGATTCCAGCCCAGGTGCCCGTTAATCGAAATGGTGTACACCGCCTGACCCGTAATCAGGTGGTACACCGCCAGCGGGAAGTCCACTGCAAACTCCCCTAAGATGACCCCTGTCGCCACGGCACGCAGCTTCTCATAGCCCTGCAAGCCGTAGTAGCGGCTCACGAACAGCTTAATCAGCAGAACCACTCCAAGCCCGAACCACACATAGTCGATCCCAAAGTTCATCGAGAGTGCATAGCCCGCTGGGTGGATCGGAAAGCCTGGCACCCGATACCGAATGAAGTCCAATAACAGCACAAAACAGAACGCTCCTGTGAAGAACGCCATCGCCGTCACATTGGGGGGGTAGCGGTTGTCGGCTAACTGCGTGATGACGCCTGCCATCCCTTGAGCCCAGTCGCGTGCGCCATCCCGGTAGAATCGATTGACGCTGAAGAACTCACCCAACACGATGCCCATGATCACCGCCCCTGCGATCACAAACCAGAGCGCTTTCTGATTCAACCGTGCCAGCTCGCCCATCTTCATCGCCTCCAACTCATAAGGCATGGGATGCGAGCGATGCAGACGGTTCATAAAATGAAAGGTGGTCATCAGGCGTGCGATGGTCGACTCAGTAAGATTCTGTGTCCCTGTGAAAGCAATCATCAGTTGGTGGGGTCCCATAAATGCCATCTCGTGGATGGGGGCGCCTAACTGTGCGCGCAGGCGTGTCACCACCCCACTGAACGCCATATAGAGCAGGACATAGATTGTCACCAACCACCACGGTAACCCCACCGCCACGCCCAAGCCAATCAGAATGCCCAAGCTCACCAACAGCCCGATGAACGCCCAGCGTGCATAAATCGCATAGCCCGCTTCGGGGTTGTGCCCTGTGCGAATCTCGTGCCAAATCTCCTTGAGGTAGCCTCGCGATGCCCAAATAACGCTCACAAAAAGCCCCAGAAACGCCCCCCACGACTGCTCACTGAAATAGGGCGGTTGGGGAACCAGATACCCCCCACCGAACACGCCTTGTTCGTAGCCCATCGCCACAGTCGCCACCTGCATCAACTTGCGCACAAAGTAAAACAGAACCCCTGAAAACAGCAGGTCGTTCGGCACGAACACCCCAATCGCCGCCATGTAAGGGAACAGCCCCACCGGAATCCACCCTGTCTGGTTCCACGGAGGTGACTGAAGATAGTCGTTGAGGTGCGCAAGGAAACGCGTCCTGATCGGCGGAATCCACGGAAAAAACATGTTGAGGGCGTTGAGGGTATCGATCAGCACCATCACGATGAAAGCGCCCCACAGGTAGCGACTGCGCCACATAGGCGACTGTGGCTGGCACAGAAGCATCGGCACCTGAATGATGGGGAACGCTAACCGCTCCTGTTGCGTCCACAGCCGACGCATCAGCGTGTTGATACAGAGCATCGCTATCGCCGCAGAGCCGAATAAACCGAGCCAGCCCAGAAAAATCGGCAACCACAGCCCCAGCTTCGTCAGGGCATAAGGAAAAGCGTAGCCCCCAATCCCGTAGTCGCGAAGGGGCTCCGCCTCACGGAAAAAGAGCCAGTCAGCAAGATGGGGAATCACCCGCGTGCGGTAGGTCTCGTTCTGATCTACATAAAGCCCGAAGGAATGCCATAAAGGGGAGACTACATTCATCCACTCGGATGCCATCGCCGTGCCCACAAACAGGATGCTGAAGAGAACCACCAGATCCGGAGGCTCCAGATACCAGCGCCCAAACAGTTTGCGCCCGATGGCGTTGAGCAGGGCAACCGCCATCAGCACTGCTACAGGCGGAATCAACAACGAGAAGATCACACTCAGCACGACCTCGACCGCCCAGTAGGTGGTGAACGGAAGGAGCGCAAAGCCGATAATCAGCCCACGTAAACGCAAAGGGTGCGAACACTCCTGTGACGATACGGGTGGTGGGGTCTGTGCTGACCGTGTGGTCTCCTCAACGGTGGGCTGGATTGCCATATGGAATTCGTATTCTCTATGCTCCCGCTCTCTCCTGCTAATCGGTATGCGATTCTTGGGTTTATCCTGTCTCCCACAGCGCACTCACTGGCTGCGCCCACAAATGCTCGCCAAAAGGCACGGTCTGATCCCCGGTGTAGATCACCACGCCTGCACGCCAGCGGTCGCCCACCGCCTGCTGAAGACGCTTCAACCCATCAAATGCCCTCGCATCGACACTGGCAGCCGCTTTGACCTCCACACCCACAAGATGTCCCGAAGCAGTCTCTAGCACGAAGTCCACTTCTTGTCCAGTTGCACTGCAAGGGTGGTAGATCTGTACCGAGTGCCCCGTAAACTCGATTTGCTTTAGAATCTCCGCGCCCACAAAAGTCTCCAGCAGACGCCCTTTGAGTAGGGGGTCTTCCTGCACACGGTTGGGGTCGATGTCTAACAGTGCGCAGGCGATGCCCGTGTCGAGAACCTTCGGCGTCTTCAGGAATCGCTGACCGATGTTGGCATACCATGCAGGCACACGCGTGACAAGAAACATCGCCTCAAACAGGCTCAAGTAGCGTCGGAGCGTTGTTTGCGGAATGCCACACTCGCGCGAAAGGTTGGTCAGATTCAGCAATTGTGTGCTGAAAATGGCGAGCATGCGCAAAATCAAAGGCAAATCGCTGACCCGTTCGATGTCAGCCAGCTCGCGAACCTCGCGCGTGAGTAAGAGGTCGATATAGGCTTTAAACCAGTCTCGCGCCTGCTGAGGCGTCGAAGCCAGTCTGGCGGGCGGGAAGCCCCCAATAACAACGCGCTCCCATAAGCCGCCTTCGCTCTGAACGACAGTAGGACAGTGCCCCTGAAGGGTTTGGTCAAGCCACCGTTCCCGTTTGCCCTCGAACTCGCCTTGGGGTAGGGGATAGAGGGTCACAACCCCCATTCGCCCCACCAACGGCTCTCCGATGCGAAGTCGCCAAAGCGGATGCGTCGAACCCGTCAACACGAACAGCCCCGGCTCACGCTGGTTGTCTACACGCACCTTGATAGCAAGTAAGACCTCGGGCACTCGCTGAACTTCGTCCAGCACACTTCGTGGGGGGAGATTGCGCACAAATGACACCGGATCCGATCTCGCAGCAGCCAGAGTGGTATAGTCGTCGAAGCTGTAGTAGTGTTCAAGAACACCGCGCTCGATTAACTGGCGAGCGAGGGTCGTTTTGCCAACCTGACGCGCCCCCTGAATCAGCACAACAGGAAAGGTTCGCAACATGCGAATGAGCCGTTCCATTAGTCAGCGGTCGCGCATCGCCATAGTGTACCCGCGCAGTGGTGGGAATTCCACCACTAAGTGGCGGATTTTCCACCACAAACCGCTGAGGCTCCAATCCGCATATCCAACAGGAAAACGGCATCCCCACTCGAAATAGGACTCGCCATGACCACTGCGCGCCTATTGTGTGTGCCGAACTTCTCGGAGGGGCGCAACCCTGAGACCATCCAAGCAATTGCCGAGGCGATACGCTCCGCAAAAGTAGCATTCCACCACCTTTCGTGGGACAGTGACCATCACCGCATGGTGGTGGCGTTCTCGGGAAGCCCTTATCAGGTACGGCAGGCGGTTTTACGAGCGGGGGCAGTGGCAGTGGAGCGGATCGACCTTCGGCATCATCAGGGAGTGCATCCGCGGCTGGGCGCCGTTGACGTCGTTCCGTTCGTCCCGCTTTCGGGAATAACCAGGGAAGAGGCGGTTGCGTTTTCGCATCGCGTGGCGCGTGCGTTTGCCAGACAGCTGAAAGTACCTGTGTATCTGTACGAATACTCTGCAGGAGCAGGGCGCATTCGCGACCTCCCCACCCTGCGCAAAGGTCAGTTCGAAGGCTGGGTGGGGCGTAGGCTGGAAGGGGTTCGCCGACCCGATTATGGACCGCCTCAGCTCCACCCTTCTGCAGGCGCAACGGTTATGGGCGTGCGCGACCCCCTCATCGCGTTTAATGTGAATTTGGAAACATGCGATGTCGCAATTGCCCAAGCGATTGCCCAGCGCATTCGCCAAGAGCGAACACACAATCCCGACCTGTACGGCGTGCGGGCGTTAGGGCTATGGCTTCCCTCGCGCCACCAGGTACAGGTCTCGCTGAACCTTACACGCATGGCGCGCACCCTCACTCATGAGGAGAGGGGCACGAGCCTTGTGCGCGTCTTACGCTATGTAAAGGAGCAAGCAGAAGCGATGGGCACGCGCGTGATCAGCACGGAGCTAATCGGCGCCCTCTTGGCAGAAGATGCGGTACAAGCGCTACGCGAGGCACTGAACGCTCCCGAACTACTGGACACCCAGCTGGTGACTTCGGGTATCCTGTAGAGGCGATGTACGATCTCATCATCGTCGGGGCCGGCCCGGTGGGGATTTGCGCAGGCATCTATGCGCGTCAAGCCGACCTGCGGTACCTTATTTTAGAGCAAGGAACCCTCTGCCAGTCACTGGTGGAATACCCTATCGGGATGCGCTTCTTCTCGCCCGCCGACGAACTCGCAATAGGAGGCTACCCGTTCCCGACACCTCACGACGAGAAGCCTACGCGCGAGATGGCACTAAACTACTACCGAAAGGTCGCTTCCGCTGAGAACCTTGCAATACAGACCTATGAGCGTGTGGATCGGATTGAGCCTATCGAAGGCGAGGGATTTGCGGTGCAGACAGTTTGTCTCCCGCATGGGCATCCCACCCAAACCTATCAGACCCGTACGGTGCTCCTCACCACAGGGCTGTGGGGACAGCCTCGCCGACTTCAAGTGCCCGGAGCCGACCTGCCCCATGTGCTGGTGCGCTATGACGAGCCCATTCGCTTCTGGCGCAAGCGCGTGCTAATTGTGGGCACAGGCAACTCCGCAGGAGAAGCCGCCATCCGCTTGAGCGATGCGGACGCCCATGTCTGGCTTGCTATCGAAACTGAGAGTTTGGAACAGGCAAGGTTTCGCCCCTTCATTCTGCGGGAGATCCAGCTCCGTGTCGAAGAGAAGCACCTCACACCCCTCTTCCAAACTCAAATCGAGCGCATCGATCCGACCTGTGTTCACCTCACTGGCTCGCAGGGTGAACTCGCCTTACCCGTAGACTTCGTGCTGACTCTTGTTGGACTGGAGGGGGACACGCGCCTGATTGCGCCGCTTGGCGTGCCTTTGGATGAGCAGGGCAAACCGCTCCACGATCCGGAAACCTATGAGACGCCCGTGCCGGGACTCTATGTCGGGGGAGCAATCAGTCGCGACGGTTTTATCTACCTTGCCCGTGAGCGGGTTGGGCAAGCGATTCGGGCGATTGTTCAACGCGTACGGACACCTCAGTGAACCAGCGTCGCCATCACCTGCTTAAAGTCGGGGAAGCTGGTCTGTACACACTCTACCGGCTCGATGACGGTCTCGCCTTCTGCAATCAGCCCTGCTATGGCAAGCGCCATCGCCACGCGGTGATCGCCATGACTATGGACGATCGCTCCGCTCAGATTCGTGGGACCGTGGATGCGTAAGCCGTCGGGTAGACATTCTATCTCGGCACCCATTTTGCGCAACTCTTCGGTCATCGTCGCCAGTCGGTCCGACTCTTTCACGCGCAGTTCGCTCGCCTCGCGAATTTCGGTCGTGCCCACTGCCTGAGTGGCTAACACAGCAAGAATAGGCACTTCGTCCACCAGACGCGGCACCAGGCTTCCCCCAATTTGCATCGCTTGAAGCGGTTGTGCCTGCACGCGTAGCGTCGCTATCGGCTCGCCTGCCGATTCGCTCACCTGCTCCCAGTGGAGATGCACGCCTGCCTGTGCCAGAGCCTCCAGCATCCCGATACGAGTGGGGTTCACGCCGACATTTTCGACTATCAAATCGGAACCGGGCAAAAGGAGCGCGCCCGCAATCCAAAACGCCGCCGACGAAAAATCGCCCGGTACAGTCATGTCGACCCCCTCCAACTCCTGCCCCCCACGCATGCGCACCCGATAAACTCCGTGAGGGTTGCTGATGGCGGTCTCCACCGTGACTCCGAATGCAGAAAGCATCCGTTCCGTATGGTCGCGAGAGAGTGTTGGCTCGATAACCTCCGTCGTGCCCAGAGCGCGCAGGCCTGCCAACAGAATGCACGATTTAACCTGAGCGCTGGCAACAGGGGTATGGTAAGTAAGGGCTCTCAGGTCGCCCCCGCGCAGGGCTAACGGCAAACGCGAGCTGTTCTGTCTCCCATCGATGGAGGCGCCCATCCGCTGGAGCGGCTCCACGATTCGGCGCATGGGACGCCGACGAAGCGACTCGTCGCCAGTCAGCACCGAGAAGATAGGCGCCGATGCCAGCACTCCTGCCATCAGGCGCGCCGTGGTTCCGGAATTGCCAGCATCCAACACCTCAGACGGCTCCTGAAGCGCACCACCGACCCCCTCGACCATCCAGACCCCCTCCTCCATGCGTTCAATCCGGGCGCCCAGCTGACGCGCAATTGCAACGGTACGCAGACAGTCGTCTGCCTCTAAAAAGTTGCGAATTTGGGTGCGCCCCTCTGCCAATAAGCCCAAGATCACCGCCCGATGCGTGATCGACTTATCGCCTGGAGGGCTCCAACGCCCCCGAACCGCTTGGGCACGCCGAATGCGCCAGTGAGCCATAACTCACCCCATGATTCTGCTCAGAGCCGACAATTCCTGCCAGAGCTTGCCGGCCAAGACAGGCCGCAGAGGCAGGAATTGCGCCTCTTAGTTCGAATCCGCAGACCGTAATCCCCTACTCAAGGAAGCGAAGCGATGCACTGGAAAATCTCATTACACGGAGGACACAGTCAGGAATTCTGTGAACATGCCGAAAGCCCGCTCCGAGCGATGTTAGACGCTGCCGTTCAAGCGGGCTATGGCGTCTTCGGTGTCACCGAACATATGCCACGACTCAAGCCCGAATACCTCTACGCAGGTGAAATCGAGAAAGGTTGGAGCGTCGAAACCCTCAAGGAACGGTTCGACGCCTATGCCCGCACAATCCGAACCTTAGCTCAGGAGTACGAAGGGCGATTGACCGTGCTGTGCGGTTTCGAGACCGAAGTCGTACCGCCCGCAAGCTACGCCCAGTGGGTGGCTCACTACCGCCAGCAGTACGGCTTCGATTACTGCGTCGGCTCGGTGCATCACCTTGACGGAGTAGATATGAGTAGCGAATCGCTCCCCGCCTTTCGGCAAGTGGTGGAAGGCTACGGCGGTATGGCAGAGACAGCCATCGCCTACTACCGTAAGGTGGCAGAGATGGTCCAGCAGGTGCGCCCTGAAGTCGTTGCCCATTTAGACCTGATTCGTCTGGCAGCGCACCGAATCGGTAGGGAAACGGAGGTAGCGACCCCCGCGGTCCAGCAAGCTGCCGAGGAGACCCTTAGTGTCATCCGTGAGGTGGGGAGTTTCGTTGAGATCAATACTGCAGGCTGGCGTAAGGGGTTGCGCACGCCCTATCCCGACCAGTGGGTTGTCCAGTTAGGTGCGCGGATGGGCATCCTGTTCTGTATCGGTGATGACAGCCACAGCACCCGCCAAGTCGGTTTTGGGCTGGAGCAAGCGCGCGCCTACCTTCTCCAAAACGGAGTGCGCACCGTGCACTTTCTTAATCGGCGCGACGGTGTCATCGTGCGCGAAAGTGCCCCTTTGGAGTAAGTCTTATGTCCAAATAGGTTCGGTTCGGAGCTTCGTGACGTCCTCCCCTCCATCAATTGAGGAGCATCCTTATTCCGGATGCACGCAGGGCTTTATCCATGCGCTCCGGTTCGGCGACGCCGTTCCACCCCAGACGGAATGACACGACCACAGGCCGCGCCACACGGCCGCAAAACGGTTGTCAATGCTGTAGCGAGGGGGTCCGTGTATCCCCTCCATTAATTGAGGGGGATTACAGCCCCCTCGCGCTCCCCCACTTTTCTAAACCTTGCGGAGCGTGCTTCTTACGAACTCCAGGCAGGCTTGAATGTCCGGAATAGGATCCTTGGGGTTCTCCTCGTACTCCAGTGCAAGGCAGTGCTTGAAACCCACCTGCTTGAGCGCCCGCAGGAACCCGACAGTGTCTAAGTCGCCTTGGCCCAGCAGTGTGAACTGGGTACGCGCTTTAACATCTTTGAGATGCACAGCGTAGACCCGGTTGCGGAACCGCCGAACCGCCTCCACAGGGTCCTCCCCAGAGCGGAGATAGTGTCCCGTGTCGATACATGCGCCGATCCAGTCGGGTTGCCCCTGCATAGCCGATTCCACCATGCGAATGGTGTCGTAGCGGGTATTGGGACCGTGGTTATGGATGGCGATGGGGATACGGAACTCCTCGCAAAGGCGCCCCAGATAGCGAAAGCTTTCAGGCTCGGGGTCTGCCGTAATCACGCGGATGCCCATCGCTTTGGCGAACTCGAAAACAGAGCGGGCGGTCTTCTCGTCGCTCCCGAACCCGACCACGCCGTAGGCGACAATTTGGGTTTGAGTGCGCGACACCATCGCCTTCATCGCCTCCCACTGTTCTCGCGGGGCGAAGTAAGGCAAGTGCATCGGAAACGCCTCGACCCATTCCAGACCCAACTGACGCGTGCGCTTAAGCGCCTCCTCGAAGCCAAAGCTCCGAAGCGAATAGCTTTGAATCCCCATCTGAAATGGATGGTACGGATTGCTCACTTGCGGTCGCATAATCCCCTTTTTCGACACAACGCCGAACCCTCCTGCAGGCAGAGCCTTAGCCCCTTTCAGGCGTCTAACTGAACAACCGATGAGCCTGATAGAGAGCTTTCTGACTGCGCTGGACAGCCTGCGTGCGAATAAGATGCGCACGGGGCTAACGATGCTTGGTGTGATTATCGGCGTCGCTGCGGTGATCGCCATGATTGGGATTGCACAAGGCGCTCGTCAGGCGACGCTGGATCAGATTCAACGGCTTGGTGCGAATGTGCTGACGGTGCGTCCGGGTCCAGCGCGTCGCGGGGGCGCCTTTATTGGATTCGGAAGCGTGCAGAGCCTCAAGATTAGCGACGGCGACGCACTGCTCAAAAGCTGCGCGGAATATGTGCTGCGCGTCTCGCCCGAAGTGTGGACCACGCAACAGGTCAAATATCTCAACCGCAACATGCGCACCAGCATCTCGGGCGTGACACCGGAGCTCGAACAGATACGCAACCTTGTAGTGGAGGAGGGACGCTTCCTTACCAAGCAAGATGTTCGGTCGTTGGCACGAGTGGCTGTGATGGGGCACACCGTATGGCAAGAGTTGTTCCAAGGCGGCGCATGCATCGGCAAGACCATCCAAATCGGGGGACAGACCTACGAAGTTGTTGGACGGTTAACCTACAAAGGCGACACGGGGTTCCGAAGCTTCGATGACCGAATCTATATCCCCCTCTCCACATGCATGCGGCGCTTAGCACGCCAAGACCATCTGGACGTCCTGAATGTGCAGGCGCGACGCTCCGATCAGATGTTCGAGGCGCAGACTTGCATCGAAGAGACCCTCATGCGCACGCATAACATTCCGCCGTGGGGCGATCCTGACTTCCGCGTGTTCAATCAAGGCGAGTTCGTGGAGACGGTCGAGCAGACTGCACAGGTGTTTACGCTCCTACTGGCGGGCGTGGCGCTGGTTTCGCTCATCGTGGGCGGGATCGGTATTATGAACATCATGCTGGTCTCGGTGACGGAGCGCACGCGCGAAATCGGTCTACGCAAAGCTATCGGTGCCACACGCCTCAACATCCTGATGCAGTTCCTGATTGAGTCGGTGGCGGTGAGCGTGTTGGGTGGGCTTATCTGGATTGCGCTTGGCTACTACGCTGCGCATACACTGGCATCGCAGGCAAATTGGAAGGTGCTGATTCCTATCGAGGGTGTTTTGTTGGCGTTCGGCTTTGCGATGTTTATCGGCATCTTCTTCGGACTGTACCCTGCATGGCGGGCGTCTCAACTGCAACCTATCGAGGCGCTCCGATACGAATAGAAACCGTCAGCAGGCGGTAGCGCGGCGCACCTCAATCCGTACGGCGCAACCCCACACTCGGATGCTCGGTTGGCGTGGTGAGAGATGGAGCAGGTTGCTCTTCGTCGGCGGGCGAGACGGTGGTTGCAGGTTTCAGAACGGTGGGCTGGGCGGATTGCCTGCCAGTCGAACCGTTGTGGTTCGGGTAGCAAGATTGCCCGCCCGATCCACGGCGCGCAACTCGACCTGTAGGTCGCCCGAAACGCCGTTCCAGTTCGCAGAGAACTGGGCTTGGTAAGTAGTGCCCGCAAACATGAGGCTGACGCTTGCTTGCGTGTTGTCGGGATAGGTCAGAACAGCGGAGACAGCCTGCACGCCCGAGCCGGCATCCGCGACAGAGGCAGTGATTTGGGCGGTGTCTCCAACGGTCAACAGACTGGGCGAGATGCTCAAGCTGCCGATGGTGGGGGGCTGGGTGTCGGTTTGAGTGGAACCTCCACCCCCACCGCCACATGCAAGGGTGAACAACACAGCCAGTATGCCTAATCCGATGAGTAGTGCTCGCATAGGGAATCTCCTTCGGTTTATCGGGTATTCACCAGCGGGAGAACGGCGCGTGCCACCTGCCCCTCCTCGCCGATCGCAACGATTTCGACCAGATACTGCCCCGGCGGTAGCATCCGCCCTGCGGAATCGCGTCCGTCCCAAATTATTTGGTGCAAACCTGCAGAGCGATTTACTGAGCTCTCCAGAGCGCGTACCACCTGCCCTGCAGAACGGATCTGCACCTGCACGCTGGCGGAGCCTGTAAGGGTAAACTGGATTTGGTACTGGTTTCCGTGCCCGCGCCCACCTTGGACACTGGGGTTCAGCACGCGCAGGAGAGTGCGAATGCTGATTGGCTCGATGCGGAATCGGTACACGCCCCCTTCCGCAAGAGCTGTGAACAGATAATGGGCACGCCCGCGCAAAGGCACCCGCTTACCTGTCTGTTCGTCGACCAACGCGAGCTGGACGCCGTGGGGGAGTTGCGCGGTTCCCCATATCACCATCGCTACGCTCTGCGCGCTTGTGGCAGGAGGCACGCGCACCTCCAAGTTCCACGGCAACGCACGCGAGGTCATGTCGCGCATGTCTGCTGTGAAGACTCCTTCAGCGCGACGGAACCTAACGCTTGGCGCGTGCTCCTGTTCGGGTGCATTCGGAGGCTGACTGGCAAGCAGGGCACGCCCCATACCCAGCACCGCCTCCGACTGTCCGCCAGCACCCACCACTTGCACTCGTAGGGTCCATCCATTAGGGCGTGGTGGGGTGGCACGCGTGCGCGAGGGGGGAGTGAAGACCAGCGTACATGCCTCGCGTGCCAGGATCCAATAGGCTTGCCACGGTTCCAGCGTTCCTGATACTCCCGGTAAAACGCCTGCATCATATACAAACTGGTACTGCCCGCGCAGAGGATCGTTCGGGTCCTGACGCCAGGTCCAAAGGTAATCCTCCAGCCAGCCTTGCTGATGCGCGTCGCGCAACGAAAGGGTGGTGCCGTTCCGACGGACCTGGATCCCGTCCAGACTCCAAACCAACGGGAGCAAGTAGGGGTTGGCAATCAGGTTCCAACCAGGTTGCAGTTCGAGGCTGACAGGGTCGTTGATCGGTTCGCCTATTAGGCCGAGGCGCGTTGCAGAGGGCACACGCACGAAGTAGCCCTCGCCGATACGCAGGGTTGTAACGGGTTCGTAGTTGCCGCTGAGTGCATTCCAGCGCACAATCGTCGCTGAGACCAGACCGAGATTCGAGGGGTTCGGATTCTGGAGGTTCAGGTTTAAGGCGAAGTCGGTGATGCCTATCAGCTTTGCTGGAATTTCGTCCATCGTGTGGAAGGTTTGCGGGTTGCTCCATTCACTTGCGTTATTGTGTGGATCCTGAGCGCGGGCGCGCCAAGTAATCTGCCCTGCGCTGAGAGGATCCTCTTCTGGAATAGGGAAGGGTAAGATCGTGCCACTGGGAATCTCATCGGTGGTATGGCGCCAAGTGCGCGTGCCATCGGTGAGTTCGATCTCGTATCGGATAGGCTCATTCTCTGGGTCTTCGGCGCGCAAGCGCAAGATGGGCGTGCGCGAAGTGAAGGTGTTCGGTGCGGGACTGAGGAGGGTGGGCACACTCGGAGAGCGATTGAGGGTAAAGGTTCTTGGTGGGCTCCAGTCGCTCTGGGCACCGCGCGCATCCACCGCGCGCGCCTTCCACTGATACTCCCCTGAACCCAGCGGCTCGGAAACGGTGAGGCTGACCGTCTGCCCACTGGCTACCGTGCTGGTGCGCAACTCCACCGAAACATTATCCGAACGCGTAATCCGAATGATCGCGGAGACCGGCTCGTTGTCGGGGTCGCTCAGGCGCAAGCGGAAGGTGGGAGTAGGCGTGCTGAGGAGGACACCCTCCGCAGGCTCCACCAGCACGGGCACCTCAGGAGGTTGGTTGTCTAACACCACCTCGAACCGCCAGTAGTCTGTCCATGCGCTCCATGCGCCCACGCTGTCGCGCGTGCGTGCCCGCCACTGGTAAACTCCGGCACTTAGCGGCGCGTTGGATGGCACGGTGAACGCCACTGCCTCTCCTGAAGCCACCTCATCCGTCTGATAGGTGCGCGTTACACCCTGACCAGTGACAATCTCAATCTCTGCGCGCACAGGCTGGGTGTCGGGGTCGCTCAGACGCAAGCGGAAGGTGGGGATCGCCCCCACCGTTGCGCCGTTAGAGGGGCTCAAACGCAGGGGCAGGTCAGGAGGACGGTTCTGCGAAGGAACAGTGAAGGTGCGATTGCTTGTCCAGTCGCTTTGGGCGCCGTGCTCGTCTTCGGCACGCACACGCCACTGGTAAGTGCCAGGCTCTATTGCGTCGCTTTCGGGCACTTGGAACGCCACCTCTTGACCATCGCTCACCAGCTCGGTCTCGAAGGTGCGGACAGTGTTCGTGCCCTGCAGCACCTCGATACGAGCACGCACCCGATCCCCGTCTGGGTCGCTCAGACGCAAGCGGAAGGTGGGGGTGGCGCTCAGTTGGGCGTTGTCTGCAGGCTCTAAAATCACGGGCTTTGCAGGGGGGCTGTTAGTCACCGTGAAGTTGCGCCACTGGCTCTCGGCACTGGTAGCTCCGCGTGCATCCTCCGCCCTCGCGCGCCAGCGATAGGTTCCAGGAAGCAGAGGTTGATTAGCAGGGACACTGACCGATACCAGCCCCCCGCTGATCCAATTGGTCTGCAAAGTTCGGCTTCGGTTCTGGGCATCGACAATTTCAAGGATAGCACGCACCTGATCGCCGTCGGGGTCACTGACCTGCACTTCGAAGGTGGGAGTCCGCGAGACGGCTTGCCCTTCTGAAGGACTGATAAGGGTGGGAACGAAGGGCGGTTGGTTGGGCGGACCTGCAGTATAGATCATAACCAGCCCATCGGTGCCCGCGGAGAAGGTATAAGTGCCATTGGGTGAGATGATTAGGGCGCGTGCCTCTCCTGAATGAACGTTGACCTGGCGTGCCAGATCCCCCGTATCCGCACTCCATACGCGAACGATCCCGCTCTGCTCGCTGGCGACTATTTGCTCGCCGTTGGGGGTGTATCCAACTGCGAGCATCGCAGAACCGTTCCCCATAAGGGTTCGCACTTCGGAAGATGTTGCCAGATCCCAGATGCGCACCGTTCCATCGGTACTGCTGGATGCCAGATGACTTCCCGTAGGGCGATAGGAAAGCCCTGTAATTGGTTCGGTGTGAGCAGGAATAGTCGCCTGAAGCGTGCCATCGGGGCTCCAAAGTCGGATCGTACCGCTGGCATCGCCTGTTGCCAGCTGAGTGCCATCGGGCGAGAAGGCAACCGCATTCGCCGTGCCTGTATGCCCTCCAAAAGTGCGCACCAGTGTGCCAGCGGGCATCTGCCACAGCTTGACCGTTCCATCGAAGCTGGCGGTTGCCAACTGTTGCCCATCGGGTGAGAAGGCAAGTGCCAGTATCTCCTCGTTGTGTGCAGTCCACTGAGTGAGCGTGGCTCCGCTCGGCATCACACGCACTGTGACGGTGCCCGTCGGGTCGCCGATTGCTATCCGCGTGCCATCGGGCGTGGCAGCTATCGCCAAAATTGGTTGGGGGTGTGGGCTGAGGTTCGGACCCGGCGCACCGTTCGAAACCCCCCAAAGGCGTAAGACTCCTCGGTCATCTCCTGAGAGCGCATATCCCCCACTGACGAAGGCAACCGTACGCGGTACGCCTGCATGCCCACCAATCACTGCGCTCGTATTGCCTGTAGCCACCTCCCAGAATCGGACGGTTCGGTCGGTGCCGCAGGAGACGATTTGCGCCGAGCTAACCACTACCAGCCCGCGTACCTCGCCCGTATGCCCGCTAAAGGTTCGTACTGCACTCCCATCGTTAGGGTTCCATTGGCGCACGGTATAGTCTGCGCTGGCAGAGAACAAGGCAGAACCATCTGCCGAGAACACTACCCCATAGATGGCATCGTCGTGACCATTCAGGGTACGCTCCAGCCACCAAGTGCCCACGCTCCAAAGCCGAATATCGCGATGGCTACTTCCTGTTGCCAGCCACTGCCCGTTAGGCGACCAAGCAAGGGCGTTGATGGCATCCAGATGCCCGTTCGGCTCGGAATGTATCAAAGAACCATCGGCAAGATTCCAAATGCGCAGGTTGCCCGCCCAGTCCCCGCTGGCTAAGAGAGTGCCGTCTGTCGAGAAGGCGACTGCTGAAACGCCGGTGCTGTGTCCTGACAAAACGCCAATAGGTGCTCCATTGGTTGGATTCCAAAGCGCAACTTTATTGTCCGTGCCCCCCGTTGCAATGGCGTTTCCATTTGGAGCATAGGCGACCGCAAGCCCACTCCCTGCATGGGCGCTGATGCTCCATAGCCGAGAGCCTGAATTGAGGTTCCACAAGTAGAGCTGACCACTATCGTCTGTCGACGCCAGCTTCTGGCTATCGGGGGAGAAGGCGAGTGCCTGCGTTTCACCGAGATGCCCACGCAAAACCCTCACCAGCTGACGATCCGACACACGGTACACGGCAATCTGACCGCCCTCTGCGGTGACTGCCAGCCACTGTCCGTTGGGCGCCAGAGCGAGCGCCCTCCCCGAAAGCAAGGGCTGACGCCAAACGATATCGCTTTGCTGTGCGGTCCCAATACCTATTGTCACACAGAGACCGAGTAGGACACCAAGCCTTTGCATGCCATACCCGATTATCGGGTAGCGTTCCCCGCTTTTTTATGGGTTTTATGGGTTTTATGGGTATCCTATAGGTAGATGAAGCGAGCAGTTTTATACACCGACGGCGCCTCCTTGGGCAATCCAGGACCTGCAGGCATCGGGGTCGTGCTGGTCGACGAGACAGGCGATAACGCCATAAAGCTTGCCGAACCTATCGGCTACGCTACCAATAATGAGGCGGAATATCGTGCTTTTATTCGGGGGCTGGAGTTGGCAGTCCAGCATGGCGTAGAGCATCTGACTTGGTATGCGGACAGTGAGCTGTTAGTACGCCAGTGGCGTGGCGAGTATCGTGTGCGCCAGCCCCATCTGGCGCAGCTGATGACACAAGCACGCGCTTTAGCCCAGAAGATCCCCCACATAGAAGCCTACCATACCCTACGCACAGGGAACTCCATAGCCGATGTTCTCTCCAAGCAAGGGGCGAAATTGGCTCGGCAGTCCACCGCCCCACGCAAGCGTGGGCGCAATGGTTCCAAAAAGAAGTCGGGCTGAGCAGCTTCCTCAACGGCTCAGAGTTTCAACGCCTCCAGTTTTTTGGCTTGCTCTTCCGCAAGGAGGGCATCAATAAAAGGCTGGATGTCGCCATCCAGAATGCCCTCCAGATTGTGCAGGGTTAATCCCACGCGGTGGTCTGTGACGCGGCGGTCGGGAAAGTTGTAGGTTCGGATTTTCTCACTGCGCTCCCCTGTGCCGATTTGGGTGCGCCGTTGGAGGTCGCGTTCTTGGCGCTGGCGCTCCTGTTCAATCTCGTAGAGGCGCGTGCGCAGGATCCGCATCGCCCGCTCGCGATTCTGCATCTGCGAACGCTCGTCTTGACACGACACGGTCAGACCTGTCGGCTTGTGAATAATGCGCACGGCAGTCTCGTTCTTCTGCATGTGTTGCCCCCCAGGTCCTGAGGAGCGGAAGGTTTCGATAATCAGGTCTTGGGGATTAATCTGGATGTCCACCTCTTCGGCTTCGGGCAGTACGGCTACGGTAGCAGTAGAGGTATGGACGCGTCCGCCGCTCTCCGTGACAGGAACCCTCTGCACACGGTGTACGCCCGACTCGTGCTTGAGTTGGCTGTAAGCTCCATCGCCCTGAATGCTGAACACGACATATTTGTAGCCCCCCAAGTCGCTTGGTTCGGCGTCCAGCACCTCATATTTCCAGCCTTTACGTTCTGCGAAGCGCGTATAGATGCGGAACAGGTCGCCCGCGAAGAGCGAAGCTTCCTCGCCCCCCGCCGCAGGACGGATCTCGATGATGACATTCTTATCGTCGTTGGGGTCGCGTGGCAGAAGTTTGACCGTCAACATGCGCCCGTACTGATCCAACTGCTTGAGGGCATTTTCGTGTTCTTCGCGCGCCAGTTCGTTGAGGTCGGGGTCGTCACTTTGTTGTAAAATCTCTTCAGCCTCTTTAAGTGTCTGTTCCGCTTGGCGATAGCGTGTGTAGAGTGCTTTCAGCTCGCTCAGCTCGGTATGTTGTTTGCCGAGCCGCTGGAGGGCGGAGGGGTTAGCCAATACTGCTGGGTCCGCCAACTGAGCTTCGATTTCCGGCAGTTTGGCAAGGATCTCTTCGATGCGCGCGCGCAGTTTTTCGGGTATCATCAAGGATAATTTTACCCCTCAAAAGGGGTTCCAACAGGTATCCTGTCGTGGGGGACAGCCATATGGGAATCTGGGAATCGTTTCGTGTGGCGTTGGACACCTTGCGTGCGCACAAGCTCCGCTCGTTGTTGACCATGCTGGGCGTCATCTTCGGCGTGATGGCGGTGGTGGTCATGGTGGCGATGATAGAAGGGGCACGCGCCAGTGTCGTGCAAGAGTTCGAGAAGCTGGGCTCCGACCTGATTATCGTCGCTTATGACCCCTCTGAGCGCATCCGCCGTGGCGAGCGCGGCGGCACCGTAGAGGGGCTGACGATGACCGACTTCGACGCGCTCCGCGCCCTGCCCGAACTGCGTGTGGTGACTGCCGAGCGCGATCTGGGGGAGAAAGAGGTGATCTATCAAGCACAAAAGCTCTCGGTTGCTGTCAAAGGGGTCGCAGAGGGGTATCTGACCGCACGCGCTTTGAATGTGGCTGCCGGACGCTTCTTCGAACCCGTCGAACTGCAGACCGGTGAGAAGCTCGCTCTGCTGGGTTACGAGACTGCCCAAAAACTGTTTGGTAAAGCAGACCCGATCGGCAAGGACATTTTGGTCGATGGGACGCAGGTACGCGTGGTGGGCGTTCTGGAGAAGCGCGGGCGCACCTTCGGCGAGAGCCAAGATGAACGGGTCTATATCCCGCTGAACGCCGCGCTCAAGCGTTGGGCAGGCGATGAGAAGCTGAGCGTCATTCTGGCGATGCCCCACACCCGCGAGCAGACTCCGCAAGCCCTCGACGCCATCTGGCAAACGCTAATGCGCCTGCACCAAAACCAGCCCGACTTCCGCGTCGATACGCTCGAAAGCATCTTGGGCGCCATCTCGCGTGTGATCTCGATGTTCGGGGTCTTGCTGGGAGGGATTGCTGGGCTGGCTCTGCTGGTCGGCGGAATCGGGATTATGAACATCATGTTGGTCTCGGTGACCGAGCGCACGCGTGAGATTGGCTTGCGCAAAGCGGTCGGCGCACACAAATGGCATATTCTGGTGCAGTTTTTGATTGAGTCGGCAACGCTGGCGACTATTGGGGGCTTGATCGGTATGGGGCTGGGCTGGGGCGCTGGCGAAGGCATCGAGTGGTTGACGCGCCAATCCCAAGCCTTCGGCGAGAATGGGCTCAACTTCTACTTCCCGCTTTGGGCTGCGATGGGCGCGTTCCTGTTCTCGGCATCGATCGGGATTGTTTTTGGGTTGTACCCGGCATGGCGCGCCGCGAATTTGGACCCTATCGTGGCGTTGCGCTATGAGTAAGACTCATCGCCATTCGTCGCAGTAGTTGGAACGAGCATAACAGCGCAAGAACATTCGTGTCGGGTCGTTTGGGCTTACTCGGCTAGGCCAACCATAGAAAGAATAGCGTCCTGCGTAGACCCGATGCCCCTGAATCACCCAATAGGGCGGCATGCGCCCATCTATCGTTGTCATCCGCGCCACCATCTGGAACAGGCCGCCGACTCGCCGGGCGTCTGGCAAAAGGCGCGCGGGATAGCTTTTCGCATGGCCATCCACAAAGCTCGCATGCACACGTCCGTGATAGCGGCCCTCATGGCCCGCAAACACCTGTGCTGGTACTCGGCTCAGGTGACCATGCACGGGTGCAATCAGGCTATACGGTTCGAATCGTGTCCCATCCGCCGAGAGCAGATCCCCATCGAACCACGCACCGGTCTCCGCAGGGAACGGAATGTCCGCCAGCGAGACCGACCCCACATTAGGATAGGTGAAGGTATTGACCAGCAAACACCAGTTAGGCATCAGCGACACCAAATGCGGCTCATCCCCACAAAGAGGCGTCACGATCGGAGGCGCAGACCGAACCGCCGTTAGATCGGTCGGTTGGGGATTAGCAGGACACACCAGAATCGCCTCGTTTTTGAGATAAGGTTTCAACATCCCATATACCGTACGCAAACAGCCGGTACCCTCAACTCGATAGAACGCCAGAGGGAACTGTTCTGCGTAGTCATCCGCGTACAGAAGCTGAGCGGCGGCGAGCTGGCGCAAATGCGAAAGGCAGACCGTGCCACGAGATTGATGGCGCGCCTCCACAAACGTCGGCAACAGCAGCGCCATGAGGGCCATCATCACCGCGATCACAACCAATAGCTCGATCAACGTAAAGGCTTTGCGTTGCATCATCAGACCCCCAAAATAGTTCGAAGCCCACCCTTACGATGTGCGCACATGCACAACCTTATGGGTGGGCTTTCGTCCAAATACAAGACACCTGCGAATTATTGTGGACAACGGTGGCAAAATCTGGAGTCGGTGAGACCGTTAGCGCGACTCGACGCTATATTTGACCACCTCCACATCACAGAGTACAATCAGTCCCTCTTGCACCATTTCGTCCAAAACGGGCAGGAAGCTTTTTATCTTCTCCGCGCTGTCGACGATTTCGATGACCATTGGCAAATCTTCCGAGAGGCGCAGGATATTGGCGGTATGGATTCGGCTATGGGCGCCGTAGCCTGCAAGCCCCCGTAAAACAGTTGCACCTGCCAAGCCCATCTCCCGTGCTTTAAGAAGAATCGCCATATAAAGCGGTTGTCCGTGCCACTTGTCCGATTCGCCCACATAAATCCGTACCATTCGTGCAGAACCTGTGATCTTCATGGCTCAGTGCCTCCTATGAGCCCGCGTGCCGTCCACACACCCAGCATCACCGCCAACAACCCTAAAATCAGGCTCCCGAACAGATTCCAGCACGCTTTGTCCCAAAGCCCCTCCTGAATCAGACGAAAACTCTCGTATTCATAGGTCGAGTAGGTGGTAAAAGATCCCAGAAAGCCAATCGCGATCAGCTGACGCCATTCAGGCGACCAGGCAAAATGCAAAGCTAGCACCATGAAAAACCCCAGCCCGAACGACCCCATCAGGTTAATCAACATCGTCTCGATAGGGAAAAGAACCCCGATGCGTCCTGCCAGCCAACCGCCGAGCCAGTAGCGCAGGTTTGCACCTAAAAAGCCTCCTATTCCGACAATCAGGACGGTCTTCCACATTCTGTTATTTGCCTCCTAAGTTTGTATCGGAAGGATCACGCGAAAGGTGGTGCCTTTGCCGACCTGCGTGTCTACCTCGATACGCCCGTCCATCTGTTGGACGATACCGTGTACCGCCGATAGCCCCATGCCCGTTCCTTGCCCCCCTGGTTTCGTCGCGTAGAAGGGCTCGAACCTGAACGTCGGGCTTCGTTCCGCCCCGCGCCCTCGTCTCCATAGCCGCAATATTGTACCACGATCTGTCTTGTGATGTGGGGAAGCACTTCAGGAGCGATACCCGTACCCGTATCGGCAACCTCCAGCACTACTGCCCCATGAGGCGTCTCTGGGAGTTGGGTGCAGTAGAGACGAATTGTCAGCACGCCCCCTTGAGGCATCGCATCGCGAGCGTTCACCGCAAGGTTCAAGGCAATCTGCGTGAGCTGGTCTGGGTCTGCGTAAAGGGGTGGCAGATTGGGTTCTATCTGCACCTGCAAGCACACCGATTCGGGCAGGAGCCCTTGTAGAAGGTCGCGCACCTCTTCCAGCCATGTCGCAAAAACCACCTTGACTGGCTGGCTGATTTGTTTGCGGGCATACGCCAAAATCTGACGGGTCAACCTGCTGGCGCGCTGTCCCGCCTTCTGGATTCCCTCCAAATAACGGCGCAAGGTCTCGTCGGAGGTATGCTCCAACGCCAGCTCCACAGGAATCACTTCACGCCCACGAAAGTTAATCAGGTTATAATGTGCCTCCAGCTCGCGTACCTTGCCTGAGGCGGAACGATGGCGCGCAGGCTCGGTACCGTAGTGGGTTTTTCGAACGCGTTCAACCAGCTCCGGGTTCCAACAGTGTGTTTCTACGCTCAATTCCGAGCAGCGCATCCCCACCAGTTGGTGGGGAGTATAGCCATAGAACCGCTCTGCAGCGGGGTTCGCAGCAAGGATGACGCCAGTCTCCACCTCGAGCAGAAGTTGGGGTAAGGTGCTCTCGGTGAACAGCTGCGCGCCCCACTCGTGAACCTCTTGAGCGTGTTCCAGCTCCGCAATCCAACGCCGTAGCCGCTCTATCTCTATGATGTAGGCTTCTAACTCCGCTCGAGACATGTTGGCTCTTTAGTTTACCATACGATAGGGTTCTCCTGCTTGCGGATTCAAGCAAACTGGGGGGTCGCAACTGCTGGACGTCCTATAGATAACGGTGGTTGCTATAATCTATCCGCGTGGCCCTTGTGGCTGCCGTCCCCGGGAGTGGACCGGAGACGCGAAACGCCTGCGGACGGGATGGAAGACCGGCTTTAGGGTCGGCGGTCCAAGCGGGAAGCCAGCAGCAGGCAACTGCGTCAGACCGGCGCCCCCGCCTGGGCAGGTGTCGAAAACAGTTTTCTATGTTCTCCGCAACGGCTTCCCACCTCTTGGAC
>PSLB01000002.1:21908-42554 GCA_040289385.1 Armatimonadota bacterium
CCGAAGCCCTGTCCGGCTTGCCGGGCGAGGGCAAGCCCACGGCTTTAGCCGTGGGGCAGTTGACTTCGCTCCCTCTTGAATTTTGGGGAGAGTAGGGTATAATTGGGATGTTCCTCGAGGCGCGGTACCCAAGTGGCCAAGGGGGAGGCCTGCAAAGCCTCTATTCGTGGGTTCGATTCCCACCCGCGCCTCTATTTTCATTGCCGTTCTCCGTCGCTGTCGGGGGGACTGTATCTTGAACCGTCACCCGCGCATAGAGCCACTGTCCGTCCACATAAGCCCCGACGACGCCCTGTCCAGCGCGCAAGGCAGTGAACCGTCCCCACTGGTCTATAAAGCCCAACCCCATCGGCGTGCCCCATACGACCTCCCAGGTGGAGATAGGCTCCTTGTTGCGATAGATTCGGAAGCGTATCTGTTCGCCGATTTTGAGGGTGGCGTGCGAAGGCTCGATGGCGTGCTCTTGAGAGGTGGGTAAGGGACACAGGCTGTTGTCGAACAGGAGCCATGCGTTCGCCACGGGGCGTTCCGCGCCGTCGGAGGGGCTGTTCACAATCAGGTTGCGCACCACCAGCGTGGTGGAACCTCCTCCATCCAGATTGATTGCCTCTACAGCCCCGTACCGTCGCATAAGTTCTGCCAGCTCGGGTAGGGTAGCGCCCTGACTGTGAGGCTGGCGTCCGTCGATGGTTAGCCAAATCACCTCACCCTGAGCAGTACGCCCAACCGCCGTGCGAGGGTGGCGACGCTCAATGAAGTTTGCACGATTGAACCCTGCCTGCTCCATCTGCTCGGCAGGTACTACTTGCCCGTCGCGCAATAACCATGGTCCGCCCGCCACCGCTTCCTGTACCTCACGCCACAGATCGGCTTGCTCCCCACGCAGGTCAATTCGCAATCGGAGCATATTCCCTGGCTGGAGCACGCTCAGAGTGCCCGCATAAATACCTGTCGCCATCAGTACCCCCCCTGAAAACGGGATGGGGGCGCTATTTGCGTTGCGTACCTCGCGTACAACTGCCGTGACGGTGGTGCCAGCACGGATGGGGCGCGTGAGCGCCTCCAGCACCACGGCGACGCCTTGCGCCTCTGCTTGAGCGGTTGCCCCAAAGAAGGCGGTGTTGAGCACCACATCGTCGCTCGCTTTGGCGGGGCGGTTCAGCCCCAGCAAAGGCACTTGGGTTCCGTTGGGTAGGGTGATGTCGGCATCCAGTATCAGCGTGCCCATTACGATTCGCCCACTCGGCGTCCATCCTACAGCGGGACGGTTCGGGAACGGCTCACTGACCAATTCTCCTCCCACAATGCAAAGCCCCAGTGGATCGCCCGTATAGGGAAAAAAGTCGGCGTTGATACCTGCCAGCGCACGGTGTCGCCATACCGCCCTGCTGGTCAACTCACGCCCTCGTAACGGCGAGCTGCCCATAACCACATCCTCGCCCAGTATCGCTTGCAAGCGTACCGAACGCGACGGCGTAATGCGCAAGCCTTGCACCGTGAGCGGTGAGTCTTTCCAGATCTCCTGAAACAGCACCACATTGGGTGCTATCCGCTTCTCGATCTTCTCGGGGCGTGCGGTCTGTGCCCACATCCCTACCACCAGAACCGCTCCAGCTAAAGCCCCTACGAACGCTCGCCCGCAAGCCTTCAACGCCCTCATCTCCGTTCATCCTCTAACTGCGGCTATTCAGACTGCTTTTTAATGGCGTGCCCACCGAATGCCTTGCGCAACTGCGCCAAAAAACGATACTGGAAGCCTTCCGAGTCCTGACTGCGGAACCGCTCGTGTAGGGCATGCGTGATCACGGGCGCAGGACAACCGAGTTCGATAGCCTCCTGCGCGGTCCAACGCCCCTCACCTGAGTCGGCGACGAACGGTGCCACCTCCGCCATCTGCGAATCCTCTTTAAGGAAGCCCGCAATCAGCTCCAACAGCCAACTGCGAATGACCGTCCCATGACACCACGCCTCTGCCACTCGAGCCAGATCGATGCCGAACTCCGCTTTGCGCCTTAGCAACTCGAACCCCTCCGCATACGCTTGCATGATGCCATACTCAATGCCGTTGTGGATCATCTTGGCATAGTGCCCCGCACTGACGGGTCCCACATGCACCCATCCGCTGTCGGGAGCAGGTGCCAGATCGCGTAAGATAGGCTCCAGCCGCGCGACCACCTCAGGCGACCCACCAACCATCAGCCCGTAGCCGTTCTCCAGCCCCCAGACTCCGCCTGAAACTCCGACATCTGCAAAGTGAATCCCCCGTGCTTGGAGCTGTTCCCCGTAGCGCATCGAATCGCGATAGTAGCTATTGGCGCCGTTTACTATCAAATCGCCTGCGGAAAGCTTCTCTGCAAACTGAAAGATGGCCGACTCTGTGGGTGCCCCTGCAGGATACATAAACCACAGGATGCGTGGGGGGGGCAGTGCCTGCACGACCTCTTCGGGGGTGTAGGCAGGCACAATCTGGTACGGGAGATACTCTTCCAAAGTGGCGCGCGTGCGCGAATATCCCACAACCCGGTGCCCACGCTGTACCAGACGCCGTGCCATATTACCGCCCATGCGACCCAACCCAATAATTGCGAGTTCCATAGTGTAGAGTATACCCCCACCTGCGTCAGGTACACTTATACTGCGATGGAATCGTTCCGCCCAGAGAGCCCTGTGGGACGCTCGTGGCGATACATCCGAATCTTCTTAGAGGCGATCAAGTTCGAGCATACGGTTTTCGCGCTCCCGTTTGCCCTCATGGGCACACTGTACGCCAGCGGTTCGATCCCTGCGTGGCACACGCTCGGCTGGATTCTGGTGGCGATGGTCACCGCACGCACTGCGGCGATGGCGTTCAATCGGATTGCCGACTGCACGGTCGATGCGCTCAACCCGCGTACCCGCAACCGCGCGCTTCCTGCAGGATTGCTGACGGTTCGACAGATGGCTCTCGCTATGCTGTTCTCGATGGCACTCTTTATTTACAGTGCTTGGCAGTTGAACTGGCTCTGTTTCGTGTTGAGCCCCGTGGCTTTGGCCGTCATTTTGGGCTATTCGTATACCAAGCGGTTCACCCCGCTTTCGCACTACTGGTTGGGGCTCTCTTTGGGGATTGCTCCTTCGGCGACTTGGATTGCGGTACGCGGTAGTTTGGACTTGCCCCCAATCTTGCTGACGCTGGCAGTGGCGCTTTGGGTGGCAGGGTTCGACATCCTCTATAGCCTTCAAGATTATGAGTTTGACAAGGCGCACGGGTTACGCAGTCTACCTGAGACTCTGGGCACGGAGCGTGCGATTGGGGTCTCGCGTCTCTCGCATGCGTTCAGTATTGGCGTCTTCGTTGCGTTCGGGTGGGTTAGCGGTGCAGGGGTGTTTTACTATGTAGGGGTTGTGTTTGCTGGGCTGATATTGGCGTATGAGCAATCGCTGGTCAAGCCCCACGACCTGAGCCGATTGGATCTCGCCTTCTTCACCATGAACGGTTATGTGAGTATCGGGATGCTCGTTTTCAGTGCGTTAGATCGATGGGTATGAGGCCATTCGTGATTGGCAGTGTGCCGTATGTCAATGCCAGCCCTTTGGTGCGTTGGTTTGAGACCGAGCCCGGCAAGCAGGTGGCTCAGGTGCGCGTTGCGCCGCCTTCCGTATTGGCTGGCTGGCTGACGCGTCGAGAGGTGGATGTGGCGCTGGTCTCGTCGGTGGAGTGGTTTCATCGCCCCGACACACGCTTCGTGCCAGGGTTGGCAATCGCCTCAGAGGGAGCGGTGCTGAGTGTACGCCTGTTCAGCAAGGTGCCGATTGCCGCAGTGCGTTCGGTGGCGTTAGATACCAGCTCGCTCACTTCATCGGCACTGACTCAGATTTTGCTGGCGCGTGTCTACGGTCTCCGCCCCCAATATGGCGCCCACCCCCCCGATTTGGAGGCGATGCTCCAATCTTGCGATGCAGGATTGCTCATCGGCGATAAGGGGATGACGGCTCAACTGTCCGATGGGTTCGTACTGGACTTGGGTCAGGCATGGTACGACTGGACGGGGCTTCCCTTTGTGTGGGCGATGTGGCTTGCGAACGCAGAAGCGCCTTTAGAAGCCCTGAGCGAGGTACTGCACACTGCCTATGAGTGGGGGGCACAAAACATAGAGCGCCTCATCGAGCTGGAGGCGAAGCACACGAGCATCCCGCATGCACTCGTTGCCCGCTACTTGACGCAGGTGATGGTCTACCGCATCGACGAGCGGTTTCTGCAGGGGTTGATGCGCTTTCGTGAGGAGTGGGCACGACACAGTGGGGTACAATAGCCTCTATGAACCTGCCCGCAGCGGTGCGCTTGGTAGAGGTCGGTCCGCGCGATGGACTGCAAAATGAGCCGACTCCTGTGCCCACAGAGGTGAAGGTGCGCTTCATCGAAATGCTTGCAGACTCGGGACTGCCTGTGGTGGAGGTGACCTCTTTTGTGAGCCCACGTTGGGTTCCTCAGCTGGCAGACGCAGAAGCGGTGATGCGTCAGGTTCGGCGTCGAGAAGGGGTGCGCTATCTGGTGCTGGTGCCGAATCTCAAAGGGTTGGAGCGTGCCGTAGCGGTGGACGCCGATTCCATCGCCATCTTCACAGCGGCTTCGGAGAGCTTCTGCCAACGCAACCTGAACCGCACGATCGAGCAGTCGCTTCAGGAGTTCGAGCAGGTGGTGGGTCAGGCGAAGTCGTGGGGGCTGTGGGTGCGGGGCTATATCTCTACGGCTTTCGTTTGCCCCTACGAGGGTACGATTGCCCCTGAGCGAGTCCGACCGATTGTGGAGCGGCTTTTGGCGATGGGGGTCGACGAGGTGAGCCTTGGCGATACCATCGGTGCAGGAGTTCCCACCCAAGTGGAACGGCTCACCGACGCATTAGAGCCGATTCTGCCGAAGGAGCGCTGGGCATACCACTTCCACAACACTTACGGCACCGCCTTAGCGAATGTGTTGACCGCGCTGCAACGAGGCATCACTATCTTCGACACGGCGGCGGGCGGTCTTGGAGGGTGTCCCTTCGCGCCGGGCGCCAGCGGCAACTTAGCCACCGAAGATCTGCTCTACATGCTCCATGGCATGGGCATTCGAACAGGTGTCTCGATGGAGAAGGTTTTCGAAGCGGCGCGGCATCTGCTCGACCATCTCAACCGTGTGACCCCGCCAAGCCACTTCCTGCAGGCGTGTCGGTGCGAACATGCATAGGAGTCGGTGACGTCCTCCCCTCCATCAATGGAGGGGCATCCTTATTCCGGATGTACGGATGTACGCAGGGCTTTCTCCATGCGCTTCGGTTCAGCGACGCCGTGCCATCCCAAGTGGTATGAACGGCCACTCCTCCCCTTCAAGGTACGGGTTAACGGGAGATACCTGTCATGATGATCCCCCGTTTTTCTAAATCGCCGATTCGCCCCGCTCTTCGGTGCGGATGCGAATGGCGTCGCCGTAGGGTAGCACGAAGATTTTGCCGTCGTCGGGCTGACCTGTACGGGCGTGCTCCAGAATGGTCTCGATAATCGGTTCGACCAGCGCGTCGGGCACGACCATCTCGATGCGGAGGCGCAACGGGAGCTGGATCAGCCCTTCCTCTGCAAAGGCAGGCTCCATCGGTGTGGGCTGACCACACCCGCGTCCCTCGCTCACCGTCATCCCTGCTACGCCCAGCTCACTGAGGGCGGTCTTGACCGCTTCCAGCTTGTGTGGGCGCAGGATACAGTCCACTTTTTTCATCGCGTTTCAACAGCGTGGGGCAGTGTGCCAGTGCTTCGTTCGGTTGGGGATAATCCAGCACCGTATGCAGTCCGCGGCTCTCTTTGCGTAGAAGGGCGCTGCGGATAATCAAGAGAGCGCAGGTGATGAGATTGCGTACCTCGCACGACTCGAGGGTGGGCGGTTCTGTGAGGTAGGCGGATTCGATTCGGCGTGCTAAGGCATACAGCTCCTGCTCGGCTTGCAATAGCCGTTCTACACTGCGCACGATGCCGACCTGAGCCTGCATCGTATGGCGGATTTGCATGCGCGCCGCCGTCCAATCGAACGGCTCGTGAGGGGAGGGTATAAGGTGGGGCGCAAAGGGCGCGCACGGGGCGCACGGATAGGAGGGTTGCGGAGGAGGTTCGTCAAGGCGAGTAGTTGCGTGGTGACCTGCACGTTCGGCGAATACCAACGCCTCCAGAAGCGAATTGCTCGCTAAGCGGTTGGCTCCATGTACGCCGGTGTAGGCGACCTCACCACAAGCATAGAGCCGAGCCACAGTGGTGCGTCCCCACGCATCTGTCCAAACGCCCCCACATACATAGTGAGCGGCGGGCACGACCGGGATAGGCTCGCGCGTGATATCGATACCGTATTCCAGACAGCGGTGATAGATGGTGGGAAATCGGCGTTTGATAAACTCTGGATCTAAGTGGGTGATGTCGAGGTAGACGCATGGCTCGCCTGTCTTTTTGAGTTCGGCATCGATGGCGCGTGCCACGATATCGCGTGGGGCTAACTCCGCTCGGGGATCATAGTCGGGCATGAATCGGTAGCCGTCTTTGCGCTTGAGGAGGCCACCCTCCCCACGTACCGCCTCCGAGATGAGGAACGATTGTGCCTCTGGGTGGTACAGTGTGGTTGGGTGGAACTGGATGAACTCCATATTGGCGATGACAGCCCCCGCGCGCCAGCCCATAGCGATCCCGTCGCCCGTGGCAATTGGTGGATTGCTAGTGTGCTGGTAGACCTGCCCACACCCGCCCGTTGCTAAGAGGACGGCGCGCGCCCGAATCTCGAACAGGTCGCCTGTGAGCGTGTCCAGCACCTTCGCTCCAACACAGACCCCCCGCTCCAATATCAAGTCCAGTGCCTGATAGTGTTCCAGCAGGATGATGGAAGGTGTGTTGCGCACGGCACGCAAGAGGGTGCGCTCGATTTCCCAGCCCGTATGGTCAGCGGCGTGGACGATTCGGTGGCGGGAGTGTCCCCCCTCCATGCCTAATGCGAAGCTGCCATCGGGATTGCGGTCAAACTGCGCGCCCAGTTCGACGAGCCATTCGATGAGGCAGGGTCCGTTCTGCGTAAGGATGCACACCGCTTCGGGCTCGCAGAGCTCTGCTCCTGCACGCAGAGTGTCTTCATAGTGCAGTTCCCACGAATCATCGGGTCCCACCGCTGCTGCAATGCCGCCTTGGGCATAGTTCGTGTTCGATTCCGAGCGCTGTTTTTTGGTCAGGATAGCAACGGAGCCATGCGGTGCGGTGTTCAAGGCAAAGGTCAGCCCCGCGATTCCGCTACCCAGCACAAGGTAATCATATTGCACTGTGTCGGCATCCTCCTATAAGATGTGGGGGGCTTTCCGTTTCGGCAACATGGTACGAGAGTACGGCTAACTCCTGTAGGAACGAGACATTCCGCACAAACACATGGGGCGGAACCTTGAGGACGGTGGGGGCGAAGTTTAGAATGCCAGTAATACCAGCTTCGACCAGCTGATCGGCGACCGTTTGAGCGGCGTTGGCGGGCACGGCAATGATGGCCAGGCGAGCGCCGATGCGGGCGTTCACCTCTGGGAGGCGAGCGATGTCCTCGATAATCAGGTCGCCGAAGGGTCGCCCAATCTTGACAAAGTTGTTATCGAACACAGCGGAGATATGGAATCGGTGTGCCCGAAAGTTGGGGTAGCCTACTAAGGCGGCGCCGAGGTTGCCCGCTCCGACCAACAGGATCGGTTGTTCGCGATTGATATGCAGGATCCGTTCGATGCATCCAATCAGTTGAGAAACCGAATAGCCCACACCTGGCTTGCCGAACTCGCCGAAGTAGGAGAGATCTTTGCGGAACTGTGCGGCCCTAATACCCGAATAGTGCTCCATCGCTTGCGAGGAGAGCGTCTGCACACCGCCCTCATGTAGGTCTAACAGCACTCTCAGGTAGGTGGCAAGCCGTTCTAAAGTAGGGATGGGCACACGGGTTTCGGTCATCACAGTTTTGGGAGTGAGTTATGGGGGCAGGCACACCCTGCCCCCGTAAAGAGCCTACTCGATGTCTTCGATGAGCGCGAGTGCCTCTTCCAGTTCGAGACCGCGTGTTTTGCGGAGGTCTTCGATTTGTTCGCCGATAAGTCGGAGTTTGCGCATGGCACGTAGTTCGAGTTGGCGCACGCGTTCGCGCGTGATTTTCAGTTCGGCGCCGACCTCCTCAAGGGTACGCTGATGCCCATCGTCGAGCCCGAATCGCAATCGGACCACATCGCGTTCGCGCGGTTGGAGCTTCTGCAGAATCATTTCTATTTGCTCGCGCAAGATCATCTGACGGGTCACATCTTCGGGCGTTGGCACGATATCGCTGGAGGGGATGAACTCGCCCAGCGTCGCGTTGTCGCGCTCGCCGACGGGGCTCTCGATGGAGATAGGTTCGACGGCAGCGCGCCGAATCTCGCGCACGCGCTCGACGGTCATTCCCGTCTCTTGGGCAATCTCCTCGTCGCTCGGTTCGCGCTGAAGAATCTGCTGAAGGCGCATCTCCATCTTGATGACCTTATTGATCAGTTCCCCTACATAAACAGGGATTCGGATGGTGCGTCCGTTATTGATGACCGCGCGTGCGATGGCGCGTCGGATCCACCAAGTGGCGTAAGTACTGAATCGAAAGCCCCGATTGGGGTCAAACTTTTCCACCGCCCGAATCAGGCCTAAGTTTCCTTCTTGAATCAGGTCTGCCAACGAGATTCCGCGTGTAGCGTAGCGTTTTGCGACGCTGACCACGAGTCGGAGGTTCGATTCGATAAGGCGTCGCTTGGCTTCTTCCGCTTCTTCCAGACGGTAAGCCAGTTCGTAGGGGGGCAAGTTAACCGCCTCAGCCCACTCCGCCTCGGTAATAGCATCGACGCTCACCTTGCGCTTCTCTGCCAGCTGTTGCCGCACCTTATGGAGCCGCTCGCCCTCTTGAACCTGCTGAGCGTAGCGGATCTCCTCTTCAGGCGTAAGCAGTTGCGAGCGTCGGCTTTGGAGCATCCATAGCTCCACATCGACGCTGTCGTCCTCGTGGGGGCTCTCTTCACTCAGACCGCCCCAGAAATCGTACTCTTCTTCTTCGGGGGTCAGGTCTTCGCCGAGTTCATAGTTCCCCATGCCGACAGCGTTCAACTCCTCGTCCATCAAATCGAGGTCATCGTAGTCTCCGCCCTCCATCTCCAGTTCCAGAGGGTCGTAGCCCAGTTCGCGCCCTGCCTTCGTCAGGCGTGTAGTTGCCTGCGGCTCAATCAATTCCATCTCTTCATCCAATATTGGCACTGGCTGTCACCTCCTGAGCGGGATGTCTCGTGAAATTTTTCACAATCCCGCCCTGCTATCGTTCGGTTTCACACAGGTGTGTTCTGCATACTATACGCTCTGGTCTCTTATCGAGTTCCAGCCCTGCCTCCAGACTCCTGCAATCGTTTTCGGATGTTCGGCGAAATCTCTGGATAATTGCCCTTTGTCAGGGGCTATGGATATTATAACAAAAAATCGCCCGTTTGTCAAGGGGTACCGACCGATTTGTCCTCGAAAAGCCCGTATTTTTGGGGGGTAGGACAATTGGTTCGTTGAGGTGTTCCCGAAATTCCCGCAGGAGTGTGCCTAGCGAAGGCGAAGTGAGAAGGCGGTGAGCCCTTTATGCGCATTGGTTTGATTGTTGGCAACTGGAAGATGCACGGCACTCCTGCAGAGGGGGGTGCGTTAGCCAGTACTTTGCGCCAGCGCATCGGCATGCGCACGGATGTAGAGCTGGTGCTGTGCCCACCGTATGTAGCGTTGACCACCGTAGCGGATGCCCTACGCGGCAGCGAGATGAAGCTCGGTGCCCAAAACGTGTTCTGGGAAGATTCGGGCGCGTACACAGGGCAGATCTCGCCCCCGATGTTGGTGGCAGTCGGATGTGAATATGTCATCCTGGGGCATTCCGAGACGCGCGGACGCTTCGGTACGGCGGACCCTTCGCTCGACGAGACGGTCTTGCGCTACTTTGGAGAGAACGAAGCCACGCTCAATCGGAAACTGCGCGCTGTGCTACCACACGGACTGAAGCCCATCCTCTGCGTGGGCGAGACCCTAACAGAGCGCGCAGCAGGACAAACGGAGGCGATTATCGCAGAACAGCTTCAGGGGGCTCTGAGCGGATTGGAAGCCGACGAACTATACGAGCTGGTGATTGCCTATGAACCCGTCTGGGCCATCGGCACAGGTAAAGTCTGCGAGGCGGAAGAGGCAAACCGAATCTGCGCTTGGATCCGACAGTGGCTTCGAGACCGATTCCAGGCGAGTCTGGCAGAGCGGGTGCGAATCCTCTATGGCGGGAGTGTCAAGGCATCCAACGCCCACGCGCTGCTGCATCAGCCCGAAATCGATGGCGTCCTCGTCGGCAGCGCCAGCCTGAACGCAGAAGAGTTCGAGCAGATTACCTACTGCATCAAAGGGCAATAACTGAGACGATCTCACTGTGCAGATGCACAGACAGTTGGGTATAATAAAGCCCGATGCAGAGCGAACTGCTGGAAATTGCAGGGGTGCCCATCCAGCCCGATGCCGAAATCCTCTTCTCAGAACACTTCGCTTGCCCAGACTGCGGAATCAGTGTCGGTGAGCTGGAGCCACGCAACTTCTCGTTCAATAGCCCCTACGGTGCCTGCCCCGAGTGCAGCGGGCTGGGTACAAAGACCGAGTTCGAGCCAGAGCTGATCGCCCCCGATCTCTCTAAGTCGATTCGGCATGGCGCGTTGCGCCCATTTATCAAGCGCGACGGCGAGATGACCGACTGGCGGATGGCGATGCTGGAAGGCGTCGCCCGAAAACTTGGATTCACCCTCGACACGCCTTTAGCCGACCTCTCCCCAGAACAGTTTCGTGCGCTGATGTACGGTACCGAAGGAAATGTGTCGGTGGCGATTCGCAACAGGTGGGGACGCACGCGCTATATCGACACCGAGTTCGAAGGTATCGTCAACATCCTCAAGCGTAAGTACGAAGAGACCGCGAGCGAGTATGTGCGCCAAGAGCTGGATCAGTACATGGCGACCCGCCCTTGCCCTGCGTGTCAAGGCAAGCGCTTGAAGCCAGAGAGCCTCGCCGTGCGGGTCGCAGGGAAAAACATCGCGGAATTGACCGCAATGAGCATCGAGGACGCCCTTGCTTGGTTCCAAACTCTGGAGACGCAGGTGACCGAGCGCGAACGCACGATTGCTGAGCGCATCTTACGCGAGGTGCGAACACGGCTCCAGTTCCTGCTGGATGTGGGGCTGGGCTACCTGACCTTAGACCGCCCGGCGAACACCTTAGCAGGGGGGGAAGCCCAGCGCATCCGCTTAGCGACCCAGATCGGGAGCGGGCTGATGGGCGTTTTGTATGTGCTGGATGAACCCAGCATCGGATTGCACCAGCGCGATAACCAGAAACTGATCCAAACTCTTCTGCGCTTACGCGATTTGGGCAACACCGTGATTGTCGTCGAACACGACGAAGAGACCATCCGCTCTGCCGACTACATCATCGATCTCGGGCCAGGCGCAGGCGAGCATGGCGGCGAGGTGGTGGTGGCAGGGACGCTGGAAGAGGTGTTGCGCTGTGAGGAAAGCCTCACCGCGCAGTACCTGTCCGGACGGAAGCGAATCGAAGTGCCCGCTTCGCGTCGCATCCCACATCCTGACAAGTGGATCGTGCTGTATGGGGCACGCGCGAACAATCTCAAGAACCTCACTGTGCGCATCCCACTGGGACTGTTTGTGTGTATTACAGGGGTATCAGGATCGGGCAAAAGCACGCTCATCCAAGAGACACTTTACCCCCGACTGATGTACCATGTCTACGGAACGCGTCGGGTGTGGGGAGAACATGACCATATTGAAGGGCTGGAGTGGATCGACAAGGTGGTCGACATCGATCAGTCGCCGATTGGGCGCACGCCACGAAGCAACCCTGCCACCTATACGGGTGTCTTCGATACAATCCGGGAGCTGTTTGCGGGCACGCCTGAAGCACGGGCACGCGGGTACACCCCTGGGCGGTTCAGCTTCAATGTGAAGGGGGGACGGTGTGAGGCGTGTCGGGGCGATGGGATGATCAAAATCGAGATGCAGTTCTTGCCGGATGTCTATGTGCCGTGCGATGTGTGCAAGGGGAAGCGCTACAATCGAGAGACGCTGGAGGTTAAGTTCAAAGGCAGGACCATAGCCGATGTGCTGGAGATGACCGTAGAAGAGGCTTTAGAGTTTTTCGGGGCATTCCCTGCGATTGCGCGTAAACTGCAGACCCTCCATGAGGTTGGGCTGGACTACATCAAGCTAGGTCAGCCTGCGCCGACGCTTTCGGGGGGTGAGGCACAGCGGGTGAAGTTAGCCACCGAGCTGAGTAAGCGTGCAACGGGCAACACCGTATATATCCTGGATGAACCGACTACAGGACTGCATTTTGATGATGTGAAGAAACTGCTGAATGTGTTGCATCGCTTGGTGGATGCGGGCAACACGGTGATTGTGATTGAGCACAATCTGGATGTAATTAAGACCGCCGACTGGATCATCGATTTAGGTCCAGAGGGCGGCAGTGCGGGGGGACAGATCGTAGCAGAAGGTCCGCCTGAGGCTGTGGTAGAGGTTGGCACAAGCCACACGGGTCGGTTCCTGCGTGAGATGTTAGCCCAGCATTAGCGCCAGCGTTGTCCTGTCTCGCCCAGTTCTGGGTAGGTGCATTGAGCGTAGGCAGGCACTAAGCTCGCGATTTCGCACATCACTTCGCGCGGGTTGAACGGAGGTGTCTGTCGCGTTTGGCGGAGCCAAAGTTCGGCGAAGATGAGCCAGTCTGGTTTGCTCTGGCTAGGAGCCTCCAACGCGCGCCAGAACCGCTGAACGCGACGTTCCCAGTTGGTGTAGGTGCCTTCGCTTTCTGCAACGGTACAAGCAGGTAGGAGCAGGTCGGCGTACTCGGCAGTTTCGGTCATGTGTGAGTCCTGCACCACGACGAACTCGCATGCGCGCAGCGCGCGCTCGGCGAGACTGGGGTCGTAGTATTCGATGAGGGGGTTGGCTCCTGCCAGATAGAGTGCCCGTATCTTTCCCTGCAGACATGCCTGCAAAATGCCCTCAGTGGTCAGCCCAGGGTCGGTAGGGATCGGCATGTTCCATGCTTGTGCGAAGCGATCGCGCGCATGGGCATCCTCTATGTTGGCGTAGCCCGGTAGGCGATTAGGGAGAACCCCCATATCGTTGGCGCCCTGTTCGTTGGCGCCCAACGGGAGCAGGTTCAGCCCCCCTGACTCCAAGTGGCAGTTGCCTGTCAAGCGCGTCAGGTGCATCAAATGCGTGATGAGGGTCTCGCTCTGTGTGTGGTTCCAGACTTTGGCTCCTGCGAGCAGAACCATGCGGGGCGTATTGGCGAGGGTCTCCGCCAAGGCAACCAAGCGTTCTGCAGGAATGCCTGTTTGATCTTGCGTCCAAGCAGGGGTGCACTCCGTCAGTTGGGCTTTGAGCCACTCGTGGTCGGGCATCCGCTCTGCAAGCTGGGTGGGTGGGAGGCACCCCATCAAGGTATAGAGAAGCCCCTTGACGAAAGCCAGCTCGCTTTCAGGACGGTAGCGGAAGCTTTGCTCGGCGAACTCTTCGACAGCGTTGGCAATCGGGTATGCCACGAAGGTGCGCACGCCGTAGTGGCGCCAGGCTTTTCGGGTGCGCAGGAATACCATCGGCTGTTCCTCGATGAGGTCTGCCCCGAAAACGAAGATAAGGTCGGTGGCTTCCAGGTCGGCATACTCGTTGGCGGTGGGAGGCTTGCGCATCAGGTTTTGCGCCGTGCCCCACAGATCGCCTTGGTAGCGGGTCATTCGGTGGTCGATGTGATTGGTTTGGAAGCCGACGCGCATCAGTTTTTGGAACATGTAGAGCGCTTCGTTGCTGAGGCGTGTGCCAGCCAGTCCGGCGCACTCGGTGTGTGCCTGAGCGAACTGGCTTAGTAGGGCTTCGTAGGCTTGCACCCAAGAGATAGGCTCCCAGCGGGTGCCGTTGCGCCTCATGGGCTGAGTGATGCGGTTCGGGGCGTTCAGAAACTCAACTTGCCCAAACTTCCCTTTGTCGCATGTCCAAGTTTCGTTGACTTCGGGGTTTTCGCGTGCGTTGATTCGCACGATTTTGCCGGCTCGAGTATCAAAGTAGAGATTACACCCGTTGGAACACATGGTGCAGACGCTTTTTTGGGTGACGATGTCCCACGGTCGGGCGCGGAATCGGTAGGTTCGGCTGGTCAGCGCACCAACGGGACAGATTTCGATCACATTTCCGCTAAATCGACTGGTGAACTTGGTCAGCTGGAAGGTGTGGGGCTGGGTCTGTGCCCCGCGGAACAGGAGTGCCAGTTGCGCATCGCCAGAAATCTCTTCGGTAAAGCGCACGCACCGTCCGCAGTGGATGCACCGTTCCAGATCTAATGCCACATATTTCGAGAGCGGGAACGCTTTGGGTAAATGACGCTTAATCTCGATATATCGGCTAATAGGGGGACCATAAAACTGGGTGTTGTTTTGAAGTGGGCACTCGCCCCCGCGATCACAAATCGGGCAATCTAAAGGGTGGTTGATAAGCAGAAACTCCAGCACAGCGCGACGATCCTTGATAATCTGCTCGCTTTCGGTCCACACGACCAATCCCTCCGTGCAGGGAAGCGTGCAGGAGGCTTGGGGCTTGGGCATTTTGCGCACCGAGCCATCAGGCTGTTTGTAACCGACTTCCACCAAGCACATGCGGCACATCCCGACAGGCTTCATGTATTTGTGGTAGCAAAAGATTGGAATATCCTCACCAATCCGCTTAGCGGCCTCGACTAATAACTCACCTTCAGGAACTTGTAGGAGAATACCGTTGATTTCGATATTGACCTGTTTCGGCTCGATATGTTTGGGCTTTGGCATAGAGTCTCCTCCACAGCGTGCTTGTGAATTTTAGCACAAAGCAGGGGGGTAATTGCAAATCGAGCGCTGCTTACACCCATCCCCACTCTCTGAGCACTTCCCACACCGATGGCGGATGCCACAACCATTCCACCTTCAGCCAGAAACCCTCCAACACCTTGCTGGAGTAGACCCCTCTCCAGCAAGTGTTTCGTTTGCCTTTGACGCCTCCCCGGAATGAATTCCGTGGATTCCTTGGCTGTCTACGCAGACGCGCGGAGCGGAGTGTGGCCCCTCGCCTCCGAAGAGGCGTCCGGCACCTGCGCGGAACCGCCAAGGCAACTTCGGCCAGCGCCCGGGCGACTCCTCCTCCGGCGCAGATCCGCCGGCCGGAGATACTTGACCTCTCCACAAGGCACGACTGCCGCGTGTACAATCCCGCCGCTGTTCAGGCGGCGGTTCAGGATGTTCACCGCGCCCATCGCGTCCATACTTATATTACACCATGTTCACGCTTTTGGCCAAAAGTCCGGTACGCTGAATACAGGTGAGACCTGTATCGTCAACCGTTGCCCGCGTGATCCGAACGAGAGCGCCCGCAGCCCCGAGAAGCGAGATACGAGTCGCCTGACGCCTCAGGTACGCACCGTCGGCGACATGTTCCGCTACTCGCCTGTGCAAGGTGTCGCGGCCTTCGCTGCTACCCCCACTGCAAAAGAGTCGGCAGGCGATTCAAGCGGATGCCACTTCCTCTGCTTCAAATGGTGGATCTTTTGCGCGTGTATCTATCCCGACCCTGACCCAATCTTGGACATTCTCAAGCGCTTAGTCGGTCTCAGGCTCACGACCCCAACCGTGGTGGTTGCAGTGGGCTTGACTCCAGAAAACGCAAATGCGGCACATTCGGTGCTCAAGCGCGTGTTTACTGAGGAACGCATCTGGGGCGACGACGGATGCATCTCGCTTCCCTTCTAACATCCTATTCTGCAAAGCCCCTCCGATTGGAGGGGCTTCCGACCTCTTCCTTCCTCAAGGAAAGGTATACTTCTAATTGTGGGTCCGCGCGTTGTCTTAGGTGTGAGCGGAAGTATTGCTTGCTATCGCGCATGCGATGTGGCACGCGAGCTGATGCATCGGGGTTATACGGTGCAGGTGGTGATGACGCACGCCGCCAGTAGACTGATTGCCCCTGCCACTTTTGAAGCCCTTACTGGACGCCCTGCCGTTATTGATGCGTTCGATGAGCCCGTGCGCGGACAGATTGCCCACATCCGACTGGCACAGGAGGCGGATCTGGTTCTGATCGCTCCTGCCACCGCTCACACAATTGCCCGACTGGCCCTGGGCTTGGCCGACAACATGCTGACCACTCTGTGTCTGGCGACACGCGCTCCGCTCTTGATTGCTCCCGCTATGAACCCCGCTATGTGGCGCCACCCTGCTACCCAGACGCATGTCCGTACACTTCAACAGCGCGGAGTCCAGTTTATAGACCCCACCTACGGTGTGATGGCTTGTGGGGACGAAGGCTGGGGCAAAATCGCCGATACGCCCGTGATTGTGCAAGCGGTCGTGGAGCGACTCACTCAGGGAGAGTCGCTCAAGGGGGTGCGCATCTTAATCACCGCAGGTCCGACCTACGAGCCGATCGACTCCGTGCGATTCATTGGCAACCGCTCCTCTGGGAAGATGGGCTACGCAGTTGCGGAAGCGGCACGCCAGCGCGGGGCGGAGGTCGTGTTGGTCTCGGGGCCTACAGCGCTTCCCGACCCGATGGGTGTCTCGGTGATCCGTGTACAGACTGCCCAGCAAATGCTCGAGGCGGTATCGGAGCATTTTGATGCGTGTGAGGTCTTTATCGCCACCGCAGCGGTCGCCGATTACCGTCCAGAGACGTCCATGCCCTCCAAACGGAAGCGTCAAACCCGTGCTTGGACTGTTCGACTTGTGCCTAACCCCGATATTTTAGGCACGGTTGCCCAGCGAAAGGCGCATCGGATTTTGGTCGGCTTCGCTGCTGAGACTGACAAGGTGTTGGAACATGCCCGCCAGAAGCTCCAGCGAAAACATTTAGACCTGCTGGCGGTCAACGATGTGCTGGAGCCTGGCAGCGGCTTTGAGGTCGACACAAACCGTTTGACCCTGCTCTACGCCGATGGACGCATCGAGGCGCTGCCTCAGATGAGCAAGCAGGCGTGTGCTGAAGTCTTGATGGCGCGCGTCGTCGATCTGTACCGGGCTAAGGCACTATAATCAGCCCACTGGTGCTGGCGCCGCGCAGAATCTGCTGAACAAACTGCGGTTCAGGCAGAGCCCCTTCAAAACTGTGCTTGTCGTTGACCACAGTCTTCGGGACCGCCATGACGCCGAAGCGGTTCGCCAGTTCGGGAAACTCTTCGCTACTGATGCCCTCAGCGGTAATCCAGTCGCTCGCCATCGCCAGCTTGTGTGCCAAGCGCACCGCACCAGGGCAATACTGACATCCATAGGTCGCGAACACCCGAATGTGCACCGGGCGGTTCAGTTTCGCTAACATCAATCGGCTATCGGGCGACAGGTTCGGGTCCCCGCGCCCTACATCCTCGATAGCCCCAATCAGTGAGGCGAACTCGAACCCCGCAGGGATGCCCAAATAGCGGATGCCGTAATCCTTCTCTTCCGAGCGCACTACAACTGCTGGCGCCAGCTCAATGCGATATTCTTGAGCAACGCTCGGCTCCGCTTCAAGGCTGTGCTGTTCCAGCACGACCTTGCTCTCGGAAGCCCCGACGACCTCTTGCGCCAACTGCGACAGCAACTCGCTGGTCTCGGGCGCTTGAATCGTAGTGAAGACTACCAACTTGACCGTGCTGGGCAGTTCCCGCAGTCGCTGTTGAAGCGTCAACCGATCCTTCTCTTGGAGTATAGCCATCATTTCACCTCTTCAGGTATGTTAGAGTCGCTTTCGACGGGCAACGATTCGGCGGGCTGAGCAACCGCCTGCGAAGGCAGACTCACGATATGCACCTTCACGAACCCCTTTGCTAATTTTAGGCTTGCCTCGACCGCTTCTGCAGCGCGCGACTCAATACCAGGGCGCACCACCAGTCGGTCCACAACGATTTCGATAGTATGCTGCTTATATCGGTCTAGCTTGGGGGCATCGGGCAGTTCGTAGATCTGCCCGTCCACACGCACCCGCACAAAGCCCAGTTTCTGGATCTCCCCGAACACATGGCGGTACTCTCCTTTGCGTCCACGAACGACGGGTGCCAGCACTTGAATGCGCGTGCCTTCGGGCAGACGCATAACCGACTCCACAATGCCATCTACCGTTTGGCGCGTGATGGGCTTCCCGCAAGAGGGACAATAGGGACGCCCCACGCGAGCAAACAGAAGACGCAGGTAGTCGTAAATCTCCGTAACGGTGCCGACCGTACTGCGCGGGTTATGGCTGGTCGACTTCTGGTCAATAGAGACGGCAGGCGACAAGCCTTCGATCGAGTCGACATCGGGCTTATCCATCACGCCCAGAAACTGGCGCGCATACGAGGAGAGGCTCTCCACATAGCGGCGTTGCCCCTCGGCAAACAGGGTGTCGAATGCCAGCGTGGACTTCCCCGAACCTGAGATCCCTGTGATGACGACCAATTTGTCGCGAGGAATCTCCACATGGAGATTCTTCAGATTGTGCTCGCGTGCGCCCGTGATGACAATTCGGTCCTGTGCCATCGCTCTACTCCTTGCGTAGAAGCGCAATCAACATTACGATAAAGGTCAACCCGCTCAGTATCATACTGATCCCGCCGGGCATCCATTTGCCTGTGTTCAGGAAACGCATCGTGAAGAAGATGGTCAGTGCCAGAGCCACCAGACCCGCGATCCCAAAACCGACGGATGGGTTGCGAAACGAAAGCCACAGCGCAATCGCTAACACGAGCCCACTCGCCAATCCGGCAATCAGAGACGGGGTACTCTGAGCAGAAACATAGCCCATCACGCCGCCGCCAACAACGACTAACAGATAGAAAGCCAAAAACCCTTGATAAACGCTCATTCTGACACCTCCTGAAAGACTTCTCTAAGGATTTCGCTGGCTTGTCTGACCTCATTCTCGGTAATGATTAGCGGGGGCACAAGGCGCAGAACCCAGTCGCCGACAGCGTTCAGAATCAATCGCTTATTGAAGGCGTGCTGAGCCACGCGACGCGCGATCGGCTGAGTCAACTGGACACCGAGCATCAGCCCTCTGCCGCGAACCTCCGTAATCGGTGCCCCCTCCGACTGGAGGCAAGCCAACTGCTGGCGCATAAGCGCGCCCATCTGCTCGGCATTCTCCAGCAAGTCCTCCGCTTCAAGGGTATCTAACACCTCTAATGCGGTAGCCGTTGCCAGAGGATTACCCCCGAAGGTGGAGCCATGCTCGCCTGGCTGGAGCAGGGTGCTGACTGATCCACGCGCCAAGCAGGCACCTATGGGAATGCCCCCTCCCAGCCCTTTGGCAACAGTGACCAGATCGGGCACGACGCGCGTATGTTGGTAGGCGAACCACTTACCCGTGCGCCCTAATCCCGACTGCACCTCATCGACCACCATCAGCGCCTCGTAGCGATCGCAAAGGGCGCGTGCTGCTTCGATGAAGGCGTCGCTCAAGGGGTGGATACCGCTCTCTCCCTGTATCGGCTCCAGAAAGATGCCCGCAGTCCGCTCCGAGAACGCTGACTGCAGTGCTTCGAGGTCGTTGCACGGGATCACCCGAAAACCGGGCAAGAGCGGTCGGAACGGCTCCTGATACTTCGTCTGAGCGGTGGCAGAGATCGCGCCCATCGTGCGCCCGTGAAAACTCCCCTCCAGCACCAGAATCTCGTAGTCTGGTGATTGCTTGACAGCATTCGCATGCTTGCGAACGATTTTGAGGGCGGTCTCGCATGCTTCGGCACCGGAGTTGCAAAAGAAGACGCGCTCCATCCCCGATAGCACACAGAGCTTCTGTGCCAGACGCGCCGCAGGCTCGGTTAGAAGCAGTCCGCTGGTGTGGATAAGGGTTTCTGCCTGCTGCTGGATTCGGTGCACCATGCGCGGATGGCAATGCCCTAAAGCGCAGACCGCAATCCCTGCCAGAAAATCTAAGTAGGCATTCCCGTGTTCATCGTACAAATAGGCTCCCACTCCGCGCACAAACAGCGTCGGATAGCGTCGATAGATGGGCATAATGTAGGTCTGATCCAGATCCCAGACGGTGCTGGGCGTTTCCGCTTGCGCCATAGGAATTAGTGTACCCTAAACGACGCCATGCCCAACGGCTCTGTAGCGGTATAATATTCTCAGCGATGGAGTTCTCAGAGAAGGAATTTTTGGAGCTGCTTCGGCTCTTAGACCAGCGTATTGCCGATGCTTCGTCAAAAGATTCTAACCGACGAGCTCCTGCGTTTCCCTGAATAAGTTCAAGAGCCTGTTCAGGCGGTGCATCGTCTCGAGCAGAAGACTGCCTCGGAGCATACCGAGCAACTGCGTTACCATTCGCGCCTGTTTGAGGAGGTTCTGGAGGCACTGCGCGACCTGCGCCGTATCGCCGAAGAGCATACCCAGCAACTCAAAGAGCATTCGCATCAGTTCGAGGAGATTCAGCGCGAGCAGAAAAAGATGCAAGACACGCTGGGCATGCTCAAGGGTTCTGTCTAGAAAAACGGGGGATCATCATGACAGGTATCTCCCGTTAACCCGTACCTTGAAGGGGAGCAGTGGCCGTGTGGCGCGGCCTGTGGTCGTGTCATTCC
>PSLB01000158.1:0-4747 GCA_040289385.1 Armatimonadota bacterium
TACCACCCGAGAGGAGTCAAGGCGGCGCTCCTCCCCAGGCCTAAAGGCCGGGGTCTCCGCACCGCCGTCAACCGATGAAGTTCGCAGGAGCCAGCTGATTGTGCCGCGCTTGTAGGTACGATTGGATTGTAGGGGGTGGTCCCAGAGTGCCATCGTATAGCATCGCTGTGTTGACAGGAAACTCGATTTGTGCCAGCGAGACCGGCGGGTTCTGGGCTAAGAGACCAGGCACATTGCCGTTCTCGAACACGCACCAGTTGAAAATGTACCCTGTGTACTGGAAGCCGGAGATGGGGCACACCTGAACACCGAACTGTCCAAAGCTTGCTGTCACATTGAACGCCTGTCGGTCGGAATGGCAAAGCAAGATGTCCACATTTTTGATGTAGGGGTACAAGGCATTAAACAGGGTGAAGATACATGGCTGATTGTTTTGGGTACTCAGGTAGATGCTGAATGGGAAGCGCTCGTCGTAGTCTTGAACATACTGGAGGGCGCCGAGAGCGAGTTGTTTCATGTTGTTGACGCACTGGGTCTGGCGCGTTTTTTCACGCGCCTGCAAGAAGACGGGGAACAGGATCGCCGCGAGAATCGCAATAATGGCGATCACAACCAACAGCTCTATCAGAGTGAAGCCTCGGTGTCTCATCACACCTTAATCTTACAAAAAGTTCCTGCTGGTAGATTTGGGGGGTAGCAAAAAGGACCGGGTGCGAGGGGGGGGCAGCACCCGGTCCTTGGGGGTGGGTGGGGTGTAGGGCTTAGAAGTCGTCGAAGTCGTTGCCCCCACTGGGTGTCGGTTCCGGTTTCTTTTCGGGTTTTTCGGCGACCATCGCCTCGGTGGTCAGGGCCAGCCCTGCGATGGAGGCGGCGTTTTCCAACGCGGCGCGGCTGACCTTTGCGGGGTCAATTATACCCGCTTGCACCAGATTCACGAACTGCCCTGTGCGCGCGTCGAGCCCCTCCTCTTTGCCGAGTGTTTTGACCTTCTCGACAATAACGGAGCCTTCCAGTCCAGCGTTTTCGGCGATTTGGCGGAGTGGCTCTTCGAGGGCGCGCTGAAGGATTTTGACGCCTGTGCGCTCATCTTCGTCGTTGCCGATGCCGTCCAGTGCCGCTTGAGCCAGCAGGAAGATTTTGCCCCCGCCTGGCACGATGCCCTCTTCTACGGCAGCGCGTGTGGCGGACAGCGCGTCCTCAAAGCGGTGCTTCTTCTCCTTCAGCTCGGTTTCGGTCGCCGCACCGACCTTGATGACCGCCACGCCTCCTGAGAGCTTCGCCAAACGCTCTTGGAGCTTCTCGCGATCGTAACTGCTTTCGGTGGTCTCAATCAGGCGTTTGATCTGGTTGATACGTCCCAGCACCGCCTCCTGCGAGCCGGCTCCTTCGATAATGGTGGTCTCCTCTTTGGTGATGACCACTTTCTTCGCTTGCCCCAGCATATCGAGGGTGACATTCTCGAGCTTGATGCCGAGGTCTTCGGAGAGGAACCGCCCGCCCGTGAGGATGGCGATATCCTCCAGCATCGCTTTGCGTCGCTCACCGAAGCCGGGTGCTTTGACCGCAGCGACCTGAAGCACGCCGCGCAGCTTGTTAACCACCAGCGTCGCCAAAGCGTCGCCGTCTACATCCTCAGCGATAATGAGCAGAGCTCGGCGTGACTGGGAGATTCGCTCCAACAGAGGCAAAAGATCCTGGGCTGAGCTAATCTTCTTCTCGTGGATGAGAATAAGCGGGCTCTCCAGAACAGCCTCCATGCGTTCGGGGTCCGTCACGAAGTAGGGCGAGATGTAGCCTCGGTCAAACTGCATGCCCTCCACCACTTCGAGGGTGGTCTGTGTGCCTTTCGATTCTTCAATTGTAATCACGCCGTCCTTTCCGACCTTGTCCATCGCTTCGGCGATCATCTTGCCGATCTCAGGGTCGTTGCCTGCAATAGTAGCAACATATTCTACCTGCGAATGGTCACTGATCGGAACGGCGTTCGCTTTAATCGCTTCTACAGCTTTCTGCACTGCCATGTCGATTCCGCGCTTGAGTGCAATCGGATTGCCGCCAGCGGCGACATAGCGCATGCCCTCGTTGACCAGAGCTTGGGCGAGGACGGTTGCGGTGGTCGTGCCGTCGCCAGCCACATCGTTGGTTTTGGAGGCGACCTCGCGACAGAGCTGGGCGCCCATATTCTCCCACGGATCGGAGAGTTCGATCTCCTTCGCAACCGTCACGCCGTCTTTGGTGATGATGGGATTGCCCCACTTACGGTCTAACACCACATTGCGACCGCGCGGACCGAGGGTGACCTTCACTGCGTTAGCGACCTTATTTACGCCGCGCTCTAAGGCGCGTCGGGCTTCTTCGTTAAACTTCAGCATTTTTGCAGGCATGGTTGATCACCTCCTATTCACGAATGGCGTGGATTTGGTCCTCATCTAAGATAAGGTACTTCTTACCGTCGTATTCGAACTCGTTCCCTGCGTACTTGGAGAACACCACGCGCTGTCCCACTTGGACACTCATCGGTGCACGCTCGCCGTTATTGAGTAAACGACCCGGACCGACCGCCACGACCTTCCCCTCCTGCGGGCGTTTCTTAGCGGTGTCGGGCAGAATAATCCCCGACTCGGTCTTCTCCTCATCTTCGAGCAGTTCGATCACCACCTTATCGCTAAGCGGCTTGAAAGTCATTCAGAACACCTCCTTATGCAGATTTTGCACCCGATTTTAGCACTCGACGCCTTCGAGTGCTAACGAAGTATACCCGATGCCCCCCTGCCGTTGTCAAGGGGGTTGGAGGGAGTTCGAAAATAGAGTTTTGGGGTATCCTCTCCTCTATGACAGGAGATGTACCGGCGTTTTGGTGAGGTGTATGGTCGGCGTTTGTTGTTGTGGAATGTGGGGTTGGTGGTGTGTTTTTTGTGTGTTGCGTGTGTTGTGGGCGGGTGTTGGGAGAGGGGGGGACAGTTCAAGAGATTTTCTCGAACACCCTCCTCCCCCCTTGACATCGTTGTCATGGATGGGGTATAATAGAGCCGTTGCAAGGGAATGCGACCTTCAGTGGACGGGAACCAGCGGCAACCTCCCTGAAGCATCTGGGACACGGATGTCCCTCCTTTCTTACATTTTGGCGATTCAGCGGGGTTTCTTTAGCGGAAGTCCCGCTTTTTGCTTCTTAAATCGGTTCGAAGTGGCAACTGAAGTGCCGTAAAAACGGTGTCTGCCAGACGATCCGGTAGCCCCCCAATTGCTCCTTGCATTGCACCACATTCAGAATCACTTCCACCAGATAGTCCACATGGCTTTGTGTATAGACGCGTCGGGGGATGGCTAAGCGTACCAGCTCTTTGGGCGCAGGCAGTTCCTCGCCCGTTAGCGGGTCTTTGCGGGCGAACATCACCGAGCCGATTTCGCAGGCACGGACCCCGCCCTCGCGGTACAGCGCCACCACCAACGACTGACCCGGATAATGGAGGGGTGGAATGTGCGGCAACAGCAGACCTGCATCGATGTAGATTGCGTGCCCCCCAGGCGGTTGCACAATTGGGACGCCTTCCCGCGCGATATGCTCCCCCAGATAGCGCACCGATGCCAGCCGATACTTCAGATAATGCTCGTCCAGTACCTCCTGCAACCCGACTGCCATCGCCTCCAGATCGCGTCCTGCCAACCCACCATAGGTGGGGAACCCCTCCGTCAAAATGAGTAGTTCCTTCTCCTGTTGGGCGAGTGCATCATCGTTGGTACACAGGAAGCCTCCGATGTTCGCCAGCCCATCTTTTTTGGCGGACATGGTGCATCCGTCTGCATAGGCGAACATCTCGCGAGCGATTTCACGTACACTCTTGTGCTGGTAGCCAGGTTCACGCAGTTTGATAAAATAAGCATTTTCCGCGAATCGGCAGGCATCGATGTAAAACGGGATTCCGTGCCGTCGGCAGAGGTCGCTCACAGCGCGTATATTGTTCATCGACACGGGCTGACCGCCACCGGAGTTGTTGGTAACGGTCATCATCACGAGGGGGATCCGTTCGGCACCCACCTCGCGAATCAGTCGCTCCAGCCCTGCCACATCCATGTTGCCCTTGAACGGGTGGAGGGTTTGCGTCTCGCGCGACTCAGGGCACGGCAAATCGACGGCTTGTCCCCCGCGGTATTCAATGTTGGCGCGCGTTGTATCGAAGTGGGTATTATTGGGCACGATGCACCCCGGTTGACATAGCAGGCTGAACAGGATTCGCTCTGCGGCGCGTCCTTGATGGACGGGGATTACATGCCGAAACCCGAAAATCTCTCGAACGACCGCCTCAAAAAAGTAGAAGCTTCGGCTTCCTGCATACGATTCATCCCCTCGCATCACACCGGCCCACTGTTCGGCACTCATGGCAGAGGTGCCTGAGTCGGTGAGCAGATCGATCATCACCTCGTCGGAATGCACCAAAAAAAGGTTGTAGTGGGCGCGCTGGAGAATAGCGTCGCGCTCGTCAGGTGTGGTGAAGCGGATAGGCTCCACCGCTTTGATCCGAAACGGCTCGATAATCGTTCGGAAGCGCATCGTCATTGACTACGGTATTGTACCTGGTCAACTACCCCACGGCTAAAGTAGGGGCACGGCATGCCGTGCCCCTACAGGGCCGGTTGACAACGGCCCGCCAGCGGCAGACATGCCACCACCGGCAAGACGGCGAACCACACCTCTCCCGCACCGTTGCCGGTAAGCCGTTTACCACGCGGGTGCCTTGTTCGCGGGCGG
>PSLB01000003.1:0-35818 GCA_040289385.1 Armatimonadota bacterium
CGGCCTAGCTGCAAGCCCCTGGCTTTAGCCATGGGGTTCATGACCAGACACTCTGGGCTGGGACAGACGATGTGAAACCGATAGGTGTCTAACTCATAGATCTCGGGCACCTCCAACGCAAACTGCACGCCGGTCATGTCCGACAGCGCTGTTACGGCATTGCCTAACCCAATGTTGCCTAGCTCCCGAAGAGCGTCTTGCCGAAGCGCATTCAGTTCCGTCGTCATCGGTTCTCACCGCCTTATTCTGGTTTTGCCATACTTAGTGGCAACATCCATCAGCAGGAATACGGGGATATGAGGCGAACAAGCCCCCTATGCGAATTAAGCTTAAGCTGGGCAAGCACGGAAGCCCCCTGCGTTTGCCATCCCACTACAACTACCATCTGCAGGGGCTCATCTACCATCATCTGGATCAGCACCTTGCAACCCGCCTGCACGATGAGGGCATTGGGGAAGGCACGAAACGATTTCGGTACTTTACCTTCTCACGCTTGATGGGCGACTTTCAGCGTGAGGGCGACTCGCTAATCTATCCGCGCGGAGCGGTCTTGTTCATCGCCTCTCCGAATGTGGAGTTTATGGAATCGTTTCTGTTGCATCTGTTGACAGCGGGGTATCTGCGGATTGGCGAGGAGGAGGTGACGCTCCACCATGCGGAAATGGTGCCTGACCCCCCCTATCAGCGGGAGGTGCTTCTAAAAGGGGAGGTGCTTCTAAAAGGGGAGGTGCTTCTAAAAGCGCTGTCGCCCATCACCCTGCGCGACACCTTGCGAGCCCAATCGAATCAACGCTACACACACTACCTTGCACCGATAGACCCCGATTTCAGCCCGCGCCTTATCGACAACCTGCGCTACAAGGTATGCTACTGGTACGGGCGCGATATCGAGCCAGGCGACGCCTACTGCCTTCCCGAAAAGGTCGATTCGGACAAGAACTTCCACATGGTGCGCTTCAAAGACACTTGGGTAAAAGGCTGGAGTGGCTTGTACCGCTTCTCGGCACCGCCAGAATACTTTGCAATGGCGCTGGATGCGGGTCTGGGCGAGCGCAACTCAGGCGGCTTCGGCTGTGTGGAGGTGTATCGAAGACTTGAAAAAAAAGCAAGGGGAAAGGGTATAATCACATCCAATACCATTGCAGAATACGGGCAACTTTTGGATTGATAACGGCTATGCCCAGCTGAGCTTGCTGTGGGGACAGGAGTGGGCGGCAAATGACCCCCAAACCCTTATTACCTCCATCGCGCAACAGATTTACACGCCCACAGGCAATCAAGGAGAATATTATGACAAGATCACAGGCACAATAAAATCATATAAAAAACAGAATAAGGTCTGCGATTTTTGTGGCAAGCAGGCTCCCACAACAGATGCCAAACAGTATCTGTTTCCATTTGTGATTGATCCGGCAAAGTTTGGCAACTTTTACGGGGGGTTGAAGCGCGGCTTTCAGCTTTGTGCCCAGTGCACTCTGGCGGGCTTCGCAGGTCACCTAAGCTGGATCTGGTGCAAGGCAGACAACACCTACCAATTCTACCTTTTCCGCTCGGACATTAACAAGCTCATGTCGCTTTATAGTGACGTTCTAAGAGTGGAGTTTCTGAAGGGAGACTCTCGAGGGGGCAACTTTGAACCTCCTTTCCGAGGCAGATATGCCCACGAAATGTTGCTGGCAATCCTTCTGCGCCCCTTTCAGGTGCTTTCTGCGCGCTCTTCTCAAGCGTCTGGACTGGACATTCTCGAAGAGCTCACAGGCGCGCGTCCAGCCTCCGGCTTACCGTGGACGCTCTACGCAATCACAGGCGATTATGGAGGAAACAGCCTCGCATTCCGAAGCGTTCTGCAATTTGATCGGTTCCAGCAGATGTATCGACTATACGAAGACTGGATTAAAAATAAGAAAATGCCGGGCGACAACCCTGCCACAACTCTGGAGCAGGTCTTTGCCCAGTTTCAGCGTCGCGATCAGAAGCGCACCGAGACTTTGTGGCTTAACCAAATCGCTCGTGCGATCCTAACCTTCGAGGATCCAACACCTTTTGTAGAAAAATTTTTGTACGATGTTAGCATCGAGACAGAGCGTCCCCTGCGTAGGGGCACTCTGGAGTGTCTTACTCTCTATCTTCAGGAGGTGCTTAAAATGGAGGAACAACTCCGCAAAACCATCGCCGGGCTGCGCAACGCAAAAAACCTCGACCAGTATCTGAATGTGCTCAACAAGATTCAGTTCACTCTCGGCCTACGCATCAACGAGCGGTTAGCTCAAGTGGAACCCAACGAACGGGTGGCTGTAGCGCCATGGATGCGTGTCAAAACTCTACTCGACACTCACTTATCTGGTGAAAGTCTCGGCTGCGAATGTGAACGCCTCTCACACCGAGGGCAATGTCCAGACCATCAAAAAAATCACCTTGCCCGACGGGAGTACCCTGCCTTATATCTCTGGGCAAGCCGTGCGCCGCATGCTGCGCGACCGCCTAGAAGATTTGGGCTACACCCTGTCTGAACCCTTCTCTAAGGTCAGTGGGCAGGAGGTCACACCCCCCGCACTGCCCGATCAGTACGTCGACGAGGATCTATTCGGCTATATGGATGCCAGCGGGAGCAAACGACGCACCTCGCCCACTCGAGTCTCCGCCTTGGTGGGGCTGTATCCGTTCTGGGGCGACCGAGATCTCGGCACGCGCTCATTTGAAAAGTTCGGACGCGAAGCTAGCAAAGGGGGCAATCTGTTCGAAACCGAGCTATACGATAACCTCTTCAGAGGCACTATGCTCATCGAGACCGACCGCGTGGGGCGATTTCCAAAAGCGGAGCTGGGCAAAGACGCTGCCGATGGCGCACTTTCCGACGCGCAACGCAAGGAGCGTCTGAAGGCACTCATCCACGCACTTCGTCTCCTCTAGGGTGGCGGGCGCACTGCCCGCATGCTCACCGACCTGACCCCCCGCTTCATCGCCTACGCACGCCTCAAAGTCAAGACCCCCCCTCTTTCTGGAGGCGGTGCGTGCTACCTAGAGGAGCAGATGCGCCAACGATTCACCACCCGACGCGGTGAAGTTCAAGTGGGAGTGCTTCCCGATAGTTTCTACCAGCAATGGGACTTTAGCATCCGCTTACCGACCAAAGCGAGTCTCGGACCAATTCCGCACTTTTTCTGTAATGTGCAACGGAGAGGGCATCAGAGCCCTCTCCGTCTGCAAGGGTCCCAATCTCCTCAGTTTCTATAGAGGTGCTGAGGCTTCTGTTGCTGCGCGGATCCGTTGAGTGGTCGCCATCGGGCAGAAACGCGGCCCGCACATACTGCAGAACGGGGCAAACTTATGAGCCTCTTTGGGCATCGTCTCATCGTGATAGGCGCGCGCCGTTTCGGGGTCAATCGCTAACTCAAACTGGCGGTTCCAGTCGAATTCGAAACGCGCTTTGGAGAGCGCATCGTCCCATTCCCGCGCGTTAGGAATCCCTTTCGCGATATCCGCCGCGTGCGCCGCAATCCGATAGGCAATCAATCCCTGCTTGACATCCTCGGCGTTTGGCAGACCCAAATGCTCCTTCGGAGTCACATAACACAAAAGCGCCGTTCCATGCCATGCCGCAATCGCTGCCCCAATCGCCGAGGCGATATGGTCGTAGCCCGGTGCTATGTCGGTCACCAGCGGTCCCAGCGTGTAGAACGGCGCCTCATGACACCACTCCTGCTGAAGCCGCACATTCTCCTCCAATAGATGGAGCGGAATATGCCCCGGACCTTCTACCATCACCTGAACCCCTTTTGACCATGCCCGCTGAACCAGCTCACCCAGCGTGCGCAGCTCCGCCAACTGGGCCGAATCGTTCGCATCGGCAATACTGCCCGGACGCAGTCCATCGCCCAAACTAATCGTTACATCGTATCGGCGACAGATCTCCAATAACTCATCGAAACGAGCATAGTAGGGATTCTCACGATGGTGGGTCAAGCACCACTCTGCCATAATCGCGCCGCCGCGACTGACGATACCCGTCAACCTGCGCTCAGTCAGTGGAATGTAGCGTCGCAGCACCCCAGCGTGTATGGTCATATAGTCCACGCCCTGCTTCGCCTGATGCGCCACAATCCCCAAAAAGTCGTCTTCAGTCAACTCCGCTACCGAGCGCACTTGCGTGAGAAGCTGATACACTGGTACGGTACCGATCGGCACAGGCGAATGCTCAATAATCGCTGTGCGAATCGCATCCAAATCCCCGCCTGTTGAAAGATCCATCACCGTATCGGCACCCCAGTGAACCGCGATGCGGAGCTTCTCCAGCTCTTGCTCGATGCGTGCACTAAGGGGCGAACTGCCAATGTTCGCATTGACTTTGGTGCGGAACCGCTTGCCAATCACTATCGGCTGAAGTGCCGTATGGTGGATATTGGCAGGAATGATGGCGCGTCCGCGTTCCACCTCTTCACGCACCACTTCCGGGTCGACTCCTTCGCGCTCCGTGCAAAAACGCATCGCATCCGTCACAACGCCTTGACGCGCGTAATCCATCTGAGTCATTGTAAAGCCTCCTCTGGTGGGTCTCGCGGGGTGCGCAACGAGGGACGGTGCGGGTGAAGGCGTATGATTGCCCGAACCGCGTTCCCTTCGCCAGTATTACCTGGATCAGGTTCCTGGGGTTCCTCCTTCTGGAGGTCTCAGCCAACTTGAGGTCAGCACCCCCCGCGGTAGGTTTATGATACCCCAAAAGCTCTTGTGATTTAGACTCGCCTCACTAACGCCCGACTCAGCTCCTCGGCGGTGTAGGCACGCGCCATCTGACAGGCTAAATGTCGCCCCGTCTCGGCGTGCAGATAGGCACCGACAATCGCAGACGGTTCTGGAGCCAACCCTTGCGCCAAAAAGCCCGCAATCACACCCGTCAACACATCCCCCGAACCGCCCGTCCCCAGTGAAGGCTCCGCAATCGGCACCACCCAAATCCGTTCGTCTGCCGCTATCAGGGTATAGGCTCCCTTCAATACACACACCGCACGATAGCGTTCTGCAATCGCCTGCGCTGCGCCGTAGCGCTCCTGCTGAATCTCGGCTGTATCTAACTGCAGCAGACGTGCCGCTTCGCCTGGATGAGGAGTCAACACAGTTCTGGTGGGCAGAGGCACATCGTTCCCCAGACGCGCCAACCAGTTCAAGCCATCCGCATCCACGACCAGCGGACGCCCCAACGCGCTCCAACGCGCCAGCAACTCCAGCACCGCCCTTCCGACTGTCTCAGACTGCCCTAGCCCCGGCCCCAACACCAGCACCGAGAATTTGGCTAACCGCTCGGCAAGCCAATGAACCCCCTCGATTGTCAAAGTTCCCAACCCTTCATCGGGCAGGGGTAAAGTCATCAATTCAGGATAGAAACTCGCCACTTGAGGTTGCACACGTGCGGGGCATCCAACAGTGGCCAGCCCCGCCCCCACCCGCAACGCCGAAATCGCCGAAAGCGCTGGCGCCCCGACCATCCCCACCGAGCCCCCTACCACCAACACATGCCCCCGATGCCCCTTATGCGCGTCCGGCGCCCAGCGGGGAAGCCAGTCACACCCCAGCGATTCCGTGACTAACCATGCAGAAGCCTCTACCTGCGCCACTCGTGAAGGAACCACCCCTATCGGCACCGCTACCCAATGCCCCACATGCTGCGGACCCGCATTCTGGAAAAATCCGCGCTTCGGAAATGCCATCGTAACCGTATAAGTCGCCCGCACCGCAGCGCCCATAACCGCTCCTGTATCGGCGTTCAATCCAGACGGAATATCCACCGCCACAATCGGACGCCCAGAACGGTTCATCGCCTCTATGACCTCCGAAAGGGGAGGCACGACCGTGCCCCGCGCCCCTGTCCCCAACAGTGCATCGACGATCACTTCCTCTTCGCCGAACAACTCGGGCTGAGGCGACTGCGGCAAGCGTACCGCAGATATCCCCAACGACTGAACCATCCGCCACTGCACTATCGAATCCCCTTGAAACTGGCTTGGATCGCAGGTTAGCCACAGGCGCACGCGCGCGCCTGCCTCATGAAGATAGCGCGCTATCACCATCCCATCGCCCCCATTATTGCCTTTGCCCACGACAACCGCCACTGAGCGATTCTCTATCGGAGCAAACCATTCGCAAAGCTTCTGAAACACGCCGAACCCCGCACGCTCCATCAGCAAGAGGGACGGCACTCCGTCCTGCTCCATTGTGAGCTGATCTAGCAGGCGCATCGCCTCAGCGCTCAGCACAGGAACCCCTACGGTCATCAGCAGAGAGTATACCTTTGGAGGTGTGCCCTCTGATGACAGGGCTTTCTCCATGCGCTCCGGTTCGGCGACGCCGTTCCACCCCAGACGGAGTGACGAGACCGCGGGCCGCGCCACACGGCCCCTACTCCCCTTCAAGGTACGGGTTAACGGGAGATACCTGCATGATGATCCCCCACTTTCTCTAAAGCGATACCCTTACCATTTCGCTCGCTTCAGCTCCTCAATCAGCTCAGGCACCGCCTGATGCAGATCGGCGACCAGCCCGTAGTCCGCAACTTGGAAGATGGGCGCCTCAGGGTCTATGTTTATCGCAACTATGACGCGCGAGTCTTTCATCCCTGCCAAATGCTGAACCGACCCAGAGATCGCCACAGCAATATAGAGTTCTGGCGCCACCGTCTTGCCCGTCTGTCCAACCTGCAGTTCGTTCGGTGCGATCCCAGCGTCGACCGCTGCGCGCGTCGCGCCGACGGCGCCCCCCAGCACATCTGCCAAGCCACCGATATATTTCTCGAAGGTCTCCGAGTCCTTTAGGGGACGCCCTCCCGACACGACAACGCGTGCCTGGGTGAGGTCTGGACGCCCACCGCTACTTCCCTGTAGGCTGATCCATTCCGAACGCGTCGGAATAGCCGTAGGCAGGTACGCTCTTTGAATTGCAGACGAACCGCCCTTCGTTTCGGGCTTTCCCCACGCAGGACCGCGTACTGTAATCACTATCGGCGTGCCATCCACCTCGAAAGTACCAATCAGGTTAGCAGAATAGATTGGGCGTTTCGCCACCAAGGTGCCATTTTGAACCTCAAGCGCCATCACATCGCTGAGCATCGGCGCGTCCAACAAGCCTGCCGTGCGCGCTAATGTATCTCGGCTGAAAGTGGTGGTCGTGCCGACGATGAGATCCACCTGTTGCTGGCGGGCGAGGTGCGCAATTACGGGCGCATAGCGCTCAGCAAGGGGCTTCGCAAGCCGAGAATCGTCCGCAATCCACACTGCCTGCGCGCCATAGCCCGTAAACGCTTCTGCGTTCTCCACTCCCGAACCGATGGCTAGCAGATGAAAATCGCTGGGAGCAACCTTCTGCGCAAACGCAATCGCAGGCAGGGTCTTCTCAGAAATCGTGCGTCCATCCGTTTCCGCAACCACAAGAATTCGCATCTGCTCTACCTCCTTTAGATAACGCGCGCCTCCTCCTTCAAGAGGCGTACCAGCTCTTTTACATCGGCGACACGCTTACCTGCCTGGCGTGCAGGGGGTTTTTCCACCTTCGCAAGGCGAACACGCACGGTAGGACTGACCCCCAAATCCGCGGGGGTCAACATTTCTAACGGTTTACTGCGCGCCCGCACGATGCCCGTTAATGCCACATAGCGCGGCTCATTCAACCGCAGATCCGCCGTAATCACCGCAGGAAGCGACACCCGAACCGTCTCGATGCCGTTATCGGTCTCGCGCTCTACTATCGCGCAGCCATTGTCCACCATGATTTTCGAGGCAAAGGTCGCCTGGGGGAGATCCAGCACTGCAGAGAGCATCTGTCCGACTTGATTATCGTCCATGTCGATGGCTTGTTTGCCCATCAGGATCAGTTGGGGCTGTTCGCGCTGAACCACCTGAGCCAAAATGCGCGCAATCGCAAGGGGATCCAACGGGGCGTCGGTTTTCACCAGGATAGCGCGGTCGGCACCCATCGCCAAAGCCGTGCGCAGTTGCTCCTGAGCTTCTTCACCACCAATCGAAACCGCCACCACTTCGGTCGCTCTACCTGCCTCTTTAAGGCGAATCGCCTCTTCTAACGCAATCTCGTCAAATGGGTTTACTGCCATTGCCAGCCCTTCGCGAGCAATATCTGTGCCATCCGCGTTGGGGGTAATCTTGGCGTAAGGGTCGGGAACACGCTTGATTGTTACGAGAACCTTCATCGGTTATTGCCTCCTTATCGTGTGGCAGATTATACCCGATGTACGTCAGCAGGTATCCCGATGGCTCGCGCCCGAGACTGTCGCCGCCGCCCGGAAGCCCCCGCCTTCAGGCGCGGGGAGGAAGGGCGGTTTCCGTCCTTCCATGGCACCCACTGAGATGCCTGGGGTATACTAAAAACATGAACCGGACGCTGATGGTCAAGCTCATGTCCGGCCTTCGGACATGTGTCGAAGGCCAACTACGCAGGCGCAGTTTCGTTGCGTCTGGTGCGGCTTTGCTGGGTCGGCCGACGCCATCGCTGCGGAGAATATCCGCAGGGCCGCCCGCATGCGGTCGGACGCGGCAGGCCACCCGGCCTCGCTGCAATCTCCTGGCTTTAGCCATGGGGTTCATGACCTGCGCGTCCAAGAGCCGTATCGCTTGCTCTGGGCGGAGTTAGTTAGCAAACACACCCTCTTTCGTTTCCTGAAGCATTTGGTAATGGCGCGCACGACACCGGTTTATCAACTCCAGACGCTGCTCTTTGTCCACACCCAGCACGCGCATCACACGCCCAGCTATTTCGATGAAAGTCTCGAACTCTTCAGGAATCACATCGGTCGCCCCCACCGCATAAAGTGGCTCTATCTCCGACACATAGCGGGTACGCGCAATCACATAAACTGTTGAGTTCAGCTCGCGCACCGCACGCACCGTATAGCGCGTGCTAATCGGATCGGAAACCGCCACCACCACCGCACGCGCATGTTCCGCCCCCGCTGCACGCAACACCTCAGGCTGAGCCGCATCCCCATAAATCACAAGAATCCCCATCTTCTGTGCCGCGCGCACTAACGCCCCGTTAAGCTCAATCACCACAAAGGGAACACCAATCTCCTTCAGTAGGGTCGCCAAATTGCGCCCATTCAGTCCAAACCCAACAATCACGATATGATCCCGATACAGCACGGGCAACTGTTTCTGCCGACCGAAGGACGCCATCAGATCGGCGCGCCCTGTCCAGCGCGCTAGCCAGCGGTAGCTCCCTGCCAACGCAATCGGCGTCAGAAGAATACTGAGCGCAGTGCCGGCAACTAACCCCTTGATAAGCGATTCGGGCAAAACATCCAAAGCACGCGACTGCTCCATCAGTACAAATGAGAACTCCCCAATATTCGCCAACACCGCCCCCGCCAGCAAGCCCATCCGCAACGGACGCCGAATCAACCACGCAATTCCAACCACAATCAACCCCTTAAGGACCATCAAGCCGATAGTCCAACTTACCACTTGAACCCAGTTCCCCTGTAAGAACGACCAATCCACCAGCAAGCCCACCGAGATAAAGAAAAGCGCCAAAAAACTATCCCGAAACGGCACAATATTCGCAGTAATCTGGTGGCTATAGGGCGTCTCGGAAATAATCGCCCCCGCGATAAATGCCCCCAGAGCAGACGATAGCCCCAACTTCTGCGTGATGTAGCCCATCAACAACGCTACAAAGAGCGAGCCCAGCACAGGAATCTCCCGCGTGTCCGACGAGACAATCCACCGCAACACGGTCGGCACAAAAGCACGCGCTACCAGGTAAACCGCTCCCACCCCCAGCGCCGTCAGCACAAGTTTCAAGCCGATTACCGCAGCTCCGTCCTGACCCAGATGGGCGACCATCGGCAGGATCGCCATAAAGAGCGGTGCCATCACATCCTGAAAAAGAAGCACTCCCACAGCAAAACGCCCATGCGTGCTGTCCAGCTCCTCGCGCTGCTTGAGCGACTTGATCCCTATCGCCGTACTGCTTAGGCTGATAATCATGCCCAACGCCAGTGCCGCGGCGACCCCGTAGCCCGTCAGCACCGCTCCCAGACCGCAAATTAAGACAGTTAACGCCACCTGAAGCCCGCCCGCCCGCAAAACATAATGGCGCAACTGCAAGAGCCTATCGACCGAAAACTCCACCCCCAGCGAAAACAGCAAAAGAACCAACCCAATCTCCGCCAAGGTCCGAATCGCTTCCCCGTCACCAACCCACCCCAAGCCGTGCGGTCCTATTAGCGCACCTGTCAGTATAAAACCGACAATCGCAGGCACACGCAAACGCTGAAACAGCACCACCACTACGATGCTCAAACCAATGACCAGCAGAACGCTCTCCACCAGTGCTGCCGTATAGCTTTCCATAAAGAAGACGCTCCCCCCGTAATCGGGAAAGGGAGTATACCTTATCGGAAAGTCATGAAAGATTACGAGTGGGATTGCCGAGAGAGGCTAGTCGCGTGGGGGGTTGCGAGAGTGGGGGCTCCCGCACCCGTAGAGTCAGGGCTTTAGCAAAAGGTCTAAAGCGCGGTCTAACTGGCGGTCTCGGTTCTCCATGAGGTCTTCGGGCAGATCTTCCACGAGATGGTCGGGCTGGGCGCCGTTGCCTTCCATGTTGATATGTTTATTGAGAGTGTACCAGCCGCGTCCGGGCGTGCTGACACGACTCCCGTCCATAAGGGTCGCCTGCCCTGTGCTGATAACTCCTCCTGCAGTGGGGAGCCCGACTAAGGGACCGCGTTTGAGGGTCTTGATGGCATGGGCGAAGATTTCCGCATTGCTGAAGCTGCGTTCGTTGCACAAGACCGCAATCGGCTTAGTCCACGGCACAAGGGGGAGACGATCGATGGGGTATCCGGGCTTGCCGTCGCGCCCGATGGTATAGGCGTGCTGGGGCACATGGAGCATCCCGAGCAGATAATCGGCAGTGCGTCCGCCCCCATTGAAGCGCACATCGATGAGGAGCGCCTGTTTGCCCGAAGCCACAGCGTAAAGGTCGCGCTCGAACTCACGCAGGCTTTGTTCGCCCATCGCTTGGATATGCACATAGCCGATGCGTCCGCCACTGTGCTCTTCGACATAGCGGCGATTTTGTCGAACCCATTCCTGATAGCGTGCTTCATCGTAAGCAGAGAGGGGGATAGGGCGCAGAAAGACGGTGCGCTCGATGCCGTCGGGCTGACGCACAAGCAGTTGCACGCGTTCGCCGACCGTGTTCTCCAAAAGGCGCCAGAGGTTCGTGGTGTGGGTCAGGCGAGTCCCGTTGACTGCCATAATCCGTTCCCCTGGCTGGAGGTTCACATCTTTGCGTGCAGCGGGAGTATTCGGCACCACGCGCTCGATGAGCAAACCCTCACCGTCGCGCCGATTACTGAACACCACCCCCAGCATGCCTGTGCTAACGCTGGGCGTGTCGGTGCCTGCTTTAGAGAAGCTCACATGCGACGAGCGAAGTTCCCCCAGCATCATCAGGACAACCGTGGTAAAATCGCGGTCGGTCTGAGCGTAGGGCAGATAGGGGCGATACTTCTCGCGAACCGCCTGCCAGTCGACGCCATGGAAGTGGGGGTCGTAGAAGGTCTCATTGAGTACGCGCCAAGCGGATTCGTACAGGTAGTTGCGTTCGGCGGGCTCGTTAAGGGTGAGGCGTACCTCAGTGCGTGTGGCTTGGGGGCTCCCACCAGCAGTGGCGATGCGGTGGATGCGTCCTAGGCTGAGGAAGTAGAGCGTCTTACCATCTTTGCTCCAGCGTATGGCTGTAGGGGTCAGCCCGCCTGTGGTGAGGCGTCGCTCGTCGGAGCCGTCCCACTTGATGAGGTAGAGATCCGACTGACCCTGATAGGCAGAACGGAAGGCGATTTGCTCGCCATCGGGTGAGACGACCGCCTCCTGCACGCCAGCAGGATAGCGTGTGACCAGCCGTATTCGCATATGGATATCTTCGAAGTCGATGGTCACGGTCGGCTCCTCTTTTTTCTGTTCTGCTTGGGCGTTCTTCTGGGGGGCGTCGTAGCGTTCATCCTCTTCATCGTCGCGATCGGCGCGGGTCTTTTCATAGTCCGCTTGGCGAAGATAGAGGTGGCACACATTGGGCGTATCGAGGTCGCGTTCGGAAAGGAAGACCAGCACGCGCCCGTCGGCAGACCAGGAGGGAGCGTAATCGTTGCGCGGGTGTCGGCTCACATTGACGGGTTCACCGCCCTCCAGCGAGACGATGTAGATATCGGAGTTGTAGTTCTCTTCTTCCATGCTGAACGCCAGCCATAGGCTATCAGGAGACCAGACGAAAGTGCCGAGATTCCACGAGCGCACAAGTGTCCGTTCCTCGCGTGTTTCCAGGTTCATCACGACGAGGTTGCCGCTGCCACGTTTAAAGGCGAGCCACTTGCCGTCGGGCGAGACCTGCGGGCTGGTCTCGCTTTCAGGGGTTTGGGTGAGCCGTTCGGTTTGGCGTTGGGAAGTGCGTCGCAGGCGTGGTTCGTTCGGGTCGCTTGAGAAGACACAGAAGAGATCGAACTGTCCATCGACCTCTCGAGCGAAATAGAGCCGTTTGCCGTCCTTGCTCCAGCTCAGCCCGGCTTCGGCGGCGACGGTTTCGGAAAGGTTCTGTGTAACGCCCCCCTCTGGGAAGCGGGTCACGAACAGCTCCCCACGCACGATGAAGGCAACCTCTTTGCCTTCGGGAGCCACTTCGAATTCGGTGACATTACCTGTAAAGGTGCGCGTGACGATCGGGTTGGTACGGGCATCCAGAGTGGGCGCCAGCAACGGGATGGGGCGGGGTGTGCCGTTGGGCAGGTCAAGACGCCAGACATCCATCCCCTGCTCGAAGGTGATCAGCGTGCCGCGCGCGTTGATTTGTGGGAAGCGCACCCCGTCACCTTGAAACCGAGTGAGTGGGCGAGTGCGCCTGGAATCAATCTCCATCGCGTAGAGATTGAAAGTGCCGTCACGCTCCGAGACGAAGTAGAGCGTGCGCCCATCGGCAGACCACATCGGCCACGTATCGGGAGTGTCGGTTTGCGTCAGGCGCGTGAACTGCTTAGAGCCGAGTGTGCCTAGCCAGAGGTCGCCCTGCGCACTGCCGCGGTAGCCCTTGCGCCACCACACCCCATCGCGACGGACGAAGGCGATACGCTTGCCGTCGGGAGCGAGAGCCAGCGGAGTGCCCTCCACATCCCAAAGTCGATAGGGAGTTCCTCCATTCAATGGGGCGACATAAGCCATCCAGCGCACCGAGTAGGGCTCCCAGTCACGACGCGACTCGAACACCACCCCCGAGCTGTCTGGAAGCCAACCCAACGCTCGATCCCGCCCAGAAAAGTAGGTTAACCGCTGAATCGCCCCCGACTCGAGATACAGCACAAACACATCGTCGTTGCCGTAGCGATCGGAGGTGAAGGCGATCTTCGTGCCGTCGGGCGACCAGAGGGGGGCGTAATCATAGCCAGGATGGACGGTCAGCCGACGCGCCAGCCCTCCATCGGATGGGGCAACCCACAGATCGCCCTGCCACGAGAAGGCGATCTGCCTCCCGTCGGGTGAGGGCACTGGGAAACGAGCGAACTTAATAGGAACCTGCGCAAAAGTGCATAGCCACAAACTCGCGCAAAAACCGAAACTGAGAACGCTCCGAACTCGCATCATAGCCATCGGTTTCGAGGATGGAATATGGTCTCCTGCTAAGAACCTTCATGAATAAGGTGTCTCAGTTGAGCGCCACATCGGCATGAACATGCACTCGGACGAGCGACTCCAAAACTCGGTTGTCAGCACCGATAATCCTCGTGATGTTGCGAGGTCTCTATATCGCGAGTGCGGGAATGTCAGCGTGCCAAAGAGCCCAAGAGGTGTCGGCATCGAACTTAGCCAACCTCAACACGACAGGCTTCAAAGTGGATCGCCCTGTGTTCTCTGCTGTGTACGCGCGCACAGTGTATCGCACGCAGGGCAACACTGCGACTCCCATCGGCGCACTCTCCGGAGGCGCCCTCTTAACGACGACTTACACCGATTTCCAAGCGGGGGCGTTTCAGAAGACGGATAACCCGATGGATTTGGCAATTGAGGGGGACGGCTTCTTTGCGATTCAGACCCCACGCGGCACCCGATACACTCGCAACGGTGCGTTCCAGCTAAATGCAGATGGGATGCTGGTGACCCGTCAAGGCTTCCCCGTCCTCTCGGAAACGGGCGAACCGATTCGCGTCCCAAAAGGCGCTCCACTAACCTTTGGGGAGGACGGTAGTGTCGTTATCAACAACGCTGTTGTAGTCAAGCTGAGGATCGTGCGCGGGAATCTGTTTAAGGAGGCGGACGGGCTTTTTGCAGGAAGCGCCCTCCCCGCTGCCAACCCACGTGTGGTGAGCGGCGCTCTTGAGACCTCTAATGTCAATCTCGTTCGCGAAATGGTCAGCATGATCGAGCTACTTCGAGCCTACGAGAGCCACCAGAAGGTGGTTCAAGCACATGATGAGACCCTGAGTCGTGCCATCAATGAACTACCGAAGATCTAACAAGGGGGTATGATACGATGATACGCGCGTTGCATACTGCAGCGACCGGCATGGAAGCCCAGCAGTTCAATATCGATGTGATTGCGAACAACCTGGCGAATGTGAACACGAACGGCTTCAAGGCGGTGCGTGCCGATTTCGAGGATTTGCTCTACCAAACTCTGCGCCCAGCAGGAGCCAGCGTGGCTGGGGGGGCACAGGTTCCCAGCGGACTTCAGGTCGGCTTGGGGGCACGCCCCTCCGCAACCTACGGCATCTTCAGTACGGGCGCCATCCAAGTGACGGGCAATCCGCTCGATTTAGCCATTGAGGGAGATGGGTTTTTCAAGGTGCTTCTACCCGACGGCACGGTTGCCTACACACGCGATGGGGGCTTCAAGCTCGACAGTCAGGGGCGTCTGGTGACCTCGATGGGGTATCCGTTAGAGCCCGAAATTATCCTCCCGCCCGATGTCGCTCAGATACTAATCGGTCGGGATGGCACCCTCTCGGTGCGTCGTGGGGGGCAGGACGGCTTGGAACAGATCGGGCAAATTACCCTTGTGCGCTTTATCAACCCGGCAGGGCTGAACCGCATCGGCATGAACCTCTACCGCGTCACCCCTGCGGCGGGTGAGCCAATAGAGGGCACGCCGGGCACCAACGGGCTGGGTGAGATCGCAGGCGGAAGTCTGGAAGCCTCGAATGTGCAGATTGTGGATGAGATGGTGCGGCTAATTATGGCGCAGCGTGCCTACGAGGTGAACTCACGCGCCATCCAGGCGGCTGATGAGATGCTCGCCGTTGCCAAAGATCTCAAACGCTAATCAGCCCTCCGCATCGAATCGGGCTGGATAATCGGAAGAGGGTGCCTCATAGTGGTCGCACCCTCTTTGCTGTTGGGTCTCCCGCTCCAACTCGAGCAACAGAGTTCGCTGTTTTTGGTGCAGCAGCTCTTGACAGCGCGCATCTGCCTCCTGAGCCCGACGCAGAAGCGGAATCCACTGAGGTTCGGGTCGCAGGTACTCCAGCGTGGCTAACACCTCCTCGCGTCGCTGGAGCAAACTGTTTACTGCTTCCCAATCTTCGTCCTCAATCGCTTGCTCGGTACAGAGCGTCAGCATCCAGAAATCGTGCAACAGGTCTTCTACAATGCTTCTACCCATGCAAACTCACCTTCCCTGGCGCTACGGGTGCAGAGGCGCCCTCACCCTGCGAGGCGACTGTCTCCCAAGCCTCCCGCAGTTCGGTCAGTAGGCTCACTACATACTGAGCGCGCTCGGTACTATCCTGTAGGTTCGCCTCAACAAGCTGGCTATACATATAGGTGTAGAGCCGAAACAAGTTCTCTGCGATTTCACCGCCCTTAGTAAAATCGAGACTACTGATGAGTTCAGCGAGGATTTTCTGGGCACGCTGAAAGTAGTAGTTCTGCTGCTCGTATTGGCGGTTCTCGATCGCATCGATGGCTGCGTTAACAAAGCGAATGGCGCCATCGTAGAGCATCACGATGAGCCGCGCATGGGAGGCGGTCTCCACCGCGGTCTCAAGGTACCGGTTGTATCCGTTCATGCCACCGTACATAGGTTCGCTCCTGTAGATAAGGGTTTAGCGTCCGAAGCGGTTCATCATTCCTGCTCCGCCCGTCATTGCAGACAGGCGGGCACTTTGCGATTGCATCTGGCTGATGGTGCGTTCGAGCCGTGCGAACTGCTCGCGTAACATCAGCTGTTTGCGGGTGACCTCTTCGCGAATCTTCTGCATTTGGTCGTCGATTGCCTTAATTTGGTCTTGGAGAGTGTCGCGGGCGTACTTGAGGTCGCCGTTCACGATATCGGTTACCTGTCGGGCGTAGAGTCGCACCTGATCCGCTACGCCGCGTGTAAAGTGCACCACGCCGTAGGTGCCAGGGGTCGTTGCGGTCACACGAATCTGCAAGCCGTCGGTATTGGGGTTTCCTGAGTTGCCTGTCAGGAACTGCCCGCGTCCTGTTGCAGGTTCCCCATTGATCGTGCCCGCCACATCTTGACCTTTGGCATCAATTCCAGTAGTGCCGATACCAGAGTTATCGGCGCCTGCAGGCAAGTTGGAGACTACTCGGAAGCTGTTTGCGGAACCGTAGTTTTTCGCTTCGATAACCAGCCGTCCGCTGGAATCTTTGCTGGCGACCACCAAGTTTTTGAGGCGCGAATCGCTATTGATGCGTGCGATCGTGTCGTCGATGGTGGTGCCGGGGTCTAAGGTAATGGAATAGGTTTCGTTTCCGAAGAGGCTGCCGCTAAAAGTGAGCGTCTCGGATGTAGTGCGGGCAGCGGTTTGCGCCCCACTGGCGGTGGCTGTGGCTTTGGTCGCCACTTGGGTGATGACCACTTCGTAGCCTCCTACCGGTGAGGATCGGGTCGAATCGGTAGCGGAGACGAAGCTGATGGAGGGGTTCGTTGCTGTGCCCTGAGCGGTAAAAAGCCGAACCACGCCGTTAAGGTCTTCGCTCAGCTTTTGGGTGAGGGTGTTGTCGCTCAGCGTCAGCTTGCCGTCCTCCCCCAGCATTACCCCTACCTGTGCCAGCACGCGCAGGGTTCCATCCAGCCCCGAAACGGGGTTCACGATGCGCTGGAGGATCGAATCACGTACCAAGCTGACCGTCGTGTCGCCAAACAGCAAGCCCGTCTCCAAAGTCTCCTTATTGAACGAGGCGTTCTGCTTGAGAAAATCGACCAAAGCGTTGTAGGCGTCTATAAAGCCCTGCACATTGCGCTTAACCGCGTCGGTGTCTCTTGTGAGCGTGAGGGTGGCGGTCTTGGGGTTCGTGGCGTCGGCACTGAGCAGGGTAAAGGTCACGCCAGGGATGGCGTCGGTAATCTGGTTTTTACTGCGTCGGAAGCTAAAGCCGTCGATGGTGAACTCTGCATCTTGTGCCTGCACCAGCTCATTTTGGTAGCGGTTTTGAAGCACACCTAACTGCTTGAGCAAGTTGTCTGGGTCTGCCAAGGTGGGCAAGCTCCCGCCCCCGTCGATTTTGAGCCGATAGAATGTCGTCCCGTTCTCAGTTTCGGTTTCGACGGTCGCAGTGACGCCTGCGCCAGCAGAATTAATCTTATTAGCGATACTGTTGAGGCTGTCCACGCCGAAGTCGAGCGCAATATCGACGCCGTTAATCCGAATGACGCCAGCAGAGGGGCTACTGATTCCGAATAGGGAGCCGATCGATTCGGTGGCGCTGCGGAAGCGGTTGGAAAGCACTGCGTTCGCTTGTTGGTTACGGACGAACTCATCGTAAGTTACCAGTTTGAGGGTGGGTGTCAGCACGAGATTACCGCCAATCTCGGCGAGCTGGATTTGGCTGTTTTTGCCCGTCTCGTTCGCTGTGAGGGTGAGATAGTATTGCCCGCCATCGGCGCTGATGATGGAGGCGGTGACGCCTGCGTTAGCGTTGTTGATCTTGCTGGCGATAGAGCGCAGGGTATCAGTAGGGTTGACCTCGATGACCTTGCCGTTGAGCAGGAAGCGACCGCTCACCCCAAATTCAGCGGTATCGGAGCTGTGGGCTCCGCTCACAATCTTGTGGGCTTGGGCTAATCGGCTGACCCGAATTTCGTAGGTTCCTGGCAAGGCTTCAGCAGAGGGGTTCACCGTAACGACATTCGTGTCGCTGGATGTGCCCTTTAGGATACCAAAGGCGTTGCGTGTCGACAGGGCGCCCGCCGCCGTCTGCAGATTGCGCACCAGCCCTTGAAACTGGTCGAACGCGCTCATGCGCGCATTCAGTTTCGACTTGCGCGCCATCAGCCGTTGCAGAGGGCGTGCCTGCAGTTCGGTTAGCTTCTGGATAATCGATTCGGTATCGATCCCTGTTGCTAAGCCCGAAAAGTTGATCCCCGAAATGTTGCCTCCAATCATTTTGGCTCACCTCCTGGCGTCCTTCTCTCACTCTGCGCGTCCGTGCCACCGATATAAAACCGTAGAGGATTATCGGAAAGCAGTTTCAGGAACTGGACTCTCAAGAATAAGGGGTTTCTGCCGATAATCTGGCGTGATGCATGCGGTACTGGTGCTTGGACTGCTTGGGATGGCACTGGTGCAGCTTAAGGATGAGCCTTTGACGATACGGATTGCCCCATCGGTTTCGGTGGGTACGGAGCGGCTTCGTTTGGATGCGATTGCGGAGCTACGGGGTGGCGAGGCGCAACAGCGTCAGGCACTCGGTGCGATCGAACTGGGCGCTTCACCGTTGCCGGGGCAGAAGCGGAAGTTCACGCGCGCTCAGCTCCTGACACGCCTACGCCAACATGGCTACCCGCCAGAAGCCCTGCGCATCGAGATGCCCGGCACGATAGAGATTACCCGTGTCGCCCAGTCGCTAGGCACCGAGTCGGTTGATCAGTTTGCGCGCGCCGAGATTCAGAAGCGCACGGGAATCGATATCGCGCAGTGGCGACTGGAGAACCCGCCCGCCGAGAGTGCCCTTCCCGAAGGAGAGATTGTCCTGAGCGTGGTGGGCGCGCCCCGAATTAGCGAGCGCACAGCCTCTATCGAAATCGTTGCATGGGTCAACAGCCGCCCTCAGGCGCGCTATGCCATGCGATTCGTGGCGCCCGAGCGGGCACGACAAGTGATGGTGCGTGCAGGGGACGCCGTTCAAGTGGTGGTTCAGACGGATGGGGTCGTTGTGGAGGTAGCAGGCACGGCGCGTTCGGCAGGGGCGGAAGGGGAGAGCATTCCGATCTATATCCATGAAACTCAGAAGACAGTGCGGGCCCGAATCGTCGCTAAGGGACGCGTGGAGGTGGTGTTATGAACCTACTTATTGTTGGGACTCTCGCAGGCATGTTCATCCTGCCTTGTGTTGTGGATGAACCCTCCGAAGGCTTCCCCCAGATTGCCCCTGCAACAGGGTCACTCTGGGGCGACCAAGCAGGCTCGCTGTATGACGACTTTAAGGCGCGCCGCGTGGGCGACCTTGTGACCATCGTGGTCTCCGAAAGCACAACCGCTTCCGCCCGAGCCGATACCGCCGTCAGCAAGAGCGAATCGGCATCCACCAAGGCAGGGGTGGGACCGTTGCTCAACTTTTTCTGGCCTGAGCTGAGCGCCAGCGGCAAAACCGACTCGGCAGTTCAAGGCAACACGGGGCGTTCGGGCACACTCACCACGCGACTCACAGGGGTCGTGGTAGAAACCTATCCGAACGGCGTCCTGCGTATTGAGGGGAAACGCACGCTGAAAATCAACGAAGAGACCCAGACGATCGTGTTCACAGGTCTGGTGCGTGGGCGCGACATCCGTGCAGACAACACGGTGCCCTCTACCGCAATCGCCAACGCTGAGATCTACTTCGAGGGCAAGGGCATCGTGGGCACGCGCCAGCGTGAAGGCATTATCACGAAGCTTTTCAAATGGCTGTTTTAGGAGATGGCGATGGATTCCCGAACTGTTCTCGGTCTGATGGGCGTACTAATAAGCGTCGCATGGTGTGGGACGCAGTCGCCAGCCACACGCCTTAAGGATATCGCCCAGGTGCGGGGAGTGCGCTCCAACCAGCTCATCGGTTATGGTCTGGTGGTGGGCTTGGAGGGCACGGGCGACAGTCCCGGAACCTTCTTCACGGTGCAGTCCATCAGCAATATGCTGGAACGCTTGGGAATCAGTGTTCCCCCCACTGCAATCAAGGTCAAGAATGTTGCGGCGGTCATCGTGACGGCGGAGTTGCCTCCCTTTGCGCGTGCGGGCAACACGCTGGATGTGGTGGTCTCCAGCATTGGCGATGCCCGCTCGCTTCAGGGGGGGACCCTCCTTCAGACCCCCCTGCGCGGTGCCGACGGGCAGGTCTATGCAGTGGCTCAGGGACCGCTCTCTATCGGCGGTTTCAACTTCGGTGGCCGGGGCAACCGTGTCCAGCGCAACCATGTGACGGTCGGGCGCATACCCAACGGGGCGCTTATCGAGCGCGAACTACCAGCGCAGTTCCTCACCAGCGACAATACCCTGACCATCCAGCTCCATAAGCCCGACTTTACCACCACTGCGCGCGTGGTCAACAGCGTGCGGCATGCGTTTCCGAGCCTGCACGTGCGTGCTATCGATCCCGCCACCATTCAAATCGGGCTGGATGCGGGCACCGACCCTGTGATGCTAATTGCTCAGTTAGAGGCATTGCCAGTTGTGCCCGACACGGTGGCGCGCGTGGTGGTCAATGAGCGCACGGGCACAGTGATTGTGAACGGCGAGGTGCGGATCGCCCCTGTTGCCATCGCGCACGGGGGCATCACCGTGCGCATCCAGACCAACCTGGAGGTCTCTCAACCGCCCCCACTGAGCAAGGGCGAGACCACCGTCGTCCCGCAGACCCAAATAGATGTGCAACAGGAGCCGGCACAGATGGTCTACTTCAAAGAGGGCGCTTCGGTCGAGTCGTTGGTCAAAGCGTTGAACGCCCTCGGCGTCAGCCCACGCGACCTGATATCGATCCTGCAGGCACTCAAGTCTGCAGGCGCCCTCCATGCCGAGATCGAGGTGCAATAATGCGTATCGAGAAAGCCCCTTCTGTCCCCCACACACCCGAACAGCGTCGGCTCTACGAGGTGTGCCAACAGTTGGAGTCGACCTTTCTGCTCCAGCTTTGGCGCACGATGCAGCGAACCGTCCCCAAGTCTACCAACACTCTCAACTATACGGAGATGTTTGATTTTCAGCTTGCCGAATATTTAGCCATGCGGGGACACTTTGGTCTGGCAGACCAGCTCTACCAGCAGCTGAGTGCCCATCGCGGCCTCTCGGAGGCGGAACGATGAGAACATCGGACTATTTGGATCTGTTCCTGCAAGAGGTACGCCATGCGATGCCGATTTTGCAGGCGTGGCGTTCCGCCTTGGTTCGACGCGACCTCCATAGCATGGAGAATCTTCATGCGAAGCTTGCACCTATTTTAGAGCGTTTGGAACGTGCGCGTGCCCAGCTTAAGGAGAAGACACCCCTCGAGACCCCTCATCTCCAGCAGTCGCTCCAATTAGCCCAGCAGTTAGACGAGGTGCTCCAGTCCGCCTACGACATCATCATGAACGAGTTAGGCTACACCCACGAACTAATGGCGATTCTGGTGCGCGCAACCGAACCCGAACATTATGCCCCGACCACCGAGCGCCCTACACCGAACCTGCTGGTGAATACGGAGGTCTAACACTATGTCCAGCTTTCTGGGGATCGAGCTGGGGCTGCGCGCCCTGCGTGCCTTCCAAATCGGCATGGAGGTAACAGGGCATAATGTGGCGAATGTCAACACGCCAGGCTATACACGCCGACGCGTGCGATTCGCCAACACCCCAGAGTTCGCCTTCAGTCCGCAGGTGCGCCTCGGCACAGGCGTGATGGCACAAAGCATTCAGCGTCTACGCGACATGATGCTCGAACAGCGCCTTAACACCAATTCAGGCGACCTCGCTCGCTGGAGCGCGCTTTCCGAGAGCCTGCATGCGATAGAAGGACTCTTCAACGAACCCAGCGACACAGGAGTCAGTGCCCGCCTCAACGCCCTATTCAACGCTTTCGAAGAGCTGGCCACGCGTCCCGACAGCCTCGCCGCACGCCAACAGGTACTCCAGTCCGCACGCGCCCTCACAGAAACTTTGCGATCGCTCCATCGCAATCTCACCACACTGGAAGACCAGCTCCAGAGTCGGATGGTCAGCACTATCGAACAAGCCAATCAGCTCGCTCAGCAGGTGGCACGGCTAAACGAGCCGATCCGCTCCGCCTATTCGAGCGGGGGCGAATCCGGCGATCTGTTAGACCAACGCGATCGGCTGGTGGCACAACTCAGCGAGCTGGTCGGCGCACGCACCCACTACAACGACGACGGGAGCGTGAGGCTCTTCGTCGACGGGCAGACCCTCGTCCAAGATGGCGCCGCATTTGCCCTATCCACCCAAATCGATTTGGCCAACCGAGCACTGGACAGCACCCCCACCGACATTCACATTTCGAGCGGACAACTGCGCGGGCTGATGGATAGCGTCGCTCAGCTCCAGCGCTATCGCGCCGATCTGAACACCTTCGCCAATGCGCTCATCACCCAAGTAAACGCTCTCCACAGCACAGGCTTCGGACTTGATAATAACACGGGCTACCTCTTTTTTAGCGGGACCGACGCCTCCAATATCGACCTACACGCTGATGTAAGCGACCCGGACCATATCGCCGCCTCGGCGGTATCGGGCGTGCCCGGCAATAACGGTATCGCTCAGGCGTTGGCTGACTTGCGGAACGCTCCCCAAGCCAGTCTGGGAGGACAGAGCCTCACCCAATATTACCGTACCCTCATAGGCGGGATCGGAAGCGACGCCCAGGTCTCCAGAAATCGTGCAGAATCGCAACAATTAACGGTGGAGCATCTCTATACCCTGCGCGAGTCGGTTTCGGGGGTCTCGCTGGATGAGGAGGCAGCGAATCTGGTGCGGTTCCAGCGGGGCTATCAGGCAGCCGCCAAGGTGGTGAGTACCTTCGACTCGTTGTTACAGGATCTGCTCCAGTTTGTCGCACCGCGTGCGTAAGGTGAACCGCTATGCGAATCAGTACCGAATGGCAGTTTCGTCAGATGGAGCGGGCTATAGGACACGGCACAGACCGACTCAGCCTATGGCAACGCCGCGTCACTACAGGACGACGCGTCGAACAGCCCTCAGACGATCCCGTCGGGACGGTACACGCACTGGCTTTGCGCCAACAGTTGGCACAGCTCGAACAGTACGGACGCAATATTCGCGAGGCAAAGCTCTTTTTGCAAGCCACCGAACAGGCTTTCACAGACATCGGCGAGGTGATCGGACAGACTCGCCAGATCGTAACTCAAGGCGCCAACGACACCCTCACCCCAGAAGCCCGTGATGCGTTAATCCAACAGGTACGCCACCTCAAACAACGCCTGCACCAACTCGGCAACCAGCGACCCGATGGCAAACGGTACCTCTTCAGCGGTCAAACCCTTCACACCCCACCCTTCGATATCGCAGGGGGCGTAATGACCTACAACGGCGATGGCAACCCGCTCTATGTGCCCATCGCACCTGAGCGCAACTTGCCGATGAACTTCTCAGGCGCCCGAATCGCCGACCTTTACAATAAGCTGACCGAGATAGAGAACCATCTCCTCTCTGCAGACTCCCATACCCTCTCGGACACCGACTTGCGCGATATCGAGCAGTTCCAAGCTGAGTTTCAACGATATCGAGGGGAGGTCGGCGTTCGCCTGCGTGAGCTGCACGACTACGAGGTTCTGCATACCCAACGCAAAGACCAGCTCACGGACAACTTAGCCAACATCGAGGAGATCGACTTGACCGAGGCGATAAGCCAGCTCCGTCAGGCGGAGCTTAGCTATCAGTCCGCCCTACAAGTGTTTACGCGCATCCAGTCGATGAACCTGTTCGACTTTCTACGCGGCGGAGGTTAAAACGATTATGGAACTCCACACCACGCGATTCGGTACAATTAATGTCGATGCAGAGGATATCCTCACCTTTCCCAACGGATTGGTGGGGCTGAGCCAGCTGAAGTGGTTCGTGCTGGTGCACCATCAGGCCGGAAGTCCATTCCTTTGGCTTCAGTCGGTTGAGGAACCTGGGTTTGCGCTCTTGCTAATAGACCCGTGGTTTTTCTGCACCGACTACGAGGTGGTTCTCTCGGATGCCGAGGCAGAGTGCCTACGTGTGTCGGATTGCGCGGTGCTGAGGGTCTACACTACGGTTACGATCCCACCGGGCAAGCCGCACGCGATGACCGCCAACCTGATGGCGCCAATCGTGATTAATATCAGCGAACGGTGCGGGCGACAGGTGATCCTTGAAGACGAACGCTACCACACGCGCCACCCGATCCTACAAGAGATGTGGCGCAGTGCCGAACATACCGAATCGGCAGGATAACCCTGCCCGCCACGGAGGGCAATCATTATGTTGGTTCTAACGCGTAAGGTTAACCAAAGTATCATGATAGGCGATGATATCGAGGTCGTCGTACTGGAGGTGCGTGGAGAACAGGTGCGCCTCGGTATCAAAGCGCCACGCTCGGTCACGGTACATCGTCGCGAAATCTACGAAGCGATTCAACAAGAGAACCTCCGCTCGGCGCAAACCCAGCCGCAAGATGTGCCCGAAGCTCCTTCCAAAAGCTCCAAAGCCCGCTCCGCCTCGTAGAGTATCCTATCTGCTATGAGTGTTCTGGTGAGCGACCCCATCGCCCCTGAGGGGTTGGCCGTGTTCCAAAAGGCAGGCATCCCGGTCGATTATCGGCCGGGTCTGCCCCATGCAGAACTAATCCAGCAAATTCCCCACTACGATGCCCTAATGGTGCGCTCGCAGACGAAAGTGGATTCCGCTCTGATCTCAGCAGGGGCACGACTGCGCGTGATCGGACGCGCGGGGGTCGGCGTGGACAATATCGATGTCGCCTGCGCCACGCAACACGGCATTGTCGTGGTCAACTCGCCTGAAGGCAATACCATCGCGGCAGCCGAGCTTACCTTCGCCCTGCTGATGGCGTTAGCCCGCAAAATTCCTCAGGCAGACAGGTCTTTGCGCGCAGGGGAATGGAAGCGTACCCAATGGATAGGGGTGGAGCTGTCGCGCAAGACGCTGGGGGTCGTGGGTATCGGCAAGATCGGGCGCGAGGTGGTTCGGCGTGCCCGTGCATTTGGGATGCATGTGCTTGTCTACGACCCCTATGTGCCGCCGTCCTATATCCAACAGTTAGGGGCGGAGCCTGTGGATTTAGAGACTCTCCTGCAACGCAGCGACTTTATTACGCTCCATACACCCCTAACACCTGAAACGCGCCACCTGCTGAACGCCGAGCGGCTTCGTCTGACCAAGGCCGGCGTGCGGATTATCAACTGTGCGCGTGGCGAGCTGATTGATCTGGAGGCGCTCTCCGATGCTATCGAGGCGGGGCATGTAGCAGGCGCAGGGCTGGATGTGTTTCCCCAAGAGCCGCCACCCCCTGATCTGCGCATTCTGCATCAGCCACAAAATGTGCTCACCTCGCATCTAGGCGCCTCTACCGAAGAAGCACAAATCAAGGTGGCTATCGATGTTGCCGAGCAAATCGTGGCGGTGCTGACAGGGGGAATCCCGCGTAGCCCCGTCAATCTGCCGCCGATCCCCCCCGACCAACTGGAACGCATCAAGCCCTACCTGCGCTTGGCAGAACGGATGGGGCGTCTGCACAGCCAACTGCTCCCCGCACCCGTGCAGGCGGTTCGGGCCCAGTTCGCAGGCGACTGGGGCGATCTGCCGTTGGACACCATCGCACGCACCGTGCTGGTCGGGCTGTTCCAACACACCACCGATACCCCTGTCAACCTGGTGAACGCGCCCCTTCTGGCGCAACAGCGCGGTGTCCAACTGGAATGGGGCACCCGTGCAGAAAGCGATCTATACCCTGACACGCTGACCACCACCGCTTTCACGCCCCATGCCGAACAACGGCTCACAGGAACGGTCTTCGGACACCACGACCTCCGCATCACCCATATTGACGATCTGTTCGTAGACATCAAGCCCGAAGGGATTCTACTCTTCACCGAGCATCACGACCGCCCTGGCATTATTGGGCGTGTCGGGACACTTCTGGGTGACCACCAGGTGAACATAGCAGGCATGCATGTAGGGCGCGAACGAATCGGGGGACGCGCAATTATGATTTTACAACTGGACAACCCCATCCCACCCGAAATCTTTCAGCAAATCCAACAACTGGAAGGGGTAGAGAGTGCCCGTATCGTGGTCTTCGCCGATTCGGTATAATATGCTCGGAGGCTATCCCTATGTCAGCAAAAGCAATCACACAAAGCGAATGGCAAAAAGAGGTATTGGAATCGCCTATTCCGGTGCTGGTGGACTTCTGGGCAGTCTGGTGCGGCCCCTGCCGACTGATCGCGCCGCTCGTAGAAGAGTTAGCCGCGCAGTATGCGGGCCAGCTTAAGGTCTACAAAGTAGATGTCGACCAAGAGCAGTCGCTTGCCATTCAGTATGGCATTATGAGCATCCCGACGCTTCTGCTTTTCAAGAATGGACACGTGGTAGAACAGATTGTCGGTGCGCTCCCTAAGGGGGCTATCGAACAGAAAATTGTCAAGCACCTCCAGTAGCCCCCTGAACCCGTTAAGTTGCAAGATGGGGAGCATCGGATAGTCCCACAAGCGACTGCTTTTTGCTCCCCTTTCGATTTTTAAGGTACACCAATTCTGTGGCAAACCGTACCTACCAGTTGCAAGTGCGAAACTTCGGGCCGGTCAAATCTGTCTGTCCACGCCTTCTCTGCAGATACTGGATATACTCTGGGCATTGAAGATACTTCAGGGGGATGGGGGAATAGCGAGGAAGAGCAAGGTTGGTGGGCTTAAGCGAATTTTCAGGGAAGATTAGCGAAGTTGTCGCGAAGGTCGTCAACAAGAAGCAAAGCCTCGAATAACCCTTTCCAACAGGCAATTCGGCAAGCTCTGGGATCGAACGCATGGTGCCCTGGATTGCAGGCTTTAGAAAAACGGGGGAGCGCCCTGACCGGTATCCGCAAGACCATCGACTACGGCGCCCAGATGAACCAGCGTCTCCATGCTTGGCCATACCGGAAGTTGGTGGACATGCTCCGCTACAAGGCGAAGCTTGCTGGCATCGATTTTATCACGTCGCATTCCCGTCGTCAACCCCAAAGCAGCCAATGCCTTCCCATCGGCTCCCATCTTAGGGGGAAGTCAGGATGATGCCCCACTCCCCCACCGCCACAAAGATGCCGTTGCCGTAGGTGACGCCAAAGAGCACGTTCGTCGTCCCCGGGTTCCGCTTGGTCCAGCTCGTCCCCAGAATCGGCTTGGGGTTGCCGGGGCCGCCACCACAAGCGCTCAACAGTGCCGTAAGGAGCAAAAATGCTCCTAGCTGTGACAGTTTGTTACTACACTTACTACACATGGATCAACACCCTCTAAGAGTGCGGACGGATGTAGACGGGCGAAACACCTCCCGCACCTGCGGGGCGGTCTTGTCATTCCGTCTGGGGTGGCATACGGCACTACAGGCGCGTTATCCCCAAACCTCTCTATGTGCCGACCCCAATGCGCTCGATCGCCGTGCGCATCACCGCTTCGCTTGGGGCACGGCTGCGCAGATGTTGTTCGCACATCCGGAGCGGATAGAGTAGGCGATCGTAGCGCGGGTCTGGCAGGCTTAGGGGGCGTGTCTCCTGCAGAAGCCAGCCCGACAGGCGGTCTGCCCACTCCTGAGTTTCCTCAGGTTCGGTGGTAACGGGCATCTCGACGCGTACCAGCCCATAGGTCGGCGAGGCGCCCTCCTGCCAGTGCAGACGCAAGTACCAGCTATACACCTCCGCCACACGACCCCTCTGCGGACGAAAGACACTGCTCCGATACCCCACAGGCATGCTGAGAACCTGCACCATCCAGTTTAGGTTCAGGTAACCCGTACGATGCGACTTAGAGACCCCCACTACTCGTGCAAACCGACGCTGTTTGAGACTACTCATCAGGTCGGCGATAGAGCCATCCACTACCAGCCAATCGTCGCCATCGGGCGCTTGCCTCTCGATCCACTCCAACGCCATGCGGCGCTCCAGCTGATCCCGCACACGGGCTACCGTCGCCCCAGCACGCACCAACATCGTTGAAAAAGGGGTATCCACAATGTCGCGTGCCTCCAGCGTGTCATGCACCACAATCCCATGCCTCTCGAACAAGCTCTTCTTGAAGGCTTTTAGGGGAAGATAGAGAGCCTCCTCCGACTCAATCCGAAGTGGATGCACCTGACGCGCACGACGCTCCAGTAGCCCCACCGAGACAAATCCGTAGACCACTGGCATGAACCCCAGCGCCGTCTGCTGGTAATACATCAGGTGCGAGTGCTGGATGCCATCGATAAACTGCGAGAAGCGGGTCGGACTCTCTGCGGGCGGGACCTTATAGACCCCAAACTCTTTACGGTTCGGTTCGGGAACCAGAATCGCCCCTTCGAAACCGCCTTCCTCATCAGGAACATCCAGCTCATCTTCGGTACTCACACGACGCACCAGCTTGACCCCTTCAGGATTCTCACGCAAAAACTCCACTACCCGACGCAGAAAGGGTGTCATCGAACCGTAATTGTACCACGAACACCACAATTCTGTACCCTATTAGGGTACAATCGATAGGCTCATACAGGGGGCAAAAAGAAATGTTTAAAGCACTGGCACGATTCTGGCGATATCTGGTCGCATGGGTCACGGGCAAGGTGGAACAGCTGGAGGACCCAGAGGTGCTGTTGGATCAAGCGCGACGCGAGATGCAAGAAACCCTTGCGCGCAACCGTGAGCGCGCCATTCAAGCCATCACCCAGAAGAACCTCCTCCAAGCGGAGGTAGACAAGATGGAGCGCAAGGTGCGCGAACTGGAACGCAATGCAGAGATGGCACTTCAGCAAGGCAAGCGCGATCTCGCCCTGCAGCTCATCCGCGAGAAGAAAGCGCAAGAGGGCGCCCTCCAGTCGCTCAAAGCCTCGCTCCAACAAGCCATCGAAACCGTCGAATCGGTGAAGCAAGCCATCCGCCGACAGGAAGAGGAAGTACGAGTCCGAACCGCTCAAGCGCTCGCCCTCAAAGCCCGGTGGAAGCAAGCCCAGATCCAAACCGCCATCAATAAAGCACTGGAAGGCATTACTATCGAGAATCTGGAATCGACCTGGAGCACAGCCGAACAGCGGATCCAGCGCGCTGAAGCAGAAGCCGCAGCACGCCAAGAGATGGCAAGCCAGAGCCTACAGGGACGTGTCGCCGCTCTACAGGATGCCCACATCGACGCCGAAGCCGAAGAGGAACTCAGGCGAATCGAAGAGCGAATGGGACTGCGCCCCGCTCCTGCCCAGACGGAACAGCCCACCGTGCAGGCAAGCGTCGCCGATGCCGATGTCCTCAAGGAGCTGGAAGAGCTGGAGCGTAAACTGCAAACGGGTGATAGCTCTACCCGTGAGACCAGTTAGCCTTTGCCTGATGGCATTTGCATGGCTCGTCGGCGTCGCCCAACCGCCGACCGCCTTCTTCGGGGTACAGCTGATTACCCAAGCGCGCGCCGAACACCATACCACGCGCTTGCTCTGGTATAACGACCTCGCCCAGCACACCACCGTCTCCCTACAACTGTACCACGACTCAGGCTATGATGGCTATATCGCACAACGACTGCAGAACATCCCTGGCGACCGCACCCGCACCACCCTCGACGAGGCTTACATCGAACGAATCGGAGGGTGGCGTGTCGGCAAGTTCTACACCCCCTTCGGGGCGGGGCATCTGCTCAACGAAAGCGTTCTCGCGGTCCAGTCGCCCACGCGCTTTGCTATCGGCAACCTGCCGATGCGCGTTGCCTATGTGTTCAACGGCACAGACCGCCAGCAGGGGCTGATGGTGCGTGTGGGCACGCAAAACGGGGGAATCTCGATAGCCACAGGACGCCATCTCGGCACAGACCCACACGCCTTCGCAATCTGGCAACTGCCTGAGGTGCCGCGTCCCCGACACGGCTATCAGACACTGTACGGCGCCGATTGGCGCCCACCTCTGCCCGAACGCCTACTCCAAATGGAATGGATCTACGCGCAAAGCGACACCCTGCCCGATACGCACTGGTTCAGTCTCCACTGGCAACCGCTTCCTGTGCGCTTTCGCCCCGATATTCGGCTCGCTTACCAAAACCGAGCGAACACCCTTACATGGCGTTTCGCCCTCCAACACACCCTCGGAGAGCACTATCAAGCAGGACTGGTCCTGCGTGGCAATCAAGGGGCACTCCAACTTGTGGCACTCGAACTGCGAGGTGAACTGTAATGAGCATGGGAAAGCGCGTCACACGACTGATGAAAGCCTACCTAAGCCACCACTGGGAGCGCATCTCGGCGATCATCCACGAAGAGGAGCAAGAGGCACGGGCACGCCAAGAAGCCCTCAACGAGCTGACCAAGCCCCCATCCAGTCCCCCTCCTGCCGATGTCGCTTCCAAGCCCGAAACCGATACGGAACTCCGTCGTGCTTACCAAACACTGGGGCTGGAGGTAGGAGCCAGCCTGAGTGTCGTGCGTCGACAATACCGAACGCTCAGCCAACGCGTCAACCCCGAACGATTCCCTGAAGGCTCCCCTGAGCGGGAACGCGCCGAACAAATCCAAGCGCGCATCGAACGCGCTTACCAAACCCTGCTGGCGCATCTTGACCCAAGCTCCGCACGATTCCGCAACTTAGGCCCCAACAAGCCCCAATGACGCTGAGCATCTGTATTGTGAACTGGAACACGCGCGATCTGCTCAAGGCATGCCTGCACTCAATCGAACGCTATCCCCCTGCAGAACCCTACGAGGTCATCGTGGTCGACAACGCTTCCACCGATGGCAGTGCAGAAATGGTGCGCACCCAGTTCGAATGGGTCAAGCTGATAGCCAATTCCGAGAATCGGGGCTATGCCGGAGGCAATAATCAAGCCATCACACAGGCACAAGGTGAGTTCATTCTCCTGCTCAATCCCGACACGGAGATTCACCCGGAGACCTTCTCGCAGGCACTGGCGTTCATGCGGCGCCATCCTGATGTCGGAGCAATCGGTGCGAAGCAGGTCTTTCCAGATGGGCGCATTCAGCCCTCATTGCGTGCCTTTCCCACACCGCGCCCCCTCCTGTTTGAGGTGTTGGGACTGGCGAAACTTTTTCCGAAGTGTCCCATGTTTGCAGCGTACCGATACGGCTGGGTCGGCTATGATCGCCCAATAGAGGTAGACCAGCCGATGGGCACCTTTCTGCTGGTGTGCCGAGCGGTGGTCGCACGGGTGGGGCTAATGGACGAATCGTTCCCCCTGTTTTTCAACGATGTGGACTGGTGCTATCGGATTAAGCAGGCAGGTTGGAAGATTATGTTCGTTCCGAGCGTGGTGATTACGCATCATGGGGGAGCAAGCACGAGTCAGGTGCGTCTGGAGGCGATTCGGGAGTCGCATCAGGCATTAGAACGGTTCTACGAGAAGCACTACCGCTCGCGTCTGCCTGCGCCCCTCTATTGGGCGATTATTGGGCTAATCCGTGTTGGCGGATGGGTAAGGATGAAATGGGCACGCAGGAGGGGGCGTTCGCACGGCTCCTGCGCGTCTAATCGGCTCACAGCTCTTTGAGGGCTACCCAGCGCCGTTCGCTGGCGGAAATTTCCACCGCCTCCAGCACCGCCTGACACTTGAGGCCGTCGTAGAAGTTGGGCGAGAGCTGTTCGCCTCTGCTGATCGCTTCGAGGGCATCGCGTACCAGGTGCGTGAAGGTATGCTCGTATCCGATGATATGACCAGGGGGCCACCAGGCGCTGAGGTAGGGATGAACCCCTTCTGTGACCTGAATGGTACGGAACCCTCGCGTGCCTGCAGGGTCGGTCTCAAGATAGAGCTCCAACTCGTTCATCCGCTCCAGATTGAACACGATACTGCCTTTGGAGCCGTTGATCTCGAAGCGGTTGTAGTTTTTGCGTCCGAGTGCGAAACGGGTGGCTTCGAAGGTGCCGATAGCGCCGTTTTCGAATCGTGCCAGAAACATCGCCGCGTCGTCGACAGTGACCTCGCCCATCTCCGTGCCTGCCTGACCGCCGAGCCGATCGTCGACCTCTTTGAGGAGGGGGCGTTGTTTGATGAAGGTATGCATCATGCCGCACACCTCAGACACTTCGCCTACCAAGTGCCGAGCCAGGTCGATGATATGCGCGTTTAGATCGCCGTGAACGCCGCTTCCAGCAATCTCCTTGCGGAGACGCCATACCAGCGGAAAGTTGGGGTCCACAATCCAGTCTTGCAGGTAGGTGCCGCGAAAGTGGTAGACCGTGCCGATGACCCCTTCACGGATGAGTTGTTTGGCGAAGGCGACGGCGGGCGCTTTGCGATAGTTGAAGAAGACACCGTGTTTAACGCCGTTCTGCTCCACAGCTTCGACCATCGCACGCGCTTCGGCGAGGTTGTTGGCGAGAGGCTTCTCACACAGCACGATTTTGCCGTGCCTCGCCGCTTCGATGGAGACGGGAGCGTGCAGGTTGCCTGGCGTCGAAACATCGACAAGGTCGATATCGTCGCGTGCGACCACCTGTCGCCAGTCGGTGGCGTACTCTTCGAAACCGAACTTTTCGGCAGCAGCGCGGACGCGCTCTTCGTGGCGACCACAAAGAACCTTTAGCACAGGCTCGTATTCCAGTTCTGGGAAGAAGTGGCGCACTTGTCGGTAGGCATTGCTGTGAGCTTTGCCCATGAACTGGTAGCCGATAAGTGCCACGTTCAGTTTGCGCTTGGCCATGTGGGATCCCCTCCGAATTTAGCGTGGCGTCGGGCGCGGTGTCGGACCGGGGCGCACCCCGCCAGGCGCAGGGGGAGCCGATTCGGGATTGTAGGGTTGCACGATGGCATTGGTGATTTTCGCCTGTGATTGTAGACGGCGGATGTAGTCGCTCAGCCCCATTCGCACGCCTTGCTGACGCAGTTCCGCTTGCTCCTCAGGCGACGCTTGAGCCCCTGTGCGCTCCAGCTTGACAATCATGTAGCCAGCCATTGTGCGGAACGGCTCCGAATATTGCCCTGGCTGAAGCTTTTCTAGCTGGCTTCGGATATCGGGCACCAGAAACTGTTTGTTCTGCCACGGCATTTTACCACCGCGATCCTTGCTGAAGGGGTCCTCAGAATACTCTTTGACCGCCTCTGCGAAGTCGAGCCCGTTCTTGAGTGCCTCATACGCCTTGCGTGCCTTCTCTTCCGCTTGCCCTGCGTTCTTCTCTTGCTCTTCGGGGTTCGTGCCTTGAATACGGATGACGATTTGGCTATACTCTACAAAGCCGTTGAGGTCAACCTCGCGCTCGACCAACTTTTCTGCCAGCATCTGGATGCGCACGCGCATATAGAGCCGACTGGGCGGAAATTGATTGCGCTTGAGGAAGTCCTCCAGCGACATTCCAGGGGGCATCTGCGCTTCGGCGTTCTGTACCTGCTGCAGCACGCGCGCTTCTACTTCCTCGTGGCTCACCGTAATGCCGTGTTTGCGTGCCTCTTGCTCCACCAAGCGAGCGATAATGAGGTCTTCTATCGCTGTCGCTGCGAACCAGTCGTAGGTGACCTGAAGCAGTTCGCTCGCTCGGATCGGTTCGTCGTTGACCGTTGCAACGACGGTATCGGACGCAGGAAGCGCTGGTAGCTCGTAGTTCAACTTGATAGGTTTTTTTGGCGGCTCTGGTTTTTGAGTCTCTTCCTGTGGCTGTTGGGCGATGCCCATCAGCGGAACCAAGAGTGCCGTGCTTATGGCAATGCGTCTAATCCAGTTCATGGTCTAACTTCCTCCTATAGGATGGATCTTCGCCTTCCCTCATCGCTCTCCTTCCAGAATCGCCAGCACCATCGCCAGAATCAAGAGCGCACAGGCATCGAGTCGCAATCCTGCAAAGCAAACAGCACATGTGCCCCAACCCACCCATCGAAACCCGCTGGGAACCGTTTGCCACAGACGCCGACGCCAGCCAACTCCTGCCAGTAAGCTCCCTGCCCCCAAGAGCCATAGAGTCTCCCACCGAAGCGTTACGGGCACGGCTTGAGCCGCTCGCCACCAGCCCAGCAAAAGCCCCAGCCCCACCATTCCGAAGAAAGCCCCCACCACCCCCAGCAAGCATCGCTCTGAGGGGATGCCCACCGTGCGCGTCGGGCGGTTTTGGAGAGCGATTCGTGCTTGCCGACGCGAGTGCATCTCACGGCAGAGCACCGTGCCCCCTATGCCTCCAGCAAGGAGCCCCGTCGCAGTGGCTACTACCCCGTCGCCAGCGCGCCACCCCATCCACACGCAGAGCAGCCCTAATCCGTACACCAGCCCGATTGGGTTGGCCTCGATACGCACCCACGCCAACGCCAGTAAAAACAGCCAGCCCAGCATCAGCCCTGCGTGCGCCTCGCTCAAGCCCTCAGGTGGCGCACGATTCAGCACCCCAAATCCCAAAAGCCCGTCGCGGTTCCACACCCCTTGACTGTGGGAGTCGAGCAAGAGCGCCAACATGCCCAACCCCGCAATCGCACCGAGAGCCACCTCTACCGTATCTATCATGCGCCCAAGCCCGATGAGCATAGCCAAGCCTATGATTACCGTCAGCACGCTGAGAATCGGCGTCGGGTGGGGCCATCCCGCTGGGAAGAGGCTGGCCACACCCAACGCCACCATCGCCAGCAACATAGCAGAATCCCGGATGAGTGCCCCCCTCTTTACAGACCCATGCTGGGATACTGATTCGCGACGGTATAGCCCTAATGCCCCCATCAGTAACCCCACGCCCCATAGCCCGAACAGAATACGCCGACCCCATTCGGTGGTGGCTTGCTTAGCGTGCCAGCGAGACGGAGCCTCTATTAAGGTCTTTGCTTCTGGGGTAGCTCCCTGCTGGAGTGCCTCCTGCAACCCCTGTGTGAGCCAATCGGCGCGCACGAGCATCGGCTCCCTCAGCAAGGGGTCTTTCAGCATACCCGTGCCGTTGCCCAACGCGAAAAACGCGTGGAGCGGTGCCGCGCCTTCTCCAACACCGATGACCCACAACGGCTTCCCTTTCTGCTTCGCATGAGACGCTATCCGTTTTAGGAGGGTATCGATATGTGCCCATGCGCGCTGATGGAGCTTGTGGGCTTGTTCGGCGGTACACCAGGGCGCATAGGCGCGTACGCGCGCCACCTCACCTAACTCTATTACCCACCCCCCTACCCGCGACTCAGGCAAAGGATTTGGCAACTCCGCACGAATGCCAAACGCAAAATCCGCATCGTGCACCCATCTGACCGAGACACCTGTAGGGGGATAAGGTGTGTGGACTCTGTCGTAGAACGCAAGGGACGCCTTTACAAATGGCTCGCCGAGAACCCATCCAGAAGTGCCCCGACCCAAGTTGGCGCGAACCCACCTACTCTGTTCGAAAAGCTCGCTTCCTGTCAAGACACGCACCACTATCGGCTGCGCATCACCGCCAGCCAGAAGCCCTATCAGCAGAATCCATCCGACAATGCGCGGCACTGTTCTCCCCGTGTAAGGCGCCTCCAGCAGTATACCTCTCTTGCGGTGAGTCCTTTGGGGGCACACACGCCTCTAATATCCCAGAACGCCCGACAAGGGCGAACACAAACGAGCAAGGAGGTAGCAACGGATATGGTAACAGCAACGAAGACCCAAATTACGGTTGCAGAGCTGGGTCAACTACCCCATAGCTAAAGCTAGGGGCTTGAGCCTAACCCGCTTGCGCGGGCTGGCACGATAGGCCGGTTGACAGCGGCCCGCCAGCGGC
>PSLB01000003.1:35945-42085 GCA_040289385.1 Armatimonadota bacterium
AGTCAAGGCGGCGCTCCTCCCCAGGCCTAAAGGCCGGGGTCTCCGCGCCGCAGTACACGGATGACCGCTACCGGTTCACGGGCGATTCGATCTTCATCGTGTCGGTGGCGCGTCCCGACTTAGGTGGTCGTGGCGAAGAGTGGGCGCCCCTCCACTACGATTCGCTTTACCACAAGCTGCTGGTATTGCCCGACGAGACGGTGGTTTTGCCTGCCCACTTCGCTACCGCCAGCAAAGAGGAGCGCCCAGACGGAACCTACTACGATACGCTCGGCAACATCAAGCGCAACAACCCGAAAGAGTATCAAGCCAAGAGCAAAGAGGAGTTCGTCCAATTCATGCTGAGCACCTTGTCTTTCATGCTGAGCACCTTGTCTGTGTTCCCGCCGCAATATGTCAATATCAAGCGCGTGAACGCAGGCTTGCTGGTGCCCGACGAAGAGAAAGCCAGCGAGTTGGAGCTGGGCAAAAATGTCTGCGCCCTCGCTGGAGCCTATAACTAAGTTCCATCCCCTTCCGATAAGAAGGGGGGAAAGTCTGACAAAGCAAAAAAATATGGAGGTGAACCTCGAAATGGCTACGAATCGTTTAGAGACACCCGCAGACACGGCAAAGCCCAACTGGCTTCTAAACGCCCTGTTGGGGGTCTCTGATTGGAATGGCGTTGTGCGGATCTTGCCAGGTTTCCTGCTGTCGGTGGCGATTATGATGATCGCCATCCCGATTACGAATGCACTTGGGGCATGGCTGTTGAGCCTTCAAGGGATCGACCCTACAGGCAAATCGAGCCCCATCTCAGCAGTGCTGACTGCCATCGTGATTGGCATTCTCCTGCGCAACCTGATTCCCTTGCCCGCAAGCATTCAAGAGGGAATTCAGTTCAGCACCACCAAAATCCTGCGTTTAGAAAAACGGGGGAGCGCGAGGGGGCTGTAATCCCCCTCAATAAATTGAGGGGATACACGGACCCCCTCGCGCATGGGTTATCATCATGGTATGAAGAAGAAGACGTGGAGGTCCACGCCCAATGCGGTTTACGAAATCCACTATCACTTTGTATGGTCTACGAAGTACCGTAAGCCGGTGCTCCTGCCTCCTGTGGACGCCAAGGCAAAGGAGGTTCTGGCGCGCCTTGCGGAGGAGCATGAATACGACGTCCTGAGCATGGAGGTGATGCCGGATCATGTGCATATCTTTCTCTCAGCTCCGCCGGCCGTCAGTCCAGCGATCATCGCTAAGGTCCTCAAGGGAGCAAGCGCCCGACAGCTGTTCGTGGCGTTTCCGCAGCTCAAGCGCCGACTGTGGGGCGGGCATCTTTGGAACCCGTCCTACTACGTCGGCACCGCCCGGTCACGTGAGCACGGAGACGATCAAGCGCTACATTGAGGAGCAGAAGACCGATGCCGATGCTGACGATCAAGGCGCAGATCCACGCGGACCCTGAGACGGAGGCCGTCCTCCGGGACGCGATGTTCTGCGCCACCAAGGTCTACAACGGCCTTCTCTGGCACCTCCGCCGGGAGCAGGAGGAAGCCGGGAAGGCGCGGATCAGCCGCTCCAACCTGAACCGCATCCTGGCCACGTTGCCGCGGGCGAAGGGGTACTACTCCCTGTCCGCGCAACTCACCCGCGACGAGATGATCCAGTCATGGCGTTCGTTCTTCGCCTTGCGGCGAAACGGGCGGACCGAGCACAACGCGCCGGGATTCCGGCCTCAAGCGATGCTCTCTCCGCTCAAATACGTCCAAAGCGGATTCAAGGTGGAGGGGGACCGGCTGACGCTTTCCTTGGGCACCGGCAGAAAAGACGGGGTGCGCCAAGTCTCCTTCCGAATCAGCCGCCGGCCCGACGTGGAGTACGAGCAGGTGCGCGAGGTCTCCATCATCTACGACAAGCAAACCGGGCGTCTGGAAGCCCGCCTGGTGGTGGAGGTCAAGCCCCGCGAGAACCATGGCACAGGCCGTGTGGCAGTCGATATGGGGGAGACGGTGCTGCTGGCCGCCGCCTTCGAGGACGGCACGGCGCTCCTGTATTCCGGCCGGCTAATCAAGGCGATCCGCAGGTACTGGCAGAAGGTGCGGTCGAAGGTCAATCCGCCCTCCAAGGAGCGGCCACGCAAATCCAGGCGCTACCGCCAGATCGCCCGCAGAGAACACCAGCAGGTGGAACATCTGTTGCACATCGCCACGTCGCACTTCGTGCGGGAGTGCGTCCGGCGCGGCGTGAAGGAGATCGCCATCGGCAACCTGACCGGCATTCGCGAGGCCATCGATTACGGTGCCCGGATGAACCAGCGTCTCCAAGCCTGGCCGTACCGGAAGATCGCGGACATGATTCGCTATAAGGCAGAACAGGCCGGGATCACGGTGCGGACAGACGTGGACGAGCGGAACACGTCTCGCACTTGCCATGCATGCGGCAGGGCGCGCGAGGCGAGCAGGGTCAACCGCGGGCTGTACCGTTGTCCTTGCGGATGGACGGTCCAGGCTGACGTGAATGGCGCGCTGAACATCTACGAGCGCGCGTTCCAAGTATCTCCCGTCAAGGGGAGTAGTGGCCGTGTGGCACGGCCCGTGGTCGCGTCATTCCAACTGGAATGGCATACGGTCCACGAACCGAAGCGTAGGAGTCCCCTGCGCACATCCGCTTGAGGATGCCCCCGAATTTATTCGGGGGAGGATGTCACGCATCATCTTGGTGGGCATCAAACTGAGCCTGATGGATGTCTTCAAGCTGGGCTTGTTGGGGAATCCCGATTGTGGTCACTGCGATTGCTAGCGGTTTGGCTTTCGGCATCTGGAACGAGTCGGCATGGAAAGAGCTGACCAAGGCGATTGGCGAAACTTGGGGCTCGCGTGCGCTGGGCACAGCGATGGCGGCGGTCGGCTTAGCCACCTCGTTCAGAGTGTTCAAGGGGGTTGGGTTCAAACCGTTCCTGGTGGGGTTGATGGGCGCCCTACTGGTGAGTCTCGTTGGCTGGGGCACGGCGTTCCTGCTGGGTGGCTATGTCACGCTGTGAGCAAGATAGACCCCATCGAACACCCTTTCGCCAATGTGTGGGGGAACCGCCTACACACTGGCGAAGACGCCGATTTCATCGCATAAGCCCCAAAATGCGTCCTTCCGAGAAAAAGAGGTAGGGGCAACCCTTGTGGTTGCCCACCTATGATGATTGCCTGTTCTGGATTTTGGGCAGATACGTTGTAGGGGCACGGCATGCCGTGCCCCTACATGGTTTCCTCGCCCCGTTCACGGAGTGGTCTGCGGTTGTTTATTTGTCTATTGCCAATTTCACTCGCTGGCGGAGTGCTGCCTGAGCCGATGCCAAACGTGCGATCGGCACGCGAAACGGCGAGCAACTCACATAGTCCAGCCCAATATCGTGGCAGAACTCGATGGAAGCTGGGTCGCCTCCATGCTCCCCGCAGATGCCCACCTTTAGGTCGGGTCGGGTGGCACGCCCCAAGTCGAACGCCATCCGAATCAGTTTGCCCACGCCGTCGCGATCGAGCGACGCGAACGGATTCTCAGGCAGAATCTTATGCTCCACATAGTAGGCGAGGAACTTGCCTTCGGCATCGTCGCGACTGAAGCCGAAGGTGGTCTGCGTGAGGTCGTTCGTGCCGAAGGAGAAGAACTGGGCATACTGAGCGATTTCGTTGGCGGTCAGAGCCGCGCGGGGAATTTCGATCATCGTCCCAAACTTGAAGTCCACCCGCACGCCTTCGCGGGTCATGACCTCTTTCGCCACCTGATCCAGGTGCTGGCGCACGATTTTCAACTCGTTCACATGCCCGACCAGCGGGATCATGATTTCCACATGGGGGTCGTAGCCGCGCCGTTCGGCTTCTACGGCGGCTTCGAGGATCGCCGTGACCTGCATTTCCACGATTTCTGGGTAGAGGATGGAGAGGCGCACCCCACGGAAGCCCAGCATCGGGTTCGCCTCGTGCAGTTCCTCTACGCGCTGAAGCAGTTGGCGCTTCTCAGCCAGCTCGGGCGAATCGGGAGCCGTGACCTCTAGCCGAGCGACCTCCCGAATCAGCTCGTCGCGATCGGGCAGGAACTCATGGAGTGGCGGGTCGAGGAGACGGATGGTAACGGGCAGTCCGCGCATCACGGCAAAGATTTCGAAGAAGTCCTGTCGTTGGAACGGGAGCAGCCGAGTCAATGCGTCGCGCCGCTCCTTCGCCGTTTTCGCCATAATCATTTCCTGCACAATCGGTAGGCGTTGCTCCCCGAAGAACATATGCTCGGTACGCGCCAGACCAATCCCTTCTGCGCCGAACTCCAACGCCTTCTGGGCATCGTGTGGATTGTCGGCATTCGCGCGCACCCGTAGGCGTCGGAACTGGTCCGCCCACTTCAGCAGGGTTTCCAACTCGCCCCCCAGCGAGGGCTCTACAGTCGGCACTGCCCCCTTGTAAACCCTGCCCGAAGAGCCGTCGATGGTGATCCAGTCGCCCTCGTTGACGGTGAGCATGCCCGATTCCGTGGTCACCGTGAATCGGTGTTGGCTCTCATCGACGCTGAGTGCTTCACAGCCCGCCACGCAAGGGATTCCAAACCCGCGCGCCACGACCGCCGCATGGGAGGTCATCCCGCCGCGTGCCGTCAAAATCCCTTTAGAAGCCAGCATCCCGCCCACATCGTCGGGATTGGTCTCCGGACGCACCAAGATAACGGGTTGGGTTTTGCCGAGCTCTATCGCACGGTGCGAATCAAAGACAGCGATCCCGCTCGCTGCCCCGGGTGAGGCGCCCAGACCCTGAGCAATGAGGGGATACTCGCCCGTTGCCAGTGCCTGCTCGTCCAAATAGGGATGAAGCAACTGATCTAACTGGCTTGGGGCGACTCGGAGAACTGCTTCATCGCGTCCAATCAGCCCCTCTTGAGCCATCTCCACAGCGATTCGCACAGCGGCGCGCCCCGTACGCTTCCCCACTCGGCACTGGAGCATCCAGAGCCGCCCGCGCTCGATGGTAAACTCCAGATCCATCATATCGCGGTAGTGGCGTTCTAAGCGGTCGGCGATGTCCAGAAACTGCTGGTAGACCTCAGGCATCATCTCGCGCAGGGCATCAAGCGGGAGGGGGGTCCGGACCCCCGCCACCACATCCTCACCCTGAGCGTTGGGGAGGAACTCGCCGTAGATTTTGCGCTCGCCCGTGGAGGGGTCGCGCGTAAACGCCACGCCCGTACCCGAATCGTCGCCCATATTGCCAAAGACCATCGCTTGCACATTACACGCTGTGCCCAGATCGTGGGGGATCTTCTCCCGCTCACGGTAGATAATGGCACGCTCGTTGTTCCAGCTGCGGAACACCGCTTCAATAGCCATCTCCAGCTGGCTCCACGGATTCTGTGGGAACTCCTTGCCATACTCGCAGACGATCGACTTGAAGGTTTCCACCAGCTGCTTGAGTGCTTCTGCGGGGACTTGCGTATCTTCTTTGACGCCGAGTTCATACTTGAGCGCCTCGAACCGCTCCTCGAACAGACGCTTGGGAATGTCCATCACGACATCGCTGAACATCATAATAAACCGACGATAGGCGTCGTAGACAAAACGAGGGTTCTGGGTAAGCCGTACCATGCCTTCGGCGGTCTGGTCGTTCAAGCCGAGATTGAGGATGGTGTCCATCATGCCCGGCATCGAGAACTTGGCACCTGACCGCACCGAAACCAGAAGGGGATTGACAGGGTCGCCGAATCGTTTGCCCACGCGTGCCTCCACTATCTCCATCTTCTGGCGAACCTCTTCCATTAAGCTGCCGGGGAGACGCATCCGCTTGAGATAACCACGACACACATCGGTCGTGATGGTGAAGCCTGGGGGCACGGGAAGACCGATATTCGTCATCTCCGCCAGATTGGCACCCTTACCGCCTAACAAATCGCGCATATCGGCACTGCCTTCGTCAAAGAGATAGACTCGCTTCATACGATACCTCCTTATTTTTTGTTTTTCGCCCTCCAGCGGGCACATCGGCAGCGCCACTGCCACCTGCTCTATATTATGGCACGCGCGCTGTCCACCTGTCCACCTCCAGAACGCGCCGCCAGGAGCCCCGGGCTTTAGCCCTGGGGAGGAGGCGGCGCTTGCTCCCCTCCATCATCATGTGGTATAATGCGAGCGT
>PSLB01000159.1:0-4651 GCA_040289385.1 Armatimonadota bacterium
CGCTGTCAACCGGCCTATCGTGCCAGCCCCTAGCTTTAGCTATGGGGTAGTTGACCTTAGTTCAAACTGGCGTCTGGGGGGACCGCTGAAAGGCGGTTTGAGGACGCGATCGCCCTCACGCACCCCCTCTAATATCTCAGCATAGGTGGTGTTGCGTAGCCCCACTTTGATAAAGACCTTCTCGGTTTTGGGGGCGCCGTTAGCGGGTGCTTGATCCTGCACTATCTTGAGCACATAGGGACGCCCGTTTTCGGTGCCGATAGCCTCCACGGGGAGCCGAAGCACATTCTGCTTGCGGGCGGTCAGAATCCGACAGCGTGCCGTCATGCCAGGTCGCAGTGCAGGGTCGGAGCGATCCAAATAGACCTCTACGGGGAACTTGACCACGCTCAAGGCGGTCATCTGACCGGTGGTTGCCTGTTGGGAGGCAGGGGCGATCTTGCGTACCGTGCCAGTGAACTTGCGTTGAGGAAGGGCGTCGATAGTGATCTCTACGGGCATTCCCTGCCGAACCTTAGTGACATCCAGCTCGTTGAGGTTCAAGCGAACTCGCATCTGCGACAGGTCTGCCACCTGCAGGATGGGGGTGCCTTCCCCGAAGCCAGTGGTTCCAGACATCACCAGTTCACCGACCTCCCGATAGCGTCGGGTGACAATCCCGTTGATGGGACTGCGCACTTCGGTTTCGTTGAGTTGGATCATGAGGTTTTGGTACTGGCTGAGGGCTTGTCTTTCACTGGCGCGGGCTTGTTTGAGGTCCTGTTGGCGCATTTCGATGGTACGGAGTTGGGAGCGTGTGTTCTCCAGTTCGCTGCGTGCGATTTCGAGCTGTTTGCGCTTGAGTTCATCTTGGATTGCGTTGGTGCGTGCGCGTTCCAGCTCCGCATGGGCCGATTCGAGCCGGGCGCTTGCTTCCTCCAGTTCAAGCCGTTGTTGCTCCAGCAGTTGTTGGTGGCGTTGCTGAGCCGAGCGGAGTTGGCTTTGCGCGAGGGTCAGCGCTGTCTGGGCGGAGTCGACCTGTTGGCGCGAGACATATCCCTTCTCGAGCAAGCGTTGAAGCCGTTCGTAATTGCGTTGCGCCTCTTGGAGTCGTGCTTGGGCATCGCGAAGGGCGTTCTCCACCTCGATGCGCTCCTGCGGGTGCTTCACAGTTTCGAGCAGGCGCAGGTTCTGCTGAGCAGTGTTGTAGGCGGATTCTGCAGAGCGGAGGCTGGCTTGAGTGATTTTCGGTTGTGCATTGGTCTCGTTCAGGAGCTGTTCGTAGCGGAGTTCTGCTTGGCGCAGGCGGGCTCGGGCTTGCGCAGCCTCCAGTTCCAGAGCGATTTGGGCGCGCTGGGCACTCGCTTCCGCCGATTCGACCTGCGCATTGCCCTGTTCCACCTGTTGGCGAATTTCGCGCGGGTCGATGCGTGCCAGTAGTTGCCCCTGCCGAACGAAAGCCCCCTCGTCGACCAGCAAGGCTTCGATGCGCCCTGGCACGCGGGACTTGATTTCCACGACGCGCACAGGCTCAACAGCTCCCGACTCGTTCACATCGACGCTAATCTCACCGCGTTGTACCGTATAGACCCGTTCGGACGATGCGCCCGTGTTGGCGCGCCCACTGCTGCCGACAGAAACCCACAGAACGCCTCCACAAACCAATAGGATGACGAGGGCAATTGCACATCCGACCAGTCCCTTTTGCATCGTTGAGGTCTCCCCGCCGTAGTATACCTTATTAGGGGATGTTCTGGTTCCTGATTGGTGGGCGTATCGGCGCGAATCGTACAAAGGGACGGGAGTGGTCATGGGGAACCACTTTGCCTGCCCCAGATTCACAAGGGTTGTCCCTAAGGTGGGAGTTGAACAATCTCGAACCGCTCGATAAGGCTGTTGTCGATTCGGTAAGCCTCTACCTGTAAGGCTCCTGAAGCCGGCACACGCACTTTGAGATAGCAATAGGTACGCTCGCGCTTTGCAGTGGTCGGTGTAGGTTCGGGCATCAGGTCGTACAAGGAGACGCCTCCGCCCCCACAGATCACATACACCACTCCCTTGCCTTGGGGATAGCGTGTGCCCGAGCGCACCACCGCCTGCCCCCCACGCATGGGGTAAAACCGCTCGTAGTTGTGGTTATGCCCCATAATCACCAAATCTACTCGGTATCGCTCCAGCAAGGGCACGAAGGTCTGGATGATTCGAGCGTTATTGCCGCGGCGGGCAGTGGAGCTGTAGGGCGGGTGATGCATGAAGGCGATACGCCACCGGTAGCTTCGGTTGCGTTGAGCGTCTTGGAGGGTACGCTCCAGCCAGCGGAGCTGTTCGGTGTCGTCGGGCTCGTTGCTGTTGAACGCCACGAACAAGGCGTTCCCCAAACTGAACTGGTAGAAGTAGTGGTCTGGGTCGGGCATTGGGAACCGTGCAAGGGCAGCGCGATAACCGATTCGCTCGTTTTCGTGGTTGCCGAGGCACACCATCGTGGGCACGCGTGCGGAAAGTACCTCCAGCTGGCGCTCGTACACATCCCACACGGGCTGGCGTCCATTCGCATACGATAGGTCACCCACAATAAAGTGGAAGGTCGGATTATGCGCCAACACATTGCGCGTATTGCGCACACTGAGCGGCGTTGTCCCGTGGTCGGCAAAGGCAGTGAAGATAAAATTGTGGGGACCGCGCCGGGGCGTATGGAAAGTGTAGGCACGGCTGAACCCGCCTTGCGGACTGCCGACACGGTAGTAGTAGCGTGTGTTGGGCTGGAGGTTTGTCAGCAGGGCAGAATAGATGGCCCCTGTCTCGTGGGAATAGGTGCGCCGCTGTGCAAGTGCCTGCATGCCCAATTGGGGCGTTGTACCATACTCCACTTGTGGCGACTCGGTGGGCATCGCCACCTGCCAAGTAAGGCGCATCTGGGTACACGGATCGGCGCCGTATGCAATCCGCAGTTGACTCGGCTGTGCTTGCATACAGACTTGGTACCCTTCAGAAGGTATAATTCCTTTCAGTATGGACGATCCCCTAGTTATCGCTGGCAAAGCCTTCCGCTCTCGCCTCATGGTCGGCACTGGTAAGTATCCCGACAGCGAAACGATGGTGCAGGCGATGGAAGCCTCTGGCGCTGAGATTGTGACGGTAGCGTTACGCCGAATCGAACTCGATGCACCGAAGCGCTCCATTTTGGATGAGCTGGACTGGAGCCGATACCAGATTCTGCCGAACACGGCGGGCTGTCGAACCGCAGAGGAGGCGATTCGCGTGGCGCGTCTGGCACGGGCGATGGGATTGGGCGACTGGGTCAAGGTGGAGGTGGTTCCCGACCAGAAATATTTGCTTCCCGACCCCATCGGCACACTGGAGGCATGCAAGGTCCTGGTCAAGGAGGGGTTCGTGGTCCTGCCCTATATCAACGATGATCCCGTGCTGGCGAAACATCTGGAGGAGATTGGGTGTGCGACGGTGATGCCGTTGGCGGCGCCGATTGGTACAGGGCTGGGCTTCTCGGTCAATTTCCAGCAGATTCAGATAATTGTAGAGCAGGCGCGCGTGCCCGTGGTGGTGGATGCTGGGCTGGGTGTGCCGTCGGACGCATCGATCGCGATGGAGATTGGCTGTGATGCGGTGCTGGTCAACACGGCGATTGCCAAGGCGAGCAATCCAGTATTGATGGCAGAAGCGTTTCGGTTGGGCGTCGAGGCGGGACGCAAGGCGTATCGTGCAGGGCGCATCCCCAAGCTTCCTTATGCCTCTGCATCCAGCCCGTTGGAGGGCGTCGTGCGCTTATGAAGCCTGCCTTGCCCCCCAAAGTGCTGATGCTGATTGTGCCGTGGAGCCCGCAAAGCGACGCAGAGAACCTGCTCCAGAAGGTGGCGATGGCACTGGCGGGCGGGGTCAACTGGTTGATGTTGCGGATACACGATCTCCCTGCCTCTGTTTGTATTGACATCGCCTCCGAACTGCGTCGGATGGCGCGCCAAACCGCCACGCTCTTCTCCGTGAACCCCTATCCCGTTCTGGCTGAGTGGGTCGAGGCAGACGGCGTCCATTTGCCTGAGCATGCCCTCGAACATCCCTTAGCGCCCTCCCCAAACCGACTCTTGGGCTATTCCGTCCACTCGGAAGAGAGTGCGCCTCGCGCTGTCGCCGCGGGAGCGGACTACCTTCTGGTCGGCACGATGTATCCGACTTCAAGCCACCCAAATAAATCGCCTGAAGGCATCCCGTTGATGCGCGCAATTGCGCGGGCTGTCTCGGTTCCGCTGATTGCAGTGGGGGGCATTACGCCCGAGCGGGTATCCCCATGTCTCCAGGCAGGGGCGATTGGCGTTGCGGTCATTTCGGGCATTTTGGGTTCCCCGAATCCTTCACTTAGCGCGCAAGCCTACTGGAGCCGATTGGTGGAGTAGGTTGCGTTTCTATTCGCTGTCTTCGTGGGCGCGTTCCCACTCGCTTAGGCTTTTGAGGAAGGTATTGTTTCGCAGAGCGTGGCGCATTGCATGCACCTCTTCATCCGTGTACTGCGGCGCGGAGACCCCGGCCTTTAGGCCTGGGGAGGGGCACCGCCTTGACTCCTCTCGTTTGTTATAATCTCCTCAGGACCTTGACAAGCAAGAGTTCAGGAGGTTCTGCCAGTGAATCGCCTAGCAGGTAAAACTCTTGGCGTATTGAGCCG
>PSLB01000160.1:0-4650 GCA_040289385.1 Armatimonadota bacterium
TAGTCAAGGCGGCGCTCCTCCCCGGGCCTAAAGGCCGGGGTCTCCGCGCCGCCGATATTCGATGAAGCCTACTGCGAATATGTGGATCACCCAGCCTACCCGAACGGTATCGAGTATGTGCGTGCGGGGCACAATGTGGTGGTTTTGCGAACCTTCTCCAAAGCTTACGGACTGGCAGGGCTGCGTCTGGGCTATGCGGTGGCGCGTCCTGAGATTTTAGATCCGCTGAATCGCGTGCGTGAGCCCTTTAATGTGAATCGACTCGCTCAAGTGGCAGGGATTGCGGCGCTGGCGGATCAAGCCCATGTGGCTCGTACACGAGCGCTCAACCGTGAGGGGCTCAACTACCTGCAGGCAGAATGTGCCCGACTGGGCTTGCAAACGATCCCCTCATGGGCAAACTTTATCCTGATCGAGGTAGGGGATGGAGCAGAGACGATAGCCCACACCCTTTTACGCCAGTACGGTCTGTTGGTGCGCACGGGAGCGGTCTTTGGCTTGCCCACCTACCTTCGGGTCAACACTGGCACGATGGAGCAGAACCACCGATTTGTGCAGGCTCTGGAAGCAGTGCTGGGGGGATGACAGCACGCCCAAATTCTTGAACTGGTTCCACCTCGAACTGGTGAGCCTCCAAGGCGGTCAGGAGCGCCCAAGCCGTGTCTAATGAGGTCAAGCACGGGATGCCCTGTTCGACAGCCGCGCGCCGAATCAGCAGTCCTTGTTGTTCTGCCTTGTAGTCGGGGCTGGGCGTGTTGATCAGCAGGTGGATGTGCTGCTCGCGGAGGGCGGTCAGCAGGTCGGGGCGCCCCTGTCCGATTTTGGGCACTACCTGAGCCGGCAACCCAGCCTTTTGGAGGGCACGCGCGGTGCCCCGTGTCGCATAGAGGTGGAATCCCTTCCGATGGAATGCTTCGGCTAAGCGCACGCCTTCCGACTTGTCGGCATCTGCTAAGGTCAACAGCACATTCCCCTTGCGTGGAGGGGGCGTGCCGCTGGCAAGCAACGCCTTGTAAAGCGCCGCCGCATAGGTGCGATCCACGCCCATCACCTCGCCTGTGGAGCGCATCTCTGGACCGACTGCCACCTCCACCTTGCGCAGCTTGAGCGACGAGAAGACAGGTGCCTTGACCGCAATCCACTGGGGCGCAGGCGCCAACCCCGATTGCGGCATGGGCACGCCCAACTGCGCACGAACCGCCCACGACACCAGCGGGACCCCTGTAATCTTCGAAAGGTAGGGCACGGTTCGGCTGGCACGCGGGTTTACCTCAATCACGTAGACCTGATCCCCCTGCACCACAAACTGGATATTCATCAGCCCGCATACCTTAAGCGCACACCCCAACCGCACCGCATAGTCTACTATCTGCGCTTGCTCTTGATCCGTCAGAGTTTGCGGCGGCACGACGGTCATGCTATCGCCTGAGTGAACCCCCGCCCGCTCAATATGCTCCATAATCGCAGGGATCCACACCCGCTCACCGTCTCCCACAAGGTCGACCTCCGCCTCTTTCCCCTCAATATATTTATCTACCAGCACGGGGGCGTCGGGGAACGCCAAAACGGCGGACTGCCAGTAGGTTTCTAGTTCCTGGTCGGTGCGCACAATTTGCATCGCGCGGCCGCCCAACACATAGGAGGGGCGCACCAGCACGGGATAGCTCACCGTTCGCGCTGTAGCAAGCGCCTCGCCCAAAGTCGTTACGGCGCGTCCAGGCGGGCGCGGAATGCCCAAATCCTGCAGTAGCGCATCGAACCGCCGCCGATCCTCGGCGATGTCGACCGATTCGGGGGGTGTGCCTAAAATCGGCACGCCAAACTCTTGGAGACCCTTGACCAAGTTAATCGCACTTTGCCCACCGAACTGTACCAGCACGCCCTGCACATTGCCCTCATACTCCAGCAGATTCAGTACCTCTTCCAGCGTGAGCGGGTCAAAATAGAGCGCATCGGAAATGTCGAAATCGGTAGAGACGGTCTCCGGATTATTGTTGAGCAGAATCGCATAATAGCCGTGGGCGCGTAAGGTCTGAACCGCATGCACGGCGGAGTAGTCGAACTCGATCCCCTGTCCGATGCGAATCGGTCCGGAGCCGAGCACCAGCACTTTGCGCGGGGCGTAGGCAGGCGGGCGGTCATGCTCGCCGTGATAGGTGGTGTAGAAGTAAGGGGTGTAGGCTTCGAACTCGCCTGCACAGGTATCCACCATCTTATAGGCAGGCAGGATGCCCCACCGCTGGCGGGCTTGGCGCACTTGGCGCTCGTGCAACCCAGTAATTTGTGCCAGAAACCGATCAGGGAACTGCCACACTTTGGCGCGACGCACCATGTCGATAAGGCTTTGCTCCTCCTGAATACCTAAGAAAGCGTCGCGTAGGGGCTTGCTCTGGCGGATGAGCGTCTGCTCCAGCTCCACCAGATGGCGGACTTTGTGCAGGAACCACGGATCGATTCGGCTGAGGGCATGCACCTCCTCCACGAGCCAGCCCCGCCGAAATGCCTCCGCCACATAGAACAGGCGCAGGTCGTTGGGGTTCTCGAGGAGCGTTTCTAACTCCATCGTGCTGAGCCGTGCGGCTCCTGGATAGCGCAGGTCGGAAACGCCCAGTTCCAGCCCGCGCACCGCCTTCATCAGCGCGCCCTCAAAGGTACGGTCAATCGCCATCACCTCGCCCGTGGCTTTCATCTGCGTGCCTAATACCCGATCGCCCGTGGGAAACTTATCAAACGGAAAACGCGGAATCTTCAGCACACAATAGTCCAAAGTCGGCTCAAAAGCCGCTGCGGTCTGCGTTATCGGGTTGCGGATTTCGTCCAGACGCAAGCCGACGGCAATCTTGGCGGCGAGGCGCGCAATCGGGTAGCCCGTGGCTTTAGAGGCTAAGGCAGAAGAACGGCTCACACGCGGATTGACCTCAATCACATAGTAATCCGACCCGTTCGGGTTCAGCGCCAACTGCACATTACATCCGCCCTGAATGCCCAGCGCCCGAATAATCTTTAGCGCGGCGGTGCGCAAGAGCTGGTACTCGAAATCGGAAAGGGTCTGCGACGGCGCCACCACTATCGAATCGCCGGTGTGCACCCCCATCGGGTCGATGTTTTCCATATTACAGACCACGATGGCGTTATCGGCGCCGTCGCGCATCACCTCGTACTCAATCTCTTTCCAGCCCAGCAGACTGCGCTCCACAAGAATCTGATGGCGCATCGATAGCTGGAGCCCACGCGTCCCAATCTCCATCAGCTCGTCGGGGGTATGGGCTATTCCGCCCCCTGTACCGCCCAAGGTATAGGCAGGACGCACAATGCACGGATAGGGCACCCGCTCTGCCACTCGACGCAACGCCCCCACACTCTCCACAATCCACGACTCGGGCACCGGCTCGCCAATCTGACGCATCAGCTCGCGAAACCGTTCGCGATCCTCCGCCGCTTGAATCGCACTCAACGGCGTGCCCAACAACCGCACACCGTACCGCTCTAAAATCCCCCGTACAGCTAACTCCGTCGCCAAGTTCAAGCCCGTCTGCCCCCCCAAAGTCGGCAATAATCCATCGGGACGCTCCCGGGCAATCACACGCTCGGCAAACTCTACAGTGAGGGGCTCGATGTAGACCCGATCCGCCGTCTCGGGATCGGTCATAATCGTCGCAGGGTTGGAGTTAATCAGCACAACCTCCAGACCTTCCTCTTTGAGGGAACGACACGCTTGGGTTCCAGAGTAATCAAACTCCGCCGCTTGCCCAATAATAATCGGGCCCGAACCAATCACTAAAACTTTGCGTAGGGCGCGATCAATTGGCATATCTTCCTCCCTTGTCGCCTCACAGGACAGACTTAAAAGGGCTGGGCGATTATACCCTATATCCAACATCAGACACACAGGTCTGCCCTTATGCCAACCCCTGTAGGGGCACGGCATGCCGTGCCCCTACAATGGGTCTGCCCTGTTCTCTGTGCTGGGCCTATGAAACGGAACTTTGGGTAATCAGGTATCCTACCGTCCATGAGCAGGCATGGGCGCGCTGGCAGGAAAGTCGTCCTCCGCAACACTACCTGTCGGTCACCCATTCCTCGCGCCGCCCGGAAGCCCCCGCCTTGAGGCGCGGGGAGGAAGGGCGGCTTCCATCCTTCCATTGCACCAATTGAACGTTCTGTGCTATAATAGAAGCATGAACCTGACGTTGATCGGAAAACTCCAACCGGATGCCAAGCAGTCGGCCGCTCTCCTGGAGACGATGGAGCGCTTCAACGCGGCCTGCAACGCTATCGCCGAAGTCGCCTTCCAGGGGCGGACAGCCAACAAGATTCGACTCCAAAAGCTCGTCTACTACGACATCCGGGAGCGATTCGGCCTGCCCGCTCAGATGGCCGTCCGCGCCATCAGCAAAGTCGCGGAAGCGTACAAACGGGACAGGTCCAAGAAACCGTCCTTTCGCCCGCATGGGGCTATTATCTACGACCAGCGCATCCTCTCCTGGAAGGGCCTTGACCGCGTGTCCATCCTGACGCTCCGGGGCCGACAACTCATCCCGGTCGTCTTCGGTGGATACCAGGCCGCCCACTGGAAGCGCATCCGTGGACAGGCTGACCTCATCTACCGGGACGGGACGTTCTACCTCGCTGTAGTGGTGGACGTTCCCA
>PSLB01000161.1:0-4615 GCA_040289385.1 Armatimonadota bacterium
CGTTCTTCTCTCGCTGCGCCCAACCATAGGCCGCGACGGCGTTGAAGCACTCGGCATGCTGACGCAGCGTCTCCAGGAGCACGCCCGCCTGCTCGGGGGTTGGATTTGGCCGAAGCCGGATCGTTCGCTGCACAATCATATAGTACCACCTTTTGCGAAAGGAGGGAAGGCGGCGCTCCTCCCCAGGCCTAAATGCCGGGGTCTCCGCGCCGCAGTACACGGATGACGGTATAATTCTACGGTATAATTCTAAACGATAGAAATTCGCACCGTTCAAGATTTGATTCGAATCTTGTGCATCCATCCCGAATGGCGGGATGAGGTGCTTTCTGCACTTCTGGGCGAGCGCTTTTTGGGCTTGCCCGACCGAATGCAGCATGCCGAACAGCTGTTAGAAGAGGTCATCACAGGACTTCGGGAAGTGACGTCCTCCCCTCCATCAATTGAGGGGCATCCTTATTCAGGATGCACGCAGGGCTTTGTCCCTGCCACACGGTCACTCCTCCTCTCCAAGGTACGGGCTAGTGACCACGGGAGATACCTGGTACGCCCTTTCGTAGATGTTCAGGGCGCCGTCCACGTCTGCAACATGCCGCAAAACGGCTATCAATGCTGTAGCGAGGGGGATCACTGCCCCCTCGCCCTCCCCCACTTTCTCTAATTGTCGGCACGCACGGTCGCAGTATCTATGTGTTCGACGACATCACCCCGTTTCAAGAGATTCGCCCAGAAATTCTCGACAAGCCCGCGTATCTGTTCACACCCCCTGTTACGTGGCGGTACGCCAGCAGGTTCGCGGACGCGGAGATCGTCCCTACACAGCCCCCACTCCTGCATCCAGAGCGATGATAACCTACTTTCTCACAGAGAAGCCGAAGGAGGAGCGCGTCCGTCTCCAGATGCTGGACGCACAGGGCAAGGTTCTCCGTGAACTGATCCGCATCCCTCAGGAAGCAGGTATCCACCGAGTTGAGTGGGCTCTGCGCATCCGACTCGGCAAAGAGGATTACGAGGAAACCGAACGACGCCCTGCTCCATATAGGAACCCGCTCGGACCTCCAGTTCTACCAGGCACTTATAGGGTACGCCTCATCGTCGGCGAGTTCCAGATGGAACAGCCCCTCACGGTACGCGTGGAACCAGCGCTGGAACCGTACTTGCTGGGCATGAAGGCAGGCTACCAATTCGCTCTCGAAACGCTGGAAATGATCCAAAAACTCAACCGAGCCTCGCGCGCATTCAACAGTGTCGAGACCCAACTCCAAAACCTACGCCAAATCGCTCGCCAACAAGATATTCGCTTCCCGGAGACCCTTACCAAAACCCTCGAACAGCACGATAAGGTTCTCAACGAGCTGAAGGGTCAGATCGACAACCCCAACACGAGGTTAGCCTATGCGCGCGGACCGCGCTTGCGCGGACGGCTCAACTCGGTCTACTCTGCCGTCTCCAGCAACACAGCTCCCTCGCGGGCCCAAGTGGCTTACTTCAACGAGGTCAAAGCGGAGTTCGAAGCGCTCTATGCAAAGCTCCAAGATTACCTCCAAAATCAGGTTCCTGCGCTCAACGAGCTCCTAAAGAGTCATAACCTCCCCATCGTGCTGTTGGGCGAACCATCTCCGTAGAATCTCCACAGTGGCGGGGCAGGATACCATTCCTGCCCCACCGCCGAACCAACTCAGGCAGGATTGGACTCTGGGGGTGCAGGAGCCCTTAGTCGTTTTCGGTCAGTCGCCAGGTGGTGCCCTGGGGGCTGTCCTCTAACAGGATGCCCATCGCTTTAAGGTCATCACGAATGCGGTCTGCGAGGTCATAAAGTTTGCGGGAGCGCAGTTCTGCCCGCCAAGCAAGGACCGCCTGCATTAACTGCTCGAACCGCTGGCTCTGCCCAGACATAGAAGCCTGCAGAGTCACTCCCAGCACGGTTTCCATCATCCAGCGCAAGGCGTTCAGTAAGCCGTGCACCTCTTGCGCCGTCTCCACGCGCCCTACCAGATCCGGTGTGTTGAGGCGGTGATTAATGACACGCACCACCTCAAACACGACTGCAATCGCCTGAGCAGTGTTAAAATCGTTGTTCATCGCCTCGGTAAACGGAACCCGATAGGGCTCTGCCAGCCGTTCGTCTGCATCGGGAGGCGCGCTCTGCGTGCGCAAGAAGGCTTCTGCTCGCTGAACTGCAGTACGGATGCGTTCCAGCCCCGCCTTCGCCTCCTCCAAACGCCCATACGAGAACTCTAAAGGAGTGCGATAATGCACCGTCAGCAGAAAGAAGCGGATTACCGCCGGCTCATACTGCTGGCGTAGCTCCCGAATCGGCACCACCACGCCAGTAGACTTCGACATCTTCTCCTGACGCAGGCGCACAGGACCCCAGTGAAGCCAGTAGCGAGCAAACGGTTGCTGACAGTTCAAATAGGCTTCCGATTGGGCAATCTCGTTCTCGTGGTGGGGGAAGATGAGGTCCATGCCGCCAGCATGGATATCAAAAGCAGGCTGAAGATATTTCAGGCTCAGCGCAGAGCATTCGATATGCCAGCCGGGGCGTCCCGCTCCCCAAGGACTTTCCCAAGCGGGTTCTCCAGGTTTTGCCGATTTCCAGAGGGCAAAGTCCTCTGGATGGCACTTGCGTTCGTCGACCTCAATTCGCGCCCCCGCTTTGAGTTCCTCTACCGTGCGCCCAGACAGCTTGCCATATTCTGGAAATCGGCTCACCTCAAAATAGACGTCCCCATCCACCACATAGGCATAGCCCGCCTCGACCAACTTCTGCACCATCTCAATAATATCTTGCATGTTCTCGGTGACCTTAACAAAGCGTGGGAGCCGAACCCCCAACGCGAGAGCGTCCTCAATATACATCTGGCTGTATTTTTCAGCAACCTCACGTATGGAAATCCCCTCCTCTTGGGCACGACGAATAATCTTATCATCGATATCGGTAAAGTTCTGCACGAATTCGACCGTATAACCCAGATGCTCCAACCACCGTCGCACCACATCCAACACCACAACCCCCCGCATATGCCCCACATGCGCAGGCGACTGAGGCGTCAATCCGCACGCGTACATCGAGACCTTGCCCGGAGTGCGGGGCACGAAGGGCTCCTCTTTTCTGGTAAGCGTATTATATAGATGCAGTTCTCCCATACAGGGGATTATACCCCGTAAAAAACGGCGTTTTATCCAAACCCCGTATTCCTCTTGAAGTGTCACGCTGTCCAATGTGGCAAAATCTTGATAGGCGCGGGGGAAACCCCCAACAAGGCGGTCGGCAACATCGGTGGTTGCGAGACTTCTCTCATCAGCACCGTCCAGCGCCACCGCCACACCCCCCTGCGGCGAAGCTTTCCGCAGGGGGCTTTTTTCAGAAAGTTTGGGCGAGACACCGCCAAACAAGAAGAGAGGCGGGTGGGGAGGAACCCGCCTCTCCAGGGGTAGGGGAGGTGCGACCAAGTTTAGCAGGAGGTTCTCTGGTCAACCTGTACCCTGTCGCTAATTAAGATTATTGGCATCGGTATAACTCATCTTTAGAGGGAACGCAACTGTAGAGAAGTCACTGCGCCTCTAACGAATGCCGCGTTCTGCCCCTCCCCGTAACCCCAGTTGCTGAGAAGCACCCATACCATGGGAACCCAAATGGGCGAGCGGTGCATTCAATAAGAAGCCCAATTGCAAAAATACGACGTTTCAGCTAATCAACGGGATGGTGCGTCCTGCCCTGCGTCATCTTCACGAACAGGAAGTGGGCAACCGACACAAATACGCAGAGGTAAAAGGCGTAATTACAGCCATCCAAGCGCAAGAGCTCACACTTCAGCTTCGGAACGGACGCTCCGTAAATGTCTTACTCTCTCGGCGGACATCGATCTATGCTGAAAGCGGGCAGAACGCCACCTTAACTGTCGGACAGAAGGTGGAAGTAAAAGGCACTCCCGACCCTACGATCCTGAAAATCACTGCAGAACGCATAAAAATCGAAGACCTTTCGGACGGCTCCGAGCCTCATGAACTCCCCGAGATCAAAGGGGTTATCCGAAGTGTTGACGAAGGAAGTTTCACTGTCGCCGTGCGCCGAATCCGCCACGAGATGCCTCCCTTAGCAGAGGTAACCATACGCTATACCGAGCAAACCCGCTGGCATCACGACGAATCTCCTGCATTTCCTGCAGACCTCCAACCTGGTAAAAAGGTGGAGGTCAAAGGCACCTATGACGCAAGCACCAAGATTCTGGACGCTCTGGTCATCGAGTTGGACGATTAGCGCTCTACCCTCTCTGCCCCCACTGTGTGGCGACGCGGTGGGGGCGGTTTCTCTCATCTTGCACTGCAAAGTATTCCCTCCTGCCGAGAAGGGTATAATCTTTGACGCTTCCTTTCACCGTCGCCGCCGCCCGGAAGCCCCCGCCTTGAGGCGCGGGGAGGAAGGGCGGCTTCCATCCTTCCATGGCACCCATTGAGCTGTCTGGGGTATACTAGAAACGTGCACCTGACGCTGATGGTCAAGCTCATGCCGACCGAGGAGCAACACGCTGCACCCCTGGTCGCGAAGGCCAAAGGCACCGGTCGCGGGATGGCTCTTGAAGACCTCAAGGGTATCCGCGAACGGATCTCG
>PSLB01000162.1:0-3775 GCA_040289385.1 Armatimonadota bacterium
CACCCGAGAGGAGTCAAGGCGGCGCTCCTCCCCAGGCCTAAAGGCCGGGGTCTCCGCGCCGCAGTACACGGATGATACGCTGGACATTGGCAACGATGGTGTTGGGCGGTCTGCTAATTTCGGCAGGCTATCACAGTGAGACTTTACCCGTTACGCGGCTGACTTGGCGCGATCTGAGCGGGCGATCGTGGCAGTGGCAGGCGTTGGAATCCCAACGGGCGGTGGTGTTTGTGACCCTCTCCTCCCGATGTCCTGCGGTTCCCCGATATGCCCCGCGTCTGAACGCCCTTTACCAGACCTATCAGCCGAGGGGCATCTCCTTTTTTGGCGTTTATCCCGAACCTGATGAGAGCGACGAAGGGGTGCACTCCCATGCCCACCAAATGGGGTTCCAGTTCCCTATAGTACGGCAGGATGCCCCAGCACTTGCCAAAAGTTTGGGAGCAACCCATGTGCCTCAAGTGTTCGTAGTAAGTCCGAAGGGGAAGGTACTCTACACCGGCGCCATCGACAGCGTGACCCAGCGCGAGGTAGGACAGCACGCCTACCTGCGCGCGGCGTTGGATGCGGTGGTGAACCGAAAGCCGATTCGGATTGCCCACACTCCTGTTGTGGGGTGCTTCCTGGCACTCCCAGAGACGCCCACCCCTTCTACCAAATCGGCAGAGGTGACTTTTGCCGAACATATTGCCCCGATTCTTTACAACAAGTGCACTCCGTGCCACCGACCGGGCGATATTGGCCCCTTCCCGTTGGAGACCTATAACGACGCCAAGCGGTGGGCACGCGAAATTCAATACTACACCGAACGGCGCTTGATGCCTCCTTGGAAGGCGGTGCCTGGCTATGGCGAGTTTAAGAACGCAACGGCTCTCACAGACGAAGAGATTCAGCAAATTGCGCGCTGGGTATCGTCAGGAATGCCTGCAGGCGATCTCTCCAAAGCCCCACGCCCGCCTAAGTTCCAAGCGGGCTGGCTTCTGGGAGAGCCTGATCTCATCGTGGAAGCACCCGAATACGAGCTGGACGGCACAGTAGGCGATGAGTATCGTTACTTCGTGATCCCTGTCGAGCTCCCGGAAAATAAGGTGATTGTCGCTATCGATATCCAGCCAGGCAACCGCGAGGTAGTGCATCACGCCAACATGTTTGTGGATACCTCCGGTCAAGCCCGCAAGCTCGACGCAGCAGACCCCAAGCCTGGCTACGAAAACTTCGGAGGCACGGGTTTTATCCCTGTGATGATGCTGGGCGGGTGGGTGCCGGGACAGCGTCCCATCACGCTCGATAAGCCGTTCGCGGTGGTGCTCCCGCGCCGGTTTGACCTTGTGATGCAGGTTCACTACTTCAAGCGGGGCAAGCGCGAGACGGATCGCACGCGTGTGGGGCTGTATCTTGCAGACCGCAAGCCCACGCACAAGCCTGTGCAACTGCTGGTGCTGGGCAATCGGAACCTTCGGATCCCGCCTGGAGAACGCAACTACCGCATCCGTGTCCAGTGGCGTACGCCCACCGATCGTCCGCTCTATGCCGTTGCAATTCTGGCGCATATGCACCTCATTGCACGGGGATGCGAAGTCAAAGCCCGAACCCCAGATTGGCGAACGATCCCACTGTTGCGCATCGACGATTACGACTTCAATTGGCAACAGACCTACTACTACAAGGAGCCCGTGGTGCTACCTCCGGGAACGATTATCGAGGCGGAGGGCTGGTACGACAACTCTTCCCATAACCCCAATAACCCCAGTAATCCCCCGCGCGAAGTGCGCTACGGCGAGGGCACCTACGATGAGATGTTCTACATCTTCATCGGCGTCCATGACCCGAAGGCAAAAACCTCGTACCTGATTCCCGCCTCGTTGTAAGGCGTTTCGCAACTGCCCTCTGCGAAGAGCCCAGCAGAGGGCAGTTGTAGGGCACAAAGGGGCCTCGATCCAGTGTTTGACGAGCAGACTAGCCGAAACAGGTATCCTTTTGGTGGAGGGACTCTTGCGATGGCACAGCGTGTGTGGAACTTTTCTGCTGGACCGGGTGTTTTACCGCTAAGCGTTTTGGAAACGGCACAGCGTGAGCTCTTGGCACTTCCTGGTGTGGGCATGTCGGTGCTGGAAATTAGCCACCGTTCGAAATGGTTCGAGGCGATTCTGGACGAGGCAGAGCATAACCTGCGCCAACTTTTGGGTATCCCTGACCACTACCGAGTGCTGTTCATGCAGGGAGGAGCGAGCCTGCAGTTTGCGATGGTGCCGATGAACCTGTTGGGAGGCGATTCCGCAGATTACATCCTCACAGGTTCGTGGGGACAAAAGGCGTATCAAGAGGCGGTGAAGATCGGCCGGGCACGCATCGCTTGGGATGGCAAGTCGGACAACTACACCCGAACCCCGCACCCCGACGAGTTAGATCTCGACCCGAAGTCGGCATATGTCCACTTTACTTCCAACGAGACGATCCAGGGCGTACAGTTTCCTGAGGAGCCACCTGTAGGCGACCGACCCTTGGTCTGCGATGCCTCCTCCGATTTCCTCTCGCGCCCTACCCCGATTGAGCGTTATGCACTGCTATACGCAGGTGCGCAGAAGAATGCAGGTCCTGCAGGGGTCACTATCGTGATTCTTCGCGCGGATCTGTGCGAACGCACCCCGCCCAACATGCCCGCTATGCTGGACTACCGCCTGCAAGCGGAGAACCGCTCGCTTTACAACACCCCCCCGGTATTCGCTATCTATATGGTGCTGCAAGTGACTCGCTGGCTTCGTGAGACCATCGGTGGTCTGGAACGGATGCACCAGCTTAACCGTGAGAAAGCGCGACTGTTGTACGAGGTGATCGACCAGAGCGGTGGCTTCTATCGCGGGCATGCGCACCCTGAATACCGCTCGCTGATGAATGTTGTTTGGCGACTGCCCTCCGAAGAGTTAGAGAAGGAGTTTCTCAAGGAGGCGGAGTCGCATCAGTTTTACGAGCTCAAAGGACACCGTTCGGTGGGCGGTTGTCGCGCATCTATCTATAATGCGATGCCTTTAGAAGGGGTGTGTGCCCTGCGCGAGTTTATGCTCGACTTCTGGCGGCGCAAAGCTTAGGGGGATGGGAAACCCTCCCCTAAGCCGTCCTGTACGCCAGGGTGTTATCCGCCGACCAGAAGGCCGATCTCGACCGGCAGGTGGCGCGGCTTGCGGCGTTTGCGGCGGAGAAGGGCATCAAGGCCGCAAAGGTAGTGGCAGAGGTGGGAAGCGGGCTGAACGGCCACCGCAAGGGTGCGGAATCTCGAGATAGTGTGCCCAGATGCTGTAAGGCTTGGATTCGGGGGGCGTGCGCCCAAAAGCGTCTGCGTATTAAAATGCTCTCCTTCTCGATCGCGATCCATCACGGGGTTAGTTCCCACTCCCACGCTCTCTTTGCAATCGTCCACAAGCGATTGCCCTTCGGGTCGCAGGACTGCCAGCGGTCCGTCGTCGCCCAACGAGCCGATTGGCTCTGCGCTGTTCTCTGCAAGGTGTTGGATGTAGTCTAAATCGTCGGTGCAAAAGTTATAGCCCCGGTGCGAGAAAACCCCGGAAATTCATTCCGGGGATGAGAGCGCCGGGCTTTTAGCCAAAAGCGTGAGCATGATATGATATAAGTATATAATATAAGTATGGACGCGGTGAGCGCGGCGAACATCTTGAACCGCCGCCTGAACAGCGGTGGGATTGTACCCGGGGCAGTCATGCCTTGTGGAGAGGCCAAGTATCTCCGGCCGGCGGATCTGCGCCGGCGGAGGAGTCGCCCG
>PSLB01000162.1:3813-4594 GCA_040289385.1 Armatimonadota bacterium
ACGCCTCTTCGGAGGCGAGGGGCCACACTCCGCTCCGCGCGTCTGCGTAGACAGCCAAGGAATCCACGGAATGAATTCCGGGGAGGCGCCAATACACACCCACCTGCCCGAAATTCCTACCGCGAGGGGCAACTACTCTGTTTGTGGGAGTATCCCTACCTTGGGGAGCGTGCCAGTGTGTGGGAGCGATTCTTTAACGGCACGCAGAGGAGGGATGGCAAATGCCGATTCGGGAAGTGGCAGTTCGTCGTCGCTCCACTCGGATCGGTAAGTCGCATAGCTGTGTGGCGGGAGTGCATCCACCCAGAACCAGAGTTCGAACCGCCACAGCTGGCTACCTTCAGGAAATGCGGAGCCAGTCAGCGGTTCGAAGGAGGACTGGCGAATCTGGCACGGCACGCGCATCCCGTTGGTGTCCCAGGCCGAGGCCTTGCGGGGCGTGCGCCCTGGTTTGAGCGGAACGCACACGTCCAGAACTGCAGGACCTGTGAAGGATGTTTCGGAGGGATTGACGACGATAAGAGCGCGGTAGTCGCTGGTTGCGTCTTCAAAGCGAGTATCGATCTGCTCTGCCAGTTGGGTTAGCACGGTGTCCATAGCGGGTTCAAGTACTCCTCATTAGTCAACTACCCCACGGCTCTAAAGCCGGGGGCTTGCCCTCGCCCGGCAAGCCGGGCAGGGCTTCGGGGCCGGTTGACGACGGCCCACCGTCCTGAGAGACGGTATAGCGGTTGCGGATATTCCTGGCAGCGTTGATATTCGCCACGCTCGCATTATACCA
>PSLB01000163.1:0-4568 GCA_040289385.1 Armatimonadota bacterium
CGTGGAATCTCTCCCGCAGGGTGCGGTAGGTGGCGTGGTGCAACCGGACGCCGTTCTTCTCTCGCTGCACCCAACCATAGGCCGCGACGGCGTTGAAGCACTCGGCGTGCTGACGCAGTGTCTCCAGGAGCACGCCCGCATGCTCAGGGGTTGGATTTGGCCGAAGCCTGATCGTTCGCTGCACAATCATGTAGTACCACACTTTGCGAAAGGAGGAAAGGCGGCGCTCCTCCCCAGGCCTAAAGGCTGGAGTCTCCGCGCCGCAGTACACGGATGACGGTGCGCTCTACGCCGTAGATGGAGTGGATATCGAACCCGAACTGGCGAACCCGCTCTTCTACCTCGCGAATCTGTTCCGCAGTAGCACTGGAGTGCATCACAACAATCATGGCGTCCTCTCTCCTTTAGATTAATGAGACGAACCGTTCCACCTCACGAGCGTAGAGACCGAACGGATCGCGCATATCGACCTGACGGTTGCGGTCTACATAGACGATATCCCAATCGATGTAGTAGCGGTTGTAGCGTCGTTCGGCGAGCCGTTTGATAATGGATCCGCGTGCGTGGGCGCGTGTGTCAGCAGGCGGGGTGACCACCCCTGTTTCGATTTGGATATCGTCCACAAGCCGTTTCACCTCGCCCATTTGCTGAAGCGCGTAGTAAAGCCCCTGATCGGGGTTGATATTGTGATATTCTAACTCGACAGTATGGAGCGACTCATCGTTCCATGTGACGCCCGTCTCCTGCATATAGGTTCGTAGGACTTTGAGTTTGATGAGCCAATCGAGGCGGTCTTCAAGCTGTTCGGGGTCGCTTTCAAGTTTATCCAGCACGAACTCCCACTCGTGCAGAACCCAATCGGTTTCGGGGTCGCGTTTGGCGAAGCGTTTCTGTGCCAGTTGCAGGTAGACCCGCTGGAGGTCGATAGCGGAGAGGGTACTGCCGTCGATCATGGTGACAATCCATTTGCGTGTGGGGTCGCGTGAGACACTTTTGAGGGTGTGCAGGGAATCTTGGAGGCGGAGCCAGTTGGGCAAGGCGCGCGCTTCTGCGAGATCCAACACTAAGCAGGTGGTGCCGATTTTGAGGGCGGTAGCATACTCGCTCATGTTGCCCTCACCGAACAGCAGATGTAGGCGCTGGTAGTTTTGGTAGCCGTACACGCTATCCCACTTGGGGTTGATAATCGCCCGATTGAAGCGCACGCGGGAGGCGTTCTCGCGCACGATGTGGTCGGCACGCTGGGAAAGCTGATACTGTACCGTCGGGTCGGGCTCTACATTGTAGACATTGGAGACCCAGATGAAGTCGATAGGATGATCCGCCACTTCGGAGAGCGAGGGTCGGAACCCTGCGTGTTCGAGTCGATGTCCGCCGACTCGTCCGGCGCCTGCGAAGATTTGGCGTGTGGTCAGAAAAGGCAAGATGAGCTTGTGCCAATCAGCAGGCAGGCGGTCGTCGGTGCGAATGAGATAGTTTTCGTGGCAGCCGAAGGTATGCCCTGCAAAGTGGTCGACATTATTGTTGTGGAAGCTGACGCGCTCGTCCCATCCCATTCCGCGAAGGGTGCTGACCACGATGCGCTGTCCTGCCTTCTCATGGATGACAATGTCGAACAGGCTGGCGCATTCAGGTGTGGCGTACTCCAGATGGCTCCCGACGGCGTCGATATAGAGCCGTCCGCCGTTGATCAAAAACCCCCCACTGCGGGCGGGCTCGAAGGCTTCGTCGCGCGCGGTGAGGTCAATCAAGCCCAATCGCGCCTTGTGGAACACATAGTTCTTGACCGCCTCGACCACCGTTTCTGAAGTACCCAGCCGATCATCCCGCACGAAACAGCCAAACTCAGTCTCTAAACCGAAGATCCGACGCCCTATCATCGTAAGGACCCCCTACAGGTTCGCATGGCATGATTATACACCAAACGGTGTTAAAGAGGCAGAGGAGGTCTGTAAAAATAGACCGCTCCTCTTGTGTTTGTGACGTCCCCCCATCCATCAATTGAAGGGCATCCTTGTTCCGGATGCACGCAGGGCTTTGTCCCTGCGCTCCGGTTCGGCGACGCCGTTCCACCCCAGACGGAATGACAAGACCACGGGCCGCACCACACGGCCCCTACTCCCCTCCAAGGTATGGGCTACGCCCATGACCGCGGGAGATACCTGTTCATATCATGACGATCCCCCATGCGCGAGGGGGTCCGTGTATCCCCCACTTTCTCTAAGGCAGAGGAGCGGGCATAGCCTGCTATAGAGCGTGTCAACACCCACTTAGGGCGCCTGGATCATCGGCACAAATAGGAAGGCTTGTAGCAGTTCGATCAGGCGCGGTGGGTCTGGGGGGCGCACGGAGCCGACGCGCTGCGGGTCTAATCGGTTGGCAATCTGCATAGCGCGGTCGGCCTCGCGCCCTTTGCCCAGCTGATCCAACACGAAAGCGCTTCCAATCTGCATCCAGATGGGATCGCGTGTGATGGCTTGGGCTTTTGCGAGTGCCTCTTGCGCTTTTGTGAAAAGCGACTCGTCGGGTTTCTGCCCATCGCCTCGTGCCACATAGATTTGGAAAGCGTAGCTGAGAGCGATGCCCAGTTGGGCGGTTGCATAATTGGGGCGCGCCCGTGCGCCGAGTTCGAACCACTCGCGCGCCACGGTCAGCAGGTCTTCCTCGCCTGGGCGCAAGCCGTCTGCCAGATTGACTAACCCACGCAGAGTGTAGACTTCGGCGAAGAGAGGGTCTAACTCCAGTACGCGCCAGAAGGCATCTCGCGAACGGTCGAACTCGCGATTGACCACGAAGCTCCAGTAGCGCATAAACGCCACTTGAGGGGAGTTGTCGCTTCGGTCTTGGGCTTGTGCGGTGAGGCGTGCGACGGTAACGACACGCCGATCCAGCATCGCAAGCGAGGCGCGCGCTGCCCGCAGGGCTTTGGAGTTTTTATCCAGCTTTTCGGCTTGTTCGAAAGCCGCCTCGCGGGCGCGCTCGTCGTTGAGCAGGCTCGCTGCCAGCCCCCGAATCGCGTAGGTGTAGTCGTTGGCCGCACCGCGTCGGATAGCGGTGTCGGTGGCGACGATCACATCGCGCCAGCGCCCAGCTTGCAGATAGGCATACGCCAGAAGGTTCAGAAAGCGTGGGTCGCGCTCTTCGCGCTGAGTCAGCACAATGAGATCGCTGATAACGCTATGGGCGTTGCCCTCTTGAATCTGGATCAGGACACGCTGAGCGATGGCTTCGCTGGTCGCGGCGTTCGCCAGTGCCTGCAAGCGGATTTGGTTGGCTTTGTGGCGTGCTTCGATGGCGGTTTCGAGAAGGGGACGCTCATTTCGAGCTGTACGCGCCCGACGCAAGCTGGCGACAATCCGGAACTCCTGTGCCTCAAGCGATTCGGGGTAGAGCCGTACCAGGTCTTCAGTCGCCTCGTCCGCCTCGCGAACGCGACCCAATCGCAGATACGCCTGAATTAGCAGAATTCGTGCCTCACGGTGAGCGGAGCCCGCCTTTAGCGCCACGCGCGCATGCTCAATCGCTTTCTCGAACTGACCGTTCACAAACAGCTCGCGCGCCTGTTGATAGTGATAGTCTGCCCCCTTGTCTACCTCGTTATCGATAATCAACTTTATCTGTTTTGTTATGGCCTTATTGCCCTCCAAAATGGCGGTAATCTTTAACACATGTTCGCCTTCAGTGTCGGTTAGCGTGTCCCACTCATACTCGTAGGGCGTGCTGTCGTCCACCCCGCGCAACACCCCGTCGACCGAGAACTCCACACGCTGAACGAGCAGTTCCGTCTGGACTACGGCGGACACTCGTACAATGCCTCGTATCTTAGCGGAGTCTTGTAAGTTCACTTGGATGGTTGCTTGAGAGGGGCGTGCGATAGCGGGTAGCACAACCCAGAGCAACCCGAAAAGCCATCCTAATCGCAATACGATTTGCATAACGGTTCTCCTATTCACGCTCCAAGCGGTTTTCCCTGCCGATTAGACTCCGAATTCGGGCTTAAGTCCCTTCTATCTGCTGAGCAAGAGGGTGGAGTCCATCAGGGGGTACACCGTCGTGTCGCCACTCGGTGCCACGAGGAGTGGGCGCTAAAAGGACACCAGGTTGGGAGACACCTGTCATGCATCCTACGGGCTTTTCGGAAAAATGTTGATGGAACGACTTATCCCCCCTCCCCTAACCGCAGTCCAAAAACTGTTTCTTGGTAGCGAACCTCTATATCCAGTTTCAAATCGTGTGGAGTTGTGGAGGGATTGGAAGGAATGCATATCAGGGTTTGCTGGGATGCTTTACCAGCAGGCAGGCGTCGGATCGTGAGGGGCAATCGGGGCGCTCGGAGCGAGTAGCCCTCTATTGCCGCTTTGGTCATCTCCAGACGTAACGACCTCCGTTGCCGAGAACATCGAAACCTGTTCCCGACACCCGCCCGTCGCCAGGCGGGGGCGCCGGTCTTACGCGCGTTTCGCGCCGCCGGCTTCCCGCTTCATCCGGGACTGCCGGCGCCAAGGCCGGTCTTACGTCCCGTCCGCGGGCGTTTCGCGTCTCCGGTCCACTCCCGGCGACGGCGGCCG
>PSLB01000164.1:0-4441 GCA_040289385.1 Armatimonadota bacterium
AAGACGATGGGAATGATTTGCCGCCCCTGGAGCGTCAGGATGGACACGCGGTCAACGCCCTTCCAGGAGAGGAGGCGCTGGTCGTAGACGATGGCTCCGTAGGGGCACGGCATGCCGTGCCCCTACAGATTGTGGAACGCTACCCCGGTGATGGCGTTGCAGGCCGCGTTGAAGCGCTCCATCGTCTCCAGGAGGGCCGCGTGCTGCTCATCGGTCGGCATGAGTGAGTGCAATGGAAGGATGGAAGCCACCCTTCCTCCCCGCGCCTGAAGGCGGGGGCTTCCGGGCGGCGACGGTGAAGCCCAAAAATGCAAGCCCTCACCGCTATGGCGAGGGCTTTGCACTAAATCAGCCCAGCATGCTACTGGACGATGCTCCACTGGTTGTTATCCGACGATAGATAGGTCTCTTTTCCTTGCTTAAGGTATACTCCACGCCGATATGAAACCCGTTATCGAGGTACGCAATCTAACGAAGGACTATCGGATGGGCACAGTTATTGTGCATGCCTTGCGTGGGGTGAACCTCACAGTGATGCCAGGTGAGTTCGTCGCGATTATGGGACCTTCGGGTTCAGGCAAATCGACCTTTATGAACCTCATCGGCTGCCTGGATCGCCCCACAAGTGGAGAGTATTACCTGAACGGTCAGCCAGTTAGCCAGATGAACGACGCCCAACTCGCGCAGGTTCGCAACCGCTATATCGGTTTCGTGTTTCAAACCTTCAACCTCCTGCCCCGTATGAGCGCATTACGCAATGTGGAGCTTCCGTTGCTCTATGCAGGGGTTCGTGATCGCACCGAGCGTGCCAAGCGTGCGCTGGAGAGGGTCGGGCTGGCAGAACGCATGCATCACCGCCCGAATGAGCTTTCCGGCGGACAGCAACAACGCGTGGCAATCGCGCGTGCTATCGTCACCGATCCTGTACTCATCCTCGCCGATGAACCGACTGGCAACCTTGACTCGCGCTCCAGCGAGGAGATTATGGCCATCTTCCAAAGGCTCAACCGAGAGGGGCGCACCATCCTACTGGTCACCCACGAACCCGATATCGCCGAGCATGCTCAGCGGATCGTGCGCTTCCGAGATGGCAAAGTCGTCGCCGATGAGCTTGTGCCGAACCCGCGCGAAGCGTCCGCCGAACTGGAGAAAATCCCCGTGCTGGACTGAGAGGCTCCTATGGAGACCCCAACCAGTCCCCTGCGCCCAGTAAAAGCTCGTCGCATCGCCGAACCCGATGTGTGGGAAGACAGGGGAATGGCACGCTCCTTCGAAGGTCCGTACACCCACATCATTGAGTTCGACTGGCGTGCGCGTGCCACGAAACGACAGTGGCTCTACTGCGAAGGCGTCAGCTACGAAGCCGTCGGCACGCTGAACGGCATGCCTATCGGCATCCATCACGGCATCTGGGATGCCTTTGCGTGGGAGATTACCCATGCCTTGCACTCTGGGTGCAATCGGCTGGAGATTACGGTCACTAAAAACGGGGGAGCCCGTTTCCCTGTGCCTCAAGTGCTAAGCGGCTTCATGCCGTATGTGTCTTGCCCCTTTGGGGGATTGTGGCAACCTGTATGGCTTTTCGAAACAGGAGAGGCTTGGCTTTCCGCACCGTGGGTGCGCGGGGAAGCCGACGGCATGGTGCAGATTTCGGGCACAGTGGTCAGCGAGACGCCCGCAACGCTCGTCTCCACCATCGAGGATGCGCAGGGAACCCCTCTCTACACCGCTTCAATGCTTGCACAAGGAGACTTCACACACCATGGGGTGTTGGCTGACCCGCGTCCATGGTCGCCCAATACCCCGACGCTCTAACGTTGCCGTGTGCAAGTTCGCCAGAACGGGCGACAAAGCCATACGGTTGAGCAAATCTTCGGACTGCGTACGCTCCAGCGCGTAGGCGACCAGATTCTTCTCAACGGGAGGCCCTTCTATCTGCGCGGGCTACTCCACTGGGGCTGGTATCTGACAACCCACGCCCCCAATCCGAGTCGAGAGGTAGCGGTGTGCGAGTTAGAATCGCTGAAATTGGCAGGCTTCAATATGCTCAAAGCGTGCTTGTGGGTGCCTCCTGACTGGTACCTCACATTCTGCGATACAATAGGGGTGGCAGTGTGGTTGGAACTCCCACTATGGCTTCCACAGATTCCCTCAGACCAGCAAGACGCCCTCATCGCCGAATACGCGACCTTCGTCCGCCAAGTGCGCCACCAACCAAGCATGATGCTGTGGAAACTGGGATGCGAGCTGTCCGATCGGTTCCCGCCAGAGATACTGCACCGCCTTTACCAAAGCGTGCAGTTGCTAACTGGAAGCCCCCTTGTGCGCGGCAATAGCGGTGGCAGCGAGTGCTATGGAGGCACCTTAGAAGAGCATGCCGATTTTGCAGACTACCACCTCTACGGCGATGCCCACTTTGCCTACAGCACCTTCCGTACCTTTTTGGATACGCCACGGCCGCCTCAGCCATGGCTTCAGGGCGAGTTCGCAGACCACGACACGATGCGCGATTTTATATGTTTACGCCAGAAAGTTGCACCCAACCGCCTCTGGTGGCTCTCGCAGGACCCCAACCAGAATCCGCAAGGCGTGCGCTGGTTTTACGAGACACCGTTCGTTGAAGAATGGTCGCCTACCACAAGCTGGTGCTGGAGACGATGCGTCGTCTGCATGGCACAGCAGGCTATGTGGTCACTGGGCTGAAGGACACCCCCATCTCAACTGCAGGCTTGCTGGATGAGCGGGGCGAACCCAAAGTCGCGTTGGAGACCTATCGAGCCTTCAACTCCGACACGGTGCTTCTGATCGATTGGGCTCGGCGACGAGTATGGCAGGCTGGAGGAGATCGCCCTGCTAATTTGGACCCGTACAATCATGTTGGGGGGCAAGCCGCGTATCCCTGCCTTTTGCTTTCACATTTCGGGAAGCCTCTTCCTCCTGTACTGAGCCTTCGCTGGAGACTTCAGGTAGCAGACACTGAGCAAGCGAGTGGTCAGGAACTGATTGACTTGCCTCAAGGCGATCCACCTGTGTTTCTATGCCAACTGAAGATTCCCCTTCCCGAACTCTTTGCTTTCGGTTCTACACCAAAGCCCCTACCTGCCTGTTTCGAAGTGCATCTCGAAGGGCACGGGAAGCCGCTGACAAGCAACCGCTGGCGTTGGCAACTGTATCCGCGCCCCGAATGGAGAATGCTGTGGCAGGTTGCTTTGTACGATCCATCGCTTCGTTTCGGCGAGTGGGATTTGGAGCCCACAGTATTCCTTCCATCATATATGCCCCCCACTACAAAGACGCTTCTACTGGCGACCACCCTCCCTCCGTGGCTCGCGGAATGGGTTGCCGAGGGTGGGCGATGCGTCGTATGGCTCCCCCCATTGCGCCAGCACACCGTCTCTCTCCCCTTCTGGCGCGAGGCAACCCATCAGTTCCTGCCGCATCGTTTCTGGGAGCAACTAGGTTTTATGCCCGATCATTTAGGTCAACTACCCCATAGCTAAAGCTAGGGGCTTGCACCTAGCCCGCTTCCGCAGGATGGCACGATAGGCCGGTTGACAGCGGCCCCGCCAGCGGCAGACATGCCACCGCTGGCCAGACGACGAACCACCCCTCTCCCGCACCGTTGCCGGTAAGCCGTTTACCACGCGGGTGCCTTGTCCGCTGGCGGGGCCGTCTCAATACGCCAAGAGTTTTACCTGTGCGAGGAACGGTTTGGTAAGGGATACGCCTTTGTCACCACGCTCCACTTTGCAGGTGAACATGGCGGCACGCCGCGCACGCTCACACACCATCCCGCAGGGCAATACTGGCTCTACGCACTTCTACGCTATCTCGCAGAGAGATAGCGCAAAAGTTCGGGGGTGAGGTCGCGCGCCCTATCGGATTCAGAGAGCTGAAGGGTTGGCGGAACGAAATTGATTGGGTCTTAGGCCCAGCGGGTGGGATGGCTCACCTCCGGGATGGCGAGAAGCCCTGGTTTGGGGAATGGGGTGTCCCCATTTCATGTACGGGGGCCGACCCGCATGAACCGCAGGTGTAGGTTCGCCTCCTCGGAGTGCCCTCCGGCCGTGATCACAGCGTCTGGAGGCAGGCGCATGAGGCTTCACGTCGGCATAGACCTGGCGCTCCGGGGGCCACACCGGCTCTGTGCCCTGGTGGGCGATCCAGCCTCTCGTGTGGCACGGCTGCTCTACGGCTGCTACCTCGACCCCCGGCAGGTACTCGCCATAGGACCCGAGGCGTTCCGGGCTCTCGTGGCCTCCGCCCGGCGCGGTCCCGTGCCCGCGGCGTGGTTCCGACGCCTCTGGGCCTGCTACGAGGCCGCCGCGGCGTTCTGGGGGCCCGGCGACCTGGAGGCCCAAGACCTCGCGGAGGACGTGGCCGAGGACTACGCGGTCCTGGACACGCTCCTGGCCCAGCTGCGGCAGGGGCGGTGGCGGAA
>PSLB01000165.1:0-4367 GCA_040289385.1 Armatimonadota bacterium
TGATCCTCTTGCGAACTTTTCGAGGTCTCAAATCGCTCTCATCCCGGGGGCGCGAAGACAAACTTTTAGTCATAGACGGACTGACTTTGGAATCGGTCACTATCTCCCGCTTAGACCAAACCTCTCAGGAGTTGCTGTCGGACAACAATATCTTTGACGCTCAAGGAAAGCGCAAAATCACCGAGATTACTCAGTCGGCTCTGGTGGAGCGCAATCGCTTGGAGCAGGAGGCACGACGCGAGATTACCCTCAAAAATGTCCAAACCCAGAAGGAGATTTTAGAGCTGGAGCGCCAGCGTGCAGAGGCAGAGGCGAGCCAGCAAGCCGAGATTGCCAAAGCCCAGTCGGAAAAGAAGCGTGAGGCAGAAACCTATCGTCTGGAACAAGAACGCCAAATTCAAGAGGCGCAAATCCAGCAAGAACAGGCGGTGCAGGTGGCCGCCGTCGAGCGCGACCGACTGCTACTGCTCAAACAGCAGGAGCTCCAGCGAACCGATATCGAACGGCTTAAAGCCATCGAGCTGGCAGAACGTGAAAAAGAGATTGCCGTCGCCGAAGCGGAACGCCAGCGGGCAGAAGCCGAAAAAGCCGCACTGGAAGCTCAAGCCGAGCGCGAACGCGCCAATCAGCAAATCATCACCGTCCAACAGCTCGCCGCTGCCGAGCGCGAGGCACAAGCCAAGCTCATCGCTGCCAAACAGCAGATCGAGCAAGAGCGCATCAAACGCCAAAACGAAGTGGAGGTGCAAGCCTTCTCCGAAATCAAGCAAGCGGAAGCACGCAAGCAAGCAGCAGAACTGGAGGCGGAAGCCATCCGCACACGCGCACAAGCCGAAGCCCAAGCACGCGAACAGGTCGCTAAAGGCGAAACCGCGCTCAAGATGGTCGAGGTCAACATCGCTCGCGAGCAGATGGAGGTCGAACGCGCACGAGTCGAGGTCGAACGCCAGGCCCTCGAATATCGCCAGACCTACAGCGAAGCCGCACTCAAGTTCGAAATCGAGAAACTGCGTGTCGAAGCCCAGCGCGAGGTGCAGGTGGAACTGGCACGCGCCATCGGCGAGTTCATGAGCCGCGGCAACATGAACATCTTCGGCAGTCCCAAAACCCTCGCCCGCATGACCGAACAGTACGCCAAAGGGCTGGGACTGGGAATGGCACTCGATGGCGCTCTTAGCGGACTGGGCGCACTGGGCGACGGCAAGCTCAGCGAGATGGCCCAACAGCTGATGCAAATCGCTCAGCGAATCGGCGCCGTGCGCATGCCAGTCCAAAGCAATTCGCTCGCCTCAACCGAACAGAGCGCACCTAACGACGGCGACGCCTCGCCTCAGCATTCTGCCGAATCGTAAATTCTCCGCGCGGTGCGAGGGTCTCCCCCTCGCACCGCCTTACTCCACCCGAAAGCGTACCCCCCCAAAGCGCACCACATCCCCCTGCTTGAGCCCTTGCGTGACAACACGCCTCTCGTTGACATACGAACCATTCGTGCTGTTCAAATCGTACAATACAGGCACACCGCCCTCTAATGCAATCCGTGCATGGTGACGGCTGACCGACGGATCCGAGAGAATCAGCCCATTATCCTGCGCGCGTCCGATTGTAAGCCCTGCTGGAGGAATGGGGAACCGCTGACCTGCGAGAACGCCATCCAACCCTACAAGGCTCACCATTCCCGAAGCGGAGGCGGCGAATGCCTGCACACTGGGCGATGCAATCAGCGCACAAGCACATAAGCCTGTTGTCGGATCGATCCGTTGCCCACAGAACGAGCAGCTGCCCGCAGGCACAGGCGGCGGAGGCGGTAAGGGCGAGCGCACCACATCGCGCGGACACGCAACCGACTCGCCCGCACGCAACTGAAATAGCATCGTGAAACTGCCAATCTGAATCTGGTCCGAATCGTTCAGCTCTGTCGGAGCAATGACGGGTTGCCCGTTCACAAGGGTTGGAGCGTACGGAACCAACAGATACCCTCCACTGCTCATTTGAATCTCCGCATGGCGCGGGGCAACTTGCGGGTCGCCGCGCAGGGGCACATCCGCCAACTCATCGCGCCCGATAATTGCACCCGAACGGTCGATAGGATAATCCTTGCCCTCCCGCGCGCCGTACAGCACACGCACCCACGCCTGACGCCCAATTAGTTCCACTAACCCGATGAACAGACCAATCCCCCCTCCCAATAGCACGAGTGCAACGGCTCGCGAGGGTGCTCCGACGTCTCCTTCCGCCCTCAAAGCGAGCCCGAAGACAGTCCCCACTGTCGTCGCTAGAAAATCGAACAACGCCCCACCTAATGCCCCGCCGATGGCTCCACCCAGCAGACCCTGATACATGCGCTTCGGCGACCGCGCCACGACGCCTTCCGCCAGCCCAACCAGTGCCCCAAATGCCCCCCAACCCACGATTCGCCCCACAATCGGCACTGTAGAACCCAGTATCGCAAACAGGATCTGCCCAGAAACAACGCCGATCATCCCGCCTACCAGCCCGACCCCTGCCCCCAGAACCGCCCCACGCAGGAGATGCCTCGGCGTCCCCCACGATAGCCCCGTGGCAAAGCCGATCATACCGCCAACAAACGCCCCCGATACCGCCCCGAACAGACCCAACTGACCCCAGTCCACCATCCGACGGATATCGTCGCTGACGAACGGCTCCAGCACCAGCCACGCCAAGAAACCGCCCAACGCGCCGAAGACCATCAGATAGAGCAGCTTGGAGAGCATCTATTCCACCCGGAAGGCACACGCTCCGAACTGAACCACATCACCCGGGCGTACAGGTGTAGGGCCGCTAATCCGCACCCCGTTAACAAAAGTGCCGTTCGTACTGCCCAAATCCTCCACAAGGAGCGTATCGCCCTGTTTGACGAACTGTGCGTGGCGTCGGCTTACAGTTGCTTCTTGATCTAGCACGATGCCGTTGCCTACCTCTCGCCCGACGGTGATGAGGTCTGCCTCCAGCGCGAAGGCGGTTCCGATATAGGCGCCCTGCGTGCCGACGAGTCGCGTTGGAACCCCTCCCGCTGCAGCAGACAGCGGGGCAGTTGGGGGAACGCCCGCTGTGTCGAGGGGGGGTAAATCAGGCGGAGGGGGCGTGCTAGGGGCATTGCCTTGTGGGGGAGCTGCCGCCGAAGGAGTGGGCAACTCCACACCGAGTTTTTGCATCACCTCTGTTATCGGTTGCTCCTTCTGTTTTGCCAGTCGAATCAGGAGCAGAATTACCGAGATAGCCAACACTCCCGCCACCACCGACATAATCACCGTGCCGATAAGGCTGGAGGTTGGTGCTTGCTGGCTCTCAGCGGCTTTCGCCTGCTGACTGGGCACAACAGTTGCCACCGTACCTCTCACCAGGATATCCAGCACGGGCACTTTCTGGTCACGCTCGCGTGCCAAAGGCATCTCTAGCTTGACCGTCTGACCGGATCCGTACTGAACCTTTACGGTGACTCTGCCGAGAGGGACACGCTCGAACATCACAATCCCCTCCGCGGTGGGTTCCAGCACCTGTATATGGGCTTGTCCTTTAGAGTCGGTGAGCGTCACCACGGCACTGGCAACGGGGAGGGTCCCTTTACGGATATTCACCTGCAGGCGTGCCACATGGCTCCAGCGATCTCCTGTGAGGGTCAGGGTGTCCTTCTGCTCGGCGATTGCGACTTGCGCCATGTTGCCCGTTTTAGCGTCCAACACCCACGCGGTGGCGCTCGCTTTGGGGAGCCGAAGCGTAGTTTGGGTGTCAGTGGTCTTTTGGGGCGGGGTCAGCGGCTTGCCTTCGGCGTCCTCCACCCACCACCAGCGCTCGCCCTCCTGTTTGAAATCGATGGTGAGCGTACGCCCTTCGCTTTGGGATGCCCCACTGGGGGCAGGTTGGGCAGTGTCCTTTTGGGGTGTCTGCGCAAGCGCCACCCCCGTCAACATCCACACCAGAGCCAGCCAGTGAACGATTCTCATAGATTGTCTGAAGTCATGAACCCCATGGCTAAAGCCCGGGGCTTGCAGCGAGGCCGGGTGGCCTGCCGCGTACGGCCGCATACGTGCGGCCCTGCGGATATTCTCCGCAGCGATGGCATCGGCCGGCCCAGCAAAGCCGCACCCGACGCAACGAAACTCTGCCCGGGTAGGTCGGTTGGCCTTCGACACATGCCCGCAGGCTGGACAGGTGCGGTTCCGGGGATCGGGGAGCACCACCGGGACGCCCGCCAACCTGGCCTTGTAATCGATGAAGGAGCGGAGCTGATGGAACCCCCAACTGTGCTGGACGCGACGCTGAGCCTTGCGAACCGTTGCCTTTGGCCTTCGCGACCAGCCGCTTGCTGATGACGTGGTTCACGTCACGGGCGAACCGCTCCATCGTCT
>PSLB01000166.1:0-4310 GCA_040289385.1 Armatimonadota bacterium
TCGCACGCCGGTAAGCTCGCTCAGGAGAACCCGGAGCGCAGGGAGAAAGCCCTGCGTGCATCCGGAACAAGGATGCCCCTCAATTGATGGAGGGTAGGACGTCACGGCAGTTGCACCTCTTTCTCGAAGAGGGTCCGCGCTTGTTCATCGGGGAAGTCGCGATTGCGCTTGTGAAGGACGCGCACGAGGGCGCGCTCGGCTCTTTCTGGGATGGGGACGCGAAGGATGCGACGCTCGCCCGGCTTCAGACGCGTGTCGGAGCCGTCGATAGCCACATTATCTGCCAGAAGGGTCTGGTGTTTGTGGAGCTCTTGCTCTGCCTTGTAGAATCGCGCCTCTACGATGACCACGACATATTCGGGACCTGTGGGCACCGTGTGCCCAACCTCCACGCTTTCCATTTTGATCTGGAGCGTGCCCTCGCGCGGGGTGATCTCCATCCGGACTCCCTTTTGGAACATAGCGGGAGTGGCGCCCTCGAACTTGTGGAGACGCGCCTTGCGGGGCGGGAGCCCCTCACCCGTCGCAATAGAACGCTCCACGACAGGCATGTGGCAGTTGACACAGCCGTTCGGGTCTTTGCCCCATCCGCTTTGCTTGTACCAGTCCACTGTGCCGAACACCTCGTGGCAGGTGGCACACATCTCGACGGTACCGAACTTCTCGTTTTTCACGGTGGGGTGAGCGTCCGTTTTGGTCCCGAGCGTGCCGTGGGAGGCGCCGTTGGCATCCTGATGGCAGCTGATGCAATCGATGCCGTGTGGGCATTCCTCGGCGCGCAGATCGGGATGCTCCCCAAAGCCCTTGACAAGGATAGGTTCAGGGGCATGGCATGGGAGGCACATCTTCAGCGAGCGGTTTCGGGATGTAGCCACGAAGGAATCGCTTTCCCACGCTGCGGCATGGCGCGATTGTGCCCAATCTTTTGCTTCGTTGGGATGGCAGGTTTGGCAGTCGCCCCGTACTTTAGGGGGCTGTTCCTGAAGGGGGCAGTTGGCATGGGTGGCACGCCACGCAAACCCCACCAACACCAAGAGCACGCCGAATGATACGCTCCAAATCGTCACTCGCTTCATCATCAGACAAATTCGATGGACACTCCGTGAATCCTGCCAGAAAGGGGCAACTGCCTAACGGGGACCGCCCTCACAAGGTACGGTCTGCCGCGCTTGCGGGCAGGTAGATGAAATCTGCCAGAGCGGCGCGTACCACGATAGGTTGTTGGCTATCGGGCAGACAGACAAGCGTGGCGGTCTGGGTGTATCCGCGTTGTCGTAGCCGTAGCGAAATACCGACATCGTACATCACATGCCCGTTGCCTGCAAGGATGACGAATGCCAGCCTATCGGAGGGCACAGTGCGCTGGAGGTATCGGATCGCGCTGTCTGCCATCGCCGTATCCCAAAGAACCTGAGCCGAATAGATGTTCTCGCCTTGGGCGCCTGTGGGGGGATGCCCGCCCATCAGAGTCGTGAAGAGGGCGCGATGTTCTGAATTGCTGAGTTCTAAATCGGGGATGCCAAGCCGATCTTCTGGAGGGACGCTTTGCCAGCCATTGCGCCCAACCTGACGCACTAGGGCTCGAGGCACATTCAACGCCACCAGCCGTAGTCGATACCGACGCACCACCTCGAAAATTGGACGGTAAAGCGCGTAGTCGAAGCCCCACTGCTGTTTCCACTGCGACTGCTCGATGAACTCGGCTTCACTGAGGCGATTCAGTGTCCACAGGTTGAGTGGATATTGCATCGTGCGGTCGAACATCTCCATCCCGACGATGACGGCTCGCCCAGTAAGCGTGAGTGCTTCGATCACACTTGCCTGAAACTGGTGATGGTTGGCGTTGTCGTGTTGTTCCCCGATGAGGATAAAGAGGCTTGGTTCCAAAGTATCTACAAGTTGGCTCATTGTCAGCGGGCGACGCCGACGCGTGTCCATTATCGTGCCAGGTGGCACACGCAACAGGCGCTGACGACGCCGATCCCCAATCGACATGGTATAGACAGAAGATTCTGCTTGCGGACGCATCATCCCGACTCGATTATACCCCTATTGGCATAACCGTTCGGTGAGGGTTAGGGGGTCGTTATTCGTTGACTGGGGTATAATATCTTTGTCGGGGTCGCAACCCCAGGAGGCGATACCATGTTCGGAAGCATTGGCTTCACAGAGCTGTTAGTGCTTTTTGTGCTGGCTTTACTCATCTTCGGGCCCAAAAAGCTCCCGGAGATTGCGCGCTCTGTCGGGCAGGCAATGCGCGAATTCAAGAAGGCTGGTGAGGAGGTCACCCGATCGCTGGAAGAGCCTGTCGAAGAGGTACGCAACAGAATTTATCAATTTGACGAGGAGTCACGATGGAAATCTTGAAAACTGTGCTTACCTGGATCGATATTGCCATCATGGTCGTGTTTATCTTTCTGGTCGCCATTCAGACCTCGCGCTCGGAAGGGGTGTTTAGTCCGGGCGGAGGCGACAGCATGTATGCACGCGCAAAGCCAGGCTTCGAAGATAAAATCTCGCGCTTGACCTTGATCTTTGCGGTTTCGATATGCGTGCTAACGGCTGTTGTGACCTACATGCCCTGACGAATCTGTCTCGAAATCCTCTTGTGGGGTCAGCCCGTCGTAGGTGCTGACGACCAACGCGGTAAGCTGTTGGCTTATAGCCCCGGCGCGAGAAAGCCCCGGAAATTCATTCCGGGGATGAGAGCGGGCGCGGCTAACATCTTGAACCGCCACCTGCACAGGGGCGGGATTGTACCTGGGGCAGTCGTGCCTTGTGGAGCGGTCAAATATCTCCGTCCGGCGGATCTGCGCCGGCGGAGTATTCGCCCGGGGCGCGGGCCGAAGTTGCCTTGGCGGTTCCGCGCAGGTGCAGGACGCCGCTTCGGAGGTGAGGGGCCATGTCCCGCTCCGCGCGCTTGCGTAGACAGCCAAGGAATCCCCGGAATTCATTCCGGGGAGGCGTCAAGAGCAGTTGACCGCGTTGGCGATGGTTCTTATTCTCCCCAAATCCAAGCGCAAACACGAACACGGAGACACGCTCGCATCACTCAGTCGTCGAAATTAGGTATAGTTTAGGAGTGCGAGGGCATCGGAAACCTCGCACCAAAATCAACAATGGGAGGTTCAATTATGCGTTCTGCAAACCGTTATTGGTGGATTTTGCCGTTCAGTATCGGCATCTTGTTGTGGGGCGTTTGGAGTATCATGTTCTCGTCCACCCCGTTGAAAGAGGGCAGTCGCGCCCCGGACTTCAGCTTGACGACTCATGAGGGCAAGCCCTTTCGACTGAGTGAGCATCGGGGTCAGTGGGTCGTATTGATGTTCTACCCGAAGGCGATGACCCCTGGCTGTACCGTCCAGAACTGTTCGATTCGCGACTCTTACGAGAAGCTAAGCCGTTATGCGACGGTGGTCGGCATCAGCGTGGATAGCGTGGAAACCCAGCGTAAGTTCGCCGAGCAGAACCATCTCAAGCATATCCTGCTGGCAGATGAGAAAGGCGAAGTCGCTGAGATGTACGGTGTCCGAACCAGTGCAGGCTTTGCCAGCCGCACGACCTTCGTGATTAGCCCCGACGGCGTCATCGCCAAGGTGTTCGAGAAGGCGGGCACAAGCAGCCATGCGGAGGAGTTATTGGCGTACTTCGCCCGTCGCACCTCAGCCGATTCGACGCCAGAAAAGCCCGAAATCGGCAAGAAAGTACCCGATTTCACTCTGCCGAACTGCAACCTGATCGAGGGCGCCCCCAAAGAGGTCACGCTCTCGAAGATCAAGGACAAAAAGGCGATTGTGATTATCTTCGTAGCGACCCGATGCCCCGTCTCCTTAGCCTATGACGCGCGGATGGTCGCCTTAGCCAAAGAGTTCGAGCCGAAGGGCGTGCACTTCCTCGGCATTAACTCGAACCACATCGAACCTGCCGATGAAGTGACGGCGCATGCTAAAGAGAAAGGCTTCCCGTTCCCCGTGCTGAAAGACGAAGGGAATCGCGTGGCAGATGCCTACAACGCGAAGGTTACCCCAGAGGTCTTCGTGGTGGACTCGAAAGGGGTCCTGCGCTATCATGGTGCGATCGATGATAGCCAGAACGAATCGCGCGTGTCGCAGCGCTATCTCCGCGAGGTTCTGAACGCCCTTGTGGCGGGTCGAGAGCCTGCTGTGAAGGAGACGCGCGCCTTCGGCTGTACCATCAAGCGCGTTCCCACCCTCCAGAACGCGCGGCCAGGAGCCCCGGGCTTGAGCCCTGGGGAGGAGGCGGCGCTTACTCCCTCCCATCATCATGTGGTATAATGCGAGCGTGATGGA
>PSLB01000004.1:0-39598 GCA_040289385.1 Armatimonadota bacterium
TGTGTCTTGCAGCTTCGCTGGGCCGGCCGACGCCATCGCTGCGGAGAACATCTGCAGGGCCGCCCCTATGCGGCCGGACGCGGCGGGCCACCCGTCCTAGCTACAAGCCCCTGGCTTTAGCCATGGGGTTCATGACCAGAATAGCCCTTCACAAGTATACCTTAAAGGAGCGTCCATCTCTCCCTTTCGCCGCTTCTGTGTGGCAGGAATCGGGGCAGGGAACGGGTATATTTTGACTCGGCGGTCAAAAAACGCCATTCTATAGACGAGGTGTCCGACGATGGAATGGAACTGGGATCTGATAACGCGTCACACCTATATCGGTGTTTCTCCGATTCTAAAGCTGTTGTTCTATGGGATTATCTTCGGTTCGTTAGGTGTGGGGGCTTACTGGTACTGGAATCGCCTTCGGATTTGGCGTCAGGGTCAGCCAGATGCAGAGCGATTGCCAATACGAGTGCGCCTCTCGAATATGCTGGGCTACGCTCTGGGACAGAAGAAAGTGCCTCGCCATCGCTTTGGCGCGCTCTTCCATATCCCGCTTTATGCTGGGTTCGTGATACTGTTCATCGGCACCACTTTGCTGGCTATCGCAGAGTGGACGGAAATTGGCACAGGCATCTTTCTGCAGGAGGGCATCTGGTTCCACAAGGGGCTTTACTACATTCTCTATGAGGTAACCTTAGACCTGTTTGGGTTGGGGGTAATCTTTGGCTGTCTGCTGGCACTCTATCGGCGTCATGTGCAGAAGCCCAAGTCGGTCAGTTTGGAGCGTCTCGATGGCGTTGCCGTCTGGCTTCTGCTGATCATCTGTCTGAATGGGTATGCACTGGAAGCTGCGCGCATCGCTTTGGAACGCAATCCGGAGTTTATGAATCCACCACGCCCTGCCTATGCCCAGATCTGGTCGTTTGTAGGCTATTCGCTTTCTCCACTGTTCGACAACATCACCGTGGGCACCTATCGGCTGTGGTGGTGGTTTCATGCACTCTCAATTGCTGGCTGGTTCACCGTTCTACCCTTCACACGGGTTCGGCACTGGTTTTTGGCGCCGATTGTGGCGTTTTACAAGCCGAACTATCTCCCGAATGTGCCCAGCATCGAGAGCCTCGAACGCGTTGAGCAGACTGGAAAGATCGGGGTCAACTCAATCGGTGAGTTCTCGCGCTGGCATTTAATGAGCCTCGATGCCTGCATGGGATGCGGGCGGTGTGAGCGCGTCTGTCCAGCAAACGCCACGGGAAAGCCGCTGAACCCGAAGCGTATCGTTGAAAAGCTCCGAGAGGCGATGACGAACGGCAAAGGCGACGATCTGACTCAGGTCATTAGCGATGAGGAGCTTTTTGCGTGTACCACCTGCGGCGCATGCAATAACGAATGCCCTGTGCTAATTGAGCATCCGACCCTGATTATGGAGATGCGCCGACACCGCGTCGCAGAGGGCAAACTGCGAGGCACAGCTGCCACCACGCTTCAGCGCACAATGACCCAATCGAACCCTTGGGGGCTCCCGCTTGCGGAACGCATGAAGTGGGCAGAAGGGCTAAATGTGCCCACCGCGCGCGACAATCCCCAATTCGAGGTGCTGTTCTGGGTCGGTTGTGCAGGTTCATACGACTCGCGCGGGCAACAAGTGGCGCGTGCGATTGTGAAACTGTTCCAGCGGGCAGGGGTCAACTTCGCAATTTTGGGACCCGAAGAGCGATGCACAGGGGATACACCCCGTAGGCTCGGCGAAGACCTGATGTTCCAAGAACTGGCTCAGCAGAATGTGCAAACGCTATCAACGTACCAACCCCGCCGAATCGCGGTGATGTGTCCCCACTGCTTGCATACCCTCAAAAACGAGTATAAAGCTTTCGGAGCACACTACGAAGTGGTACACCATTCGCAGTTTCTGGTGGAGTTGATTCAGCAAGGGCGTCTCCCGCGCCCTGCCCCCCTCTCCAACGGCTCGGTGGTCTTCCACGATCCATGCTATCTGGCGCGAGTCAACAAAGTGGTGGACGCGCCACGCACGGTGCTCCAAGAGTCGGGTGTAGAACTCAAGGAGGCAGAACGCCACGGAGACCGAACCTTCTGCTGTGGCGCGGGAGGCGGGCGCATGTGGATGGATGAACTCCCTCATGAGCGTCCGGGATCGATTCGCGCGGAGGAGCTCCTCGAGACTGGAGCGCGCACGGTCGCCGTAGGCTGTCCGTTCTGCATGATTATGGTCTCCGATAGCGTCAAGCAGAAGGACGACCGCGTGCCTGTCAGAGATATTGCGGAGATCCTTCTGGAGCGCATCGAGGCAGGTGAAGTCGTGCCTGCTGACGCTGTAGGAGAGGCTTAGGTTCCCAGCTCTGCCATCTCTGGGTGCTTGCCGAAGAACCGCTTGAGGGCAGGCCAAACATCCTCTTTGGAGGTGATTTTGACCACTACTACGCGCGGGTCGTCGCCGAAGGCTTCGGTGAGCGACTGCCCCAAAGGCGCCAGTCCACCTGAACTGCCCCAGAGGTCGTTGGCGATTTCACCATAGCCGATGAGGTTCGCGTAATCTACCAACTTCCGCATATATTCGATCACCTCATGATCACCCCAGTTATAGCCGTCGGAGAACATGAAGGGGTAGATGTTCCATTCGCGTGGGTTGTAGCGCTTTTCGATAATCTCCAACGCTAATTTGTAGGCAGACGAGAGCCGCGTACCCCCCGAATCGCCTGCTGCAAAGAAGGCGGTTTCGTCCACCTCTTTGGCTTCGGTGTGGCAGGTGATAAAGACGATTTCAGTGGCGGTGTATTTGGTGCGTAGGAAGCGCACCATCCAGTAGTAGAAGCTGCGGGCAATGTACGCCTCGAACTCGCCCATACTGCCCGACACATCGCGCATGGCGATGACCACCGCGTTGTGCTGTTTTTCGGGCACAATCTCCCAGCTTTTGAAGCGTTTATCCTCCTCCCGAATCTCCCAGCCAGGATGTCCTTCAGCAGCGTTGCGTTTCCATGCCGCGATGAGGGTGCGCTTTTTGTCCAGATTCGATTGGGCACCGCGTCGCGAGATGGTGTCGAACCGCACCTGATCGGCGAGAATGTCTTTTGTGCATTTCTCACGCAGGTTTGGCAGATGCAGGTCTTCAAACACCATCTGAACCAGCTCTTCGATGGTGAATTCTGCCTCGTAGAAGTCGGCACCGGGCTCTGTGCCCGCCTGTTTGCCTGCACCCTGCCCTTGTTGCCCCGATCGCCCAATCACATCGCCCGGTTGACTATTGCCCTGCCCATGTCCGACCCCCTTTTTGCCGTGGGGATCATAGCGGATGTGGGGCAGTTCCAGCCCGCGAATGGGGATCTTGATAATCTTCCCATCCTCGGCAGTGATAATGTCCTGCTGGCTGATAATCTCGCCCAGATTTTCCTTAATGACCTCCTTGACCTTCTCGTTGTGACGCAGACGATCCTTCTCAGCACGCCGATGTAAATCCCACGAGTCGGCCGAGAGCCAGTATCCATGTACGCGTTCGCTCACGGTTATCCCCCACTATAATATACCACAGAGTCGATTATCGGGTTTCACGGGAAGCTCTTTGAGGGGGGCAAGCCTGCCCTGCCGATAGATTGGCAGGGCAGGTAGATCAGATCTTCGTTTCAGTCTCTTGCTCAGCTAGAACCACCACTGCGCGTCGGCGCCACAGCAGACGCCCCAGCCACTGGGTGAGGTCATCCATAACCGTATACATGCATGGAATCACCAACAGGGTGAGGAATGTGCTGACACTCACCCCGCCGATGAGAACAATCCCTAACGGCGAACGGAACTCACTCCCACGCCCCACGCCCAGCGCAATCGGAATCATTGCCAGAATCAGCGTGAGCGAGGTCATCAGGATCGGGCGTAACCGGATAGGTCCTGCCTCTAAGAGTGCTTCGTTGCGTGCTAACCCGCGTTCGCGCAAGGTGTTGGTGTAGTCTACCAGCAGGATTGCGTTTTTGCCCACTAGCCCCACAAGCGCGATAATCCCGATCATGGAGATGATGTTGAGCTCCGAGCGAGCGAGCACCAGCCCTAAGAGCGCCCCAACCAACGCTTGAGGCTGGCTGAACATGATAATGAAGGGGTAGAGCCAGTTCTCAAAGAGCACCACCATGAGCAGGTAGACCAGAATAAGCCCCAGCAAGAGCGCTTGAACCATGTAGACGCCCTCGCGCGCTATCACTTCGTTCTCGCCAAACCATTTAGCAGAGACCCCTGGCGGGATGGCGTTCGCCTCGCGTAGCGCTTGGTCTATTTGCACACGCAGGTTGCCTGGCGTATATCCGGGCATCAGATTGGCGGTGACGGTGACCCGTCGCTGTCGGTCTACGCGTTCTACCTTCGACGGACCTTCACCCAACTGAATGCGTGCCACATCGCGTAGGAAAACAGGGGCGCCTTGAACATAGGTCACCACGAGGTTCTCCAGATCTGCGGTGCGTCGACGCTGTGCCTCGCTTAGGCGGACGCGAATGTCGTACTCCTGTCCCCCTTCCCGATACTTAACGCTGGTATCGCCTTCGTAAGCGGTGCGCAAGGCGAGCGCAATTTCGGCAATACTGACCCCTAACTGGGTGGCACGTGCGCGATCGACAACCACTTGGAGCTCGGGACTACCTGCCGTCCAAGAAAGGTTGGGGTCTTTGATACCAGGCATCCGGCTGATAATCTGGCGGGCGCGTTCGGCAGTTTCCAGAAGGGTCTGGGTGTCCTTGCCAACCAGTGCAAGCTGGATCGGGGCGCCGAACCCGCCACCGCGAAAGCCCGAAACTGGATTGACAGCAATCTGCGCTCCGGGAATATCGCCGATCCGCTGGCGGAGTTCGCCTGCGACCTCCACATCGCTTCGGGTGCGCAAGGTTTCCTCATGCTTAACCCAAAAGCACAGACTATCTAAGAGCGCTTTCTTTTCGTGTAGGCTGACCTGAAGATTGGCGTAGCGTACCCCGACATCGCCGCCACCGACAAAGCCTCCAGAAACACGCCCCACAATCGTGGAGACATACTTAACCTCAGGAATCTGGAGCGCCATCGACTCGATGTGTTGAACCACCTTGCTGGTCTGCTCAAGAGAAGTGCCCGGAGGCATCTTGACAGTGATATTGATTAATCCCTGATCTTGTGAAGGGGCAAAGCGGAAGGACAGCAGGGGGCTCCCGCGCGCTGCCGAGAACCCTATCACAAATAGAACCGCTACCAAAGCGCCATTCCCTATCAGGATTACAGCCCAGCGGTGGTGTAACGCCCAGCGGAGCGCGCCACGATAGACACGCTCCAAGCCCTTATAGAGGCGATCTAGCCAACGGAAGAAGCCCTTCGGTTCCTCCAGAGCCTCACCACGCCGATAGAGCCGACTCGCCAGCATCGGTGTCAGCGTGAACGAGACAATTAGCGAGAGCAGAACCGCAACCGCAACCGTTAACCCGAATGAGCGGAAGAACTGCCCCACTACCCCGCCCATAAAGGCTATCGGCACAAACACTACCACATCAACAAAGGTAATGGTAATCGCGGCCAATCCTATCTCGGTGCGTCCGTTGTACGCCGCCTCCATCGGGTCTTCGCCCATCGAAAGGTGGCGGTAGATATTCTCAATCACCACGATCGCGTCATCTACCAGCACCCCGACCGCCAGCGAAAGCCCCAGCATCGTCATGAAGTTAATGCTGAAGCCCGCGAAATACATAAAGATAAAAGTGGCAAAGAAGCAGGTTGGGATCGCCATCGCCACAATAAACGACCCGCGAATATTATACAAAAACAGGTAGATGATCAGCACCACCAATACGATAGCGATGCCCAACGCTAACCGCAGGTCCGCCAAGCTCTCTCGAACCGCTTGGGCTTCCTCTTGAGTGATGGTGAACTGGATATCGGGATACTCTTGCTTCAGTTGTGCCAAAACTCGCTTGATGCCCTCTGCAATCTCAATCGCGTTGCCGTCGCTCGTCTTTTGGACGACGATGGAGACATCCTCTTTACCGTTCGTTCGGGTAATGATGGTACGCTCCTCGACGCTGTCTCGGATATCCGCCACATCCTGGAGGCGGATGGTGCTGCCGCGAGCCATCGGGTTGCGTGGGTTTTGCAGGTAAAGGCGCAGTTGGCGCAGATCATCGATCGACTTGAACTCACCCAGCAAGCGCACGCTATATTCGCGCGCACCTTCCGTAACCCGCCCTGCAGGCACATTCAAGTTGGCGCGTTGCAGAGCACCAACGACCGCGTTGATAGAAAGCCCATAGGCGTTGAGACGGTTCTTGTCGATAGCAACCTGAATTTCGCGTTTTTGCCCACCGCTCACCGTCACGGCAGCAACCCCCGGCACACTGGAGAGGCGATCTTTAATGAGATTATCCGCCAGATCGCGCAGTTCGTAAGCCGGGCGCGCACCCGCCAGGGAGATAAACATCGTCGGCTGCGACTGGGTATCCAGCTTACTTACCACAGGTCGCTCCGCATCTTGAGGAAGCTGAGCGATAGCGGTGTTAATTTTCGCCTGCACATCGATATAGGCTTGCCCAATATCGGTGCCGATATAAAACTCCAGCACGACCTGTGAGACTCCGTACTGCGAAGTAGAGGTGATTTGGCGGAGCCCCTCCACGCCTGCGACCGCATCCTCAATCGGTTTCGTTACAAGCGTCTCTACCTCATCAGGTGAGGCGCCCGGATAAACCGTGATGATAGTGATAACAGGAAAGTCCACTTTCGGCTGAAGTTCAACCTGCATCCTACTGAGCGAATAGAACCCCAGCACAATCACCGCCATGACGAAGGCCATAATCGTGATGGGGCGGTTAAGCGCCAATCGTGTTGCCCACATCGTGTTGCCTCCTTAGTTTTCGGAACGGTTGTTGAGAATGCGTACGGGTTGCCCATCACTCAGCAGGTCTTGCCCGCGTATGACCACCGTTTCCCCTGCCTTGATCCCTTCTGCATAGACGGTCTCGGTATTCGTGGCGCGTACTTTCAGCAGGCGCGCTTTGGCTTTCCCGTTTTCCACCACATAGACACGGGTTGTGCCTCCCTTCTCGATGAGAGCGATTTTAGGCGTGAGAGGGACATTGTTGTAGGTGCGGAGCGCGACTTCCCCACGAGCGAACAGCCCCGTCTTGAGCGGGAGATCGGCGGGGTTGCTGAGACTGATGCGCAGGCGCAGGTTGCGTGCAGGGTCTGCAGTGGTAGGATAGATCGCCTCCACAATGCCCTCGAAGGTGCGATTGGGAAAGGCATCCACCGACACGCGAACGGGCATGCCGACCCGCACCGAGTCCAGCAGAGTTTCGGGGAGGGTCGCTTCGAAGTAGAGCCGATCCAGCTTAATCAGTCGCACAACGGGCGTGCCTGGTCCTGCTATCGAGCCGATATCGAGGAATCGGTCGGCGACGGTTCCATCAAAGGGGGCACGGATAAGGGTGTCTTCCAGTTGCTGTTTGAGCAGCGCGTATTGGGCTTTGGCTTGGGCGAGTGCGGCGCGCGCGGCGGCGACCCGTTGCCGTGCCATTTCGATGTGGGCGCGTCCGAGCAGAGCCTGTCGATAAGCCTCTTCAGCTTGCTTGACTGCCTGTTCTGCCGATTCGATCTCTTCTCTACGCGGTCCCTCTTGGACGAGGCTAAGAGTCTCTTCTGCTTGACGGAGTTGGGCTTGTGCCGATTCATAGGCGGCTTTGGCGCTATCGAGTTGTTGTTTGGGGATGGCGCCTTGCTCGTAGAGGCGTTGGGCGCGTTCGTAGTTGGCGCGCGCCAGCTCGAAGTTGGCGCGTGCGGCGCGCACGGCTTGTTCGGCCTGTTGGCGTTCTTGGGGGCGTGCCCCCACCTGCAGGGCACGCAAGCGCGCTTGGGCAGAGAGTAGCCCGGCGCGTGCGGTCTGAATCTGAGCCGCTACCTGATCAGGTTGGATGCGGGCAGTGGTCTCCTCCTGCTGGAGATTGGCTTCTGCGGTGCGGATGCCAGCCTCCGCTTGACGCAGTTGAATGCGCAAATCTGATGGATCTTGCACTGCAATCACTTGACCCTTAGCCACCCGATCGCCCGTCTGCACGCGCATCTCTATAATCTTGCCCCCAACTTTGGTGGCGACGATTGTATCGTTGTAGGCAGTGAGTTCGCCTGTGACGGAGACGGTCTCGGTCAGGGTGCCCGGTCGGACGGTTGCGGTCTCGACGGAGACTTCGGTGCCTGGCTCTGCTTGAGCTTGGGGCGCCGTGCGTCGCCCACAAGCGGACAGGCTGAGTGCAAGCGTTACGAGAATAAGGCTTATAGGGAATGTTTTGAGGTTCATTGAGAGTTCCCTCCTATCGTGCCGATGGCTTTGATGAGGCTGGCATAGGCGTCGAGGTAGTCATATTGGGCGTTGATAAGGTTCGTTTGTGCCTGTGTAAACGCCAGCTCGGCATCGCTGATTTCCAGCTGAGGCGACACGCCTGCTTCGAATCGCACCCGCGCCAATCGAAGCGCCTCTGTGGCGACCTCCAGTCCCTGTCGGGCGACTTCGAGCCGCTTTTTTGCATCGATCAGGCTGAGGTAGGCGTTGCGCACCTCTAAAACGACCCCTTCGCGAACCTGCTGGAGCTGCAGTTGAGCGATTTCGAGGTCATCGCGTGCTTGGGCGACACGCGCTTGCGTGATCCCGCCGTCCCATATAGGAACGGAGAGGACTAAGATTCCGGTGTACGACTCGCGTCGGGGGTTAAAGGGCGTGGTATTGAGGTTGAAGTCTGCCTGTCCTGTAAGGGCGAGGGTCGGTCGTTCGCCGCGTCGTGCGTTGCGGATGTTCGCTTGCGCCAGTTCTACACTGCGCTGCACCGCTAGCACTTCGGGACGCTGTGCCAACGCTTGCTGGATAAGGCTCTCGAGATCGCTATGGAATTCGGGCAAGCGCTCGGGCTTGACGACGGTGAAGGGGGTATCAAGCGGACGCCCCAACAGATTGTTGAGAGCCGAGCGTGCCAAATCCAGTTGGTTGCGGGCACTCAACATGGCTTGCTCGTTCTGTGCGACTTGGGTTTGCGCCCGCAACACGTCGAACCGAGCAGCGACCCCCGAATCGACCTGTGCCCGAACGACTTTGAGTCGTTCCTGAGCGTTTTTCAGAGCCTCCTCTGCAACGCGCACGAACTCCTCGGCGCGTGCCACCGCTTGATAGGCGGTTGTCACCTGCAAGATAACCTCGTTGCGCGTGCGTTGGTAGTCTAACTCCGCAATCTGATAGCTCAGCGTGGCCACCTGCACGGCAGTTCGGATAATCCCGCTAATGTCGATGGGCTGGGTCAGCACGATGCGCGCCGTGCGGTTTTCGAGGTTTCCCAGTCGGATTGGTTGCGGTCCGAAACGGGCGGTGGCGACGCGGTCGAATCGCGTGTAGGTGGCGTTCGCTTGGATTTGGAATCGGTTTGCGTTGCGCGTTTCGCTTACTAGGTCGCGCGCCTTCTTGACGCTGCGCTCGCTAATGCGTACCTGACGATTGTTTTCCAGTGCGATTCGGATTGCCTCCTCTAAGCGAAGCGGCGCGCCCTGTGGAAAGGCAAGCGACGCAAGACCAAAGGCGGCAGTCACCAGCATGCTCCCGGTACTTGAACGCTTCATCGGTGTCCCTCCATGTTGACAAATGCGGGCTTGAAAAACTCTAAGGTTCGCTCAACCAGTTCGGGCAGGGAAAGCGGGCTTTGCTCCATGATCCACTCCGTTAGGCAGATACGGTACAATCGTACGGCATAGTGTGCCAGCTTCTCGGCGCTCACATCGCGGCGGAACTCCCCTCGATCTTGTCCCAGCTGGAACCCCTGAAGGGCATGCTGGGTGGCTTCCTGAATCATAGCGGATATCATCTGCCTGAGAGGCTCACTATGACAGCACGCCGCAAACATAGAGCGAGTCAGCGCCAGAGAGCGTCCGTCATGCTCGGCGATGAAGCGCATCACCTGACGCAACACCTCCCACTGGCTTTCTGCGGTTTCTGGTTGGAGTTGATCCAGAAACACATAGACCTCCTCAACCATATCGTTTAAGTAGTTCAAGAGGAGATGTTCTTTGGTGGGGAAGTAGTTGAAGAAAGTGCCTTTAGCGACATCGGCGCGTTCGGTGATCTCTTCAACAGAGATCTGGTCGAACGGTTTTTCCTGCATCAGCGAGAGCGCCGCATCGATAAGTTTTTGGCGTGTCTCTTCCTTGCGACGCTCTCGCCGATTCCCAACAATAACGGGCTTATTCATATCCATAAGAAACATCTATTTGAACACCAAGTCATATACAACCGGCAGTCAATTTTGACCATCGCTCAATATAATACCCAACGGCTGACAGGTTTGTCAAGGGGGGGTAGGGATGTTCGACCTTGAGTTGTCCCCATCTTCCCACACCTACCCCCAGCACACACAACCCACACAAAAGACGCACCACCAGCCCCATATTCCATACTAGCAGTTGCCTCGTAGAGATACAGATACGCCAAAATCGACCTTATCAAGGACGCAACCCATTGACAAACGCCCAAAAAATGGGCTATATATAACCAACACGAAGCGCACCACTTCCTACACGCAGACCAAGCAGAAGCTCGCTTCACCACCTCTTGGACGCGCCGCCGGGAGCCCCGGGCTTGAGCCCTGGGGAGGAGGCGGCGCTCCCTCCCTTCCATCATCATGTGGTATAATGCGAGCATGCGGACATCAACGCTGCCAGGAATATCCGCAACCGCTATACCGTCTCTCGGGACGGTGGGCCGTCGTCAACCGGCCCCGAAGCCCTGCCCGGCTTGCCGGGCGAGGGCAAGCCCCCGGATTTAGCCGTGGGGTAGTTGACACATCCAAGCCATGAGGTAAACGATGAGGAATCGGTACATTTCCTCACAGGGCACACGAATTGGGTCTACTCTGTTCCCTTCTCGCCCGATGGGCAGTCGCTGGCGAGTGGGAGTTGGGATGCCACCATCAGGTTGTGGCGGGTGTTGGATGGCACTTTAGGGCGCACCTATAATCAGGAAACAGGCACGGCTGTGCGTTCCATCCAGTTCTCGCCTGATGGTCGGTTGTTCTTCTACGGGCGTACAGACGGTACTGTAGTAGTGGCACGCAATCCGTTCTTCACCGAGGTGAATGGCGATGGCTGTGTAGACGGTGCCGATCTGCTGGCGGTGCTGTTTGCGTTTGGTCAGTGTGAGTCGGGCTTGCCAGAAGATGTGAACGGTGACGGCGTGGTAGAAGACGCCGACCTGCTGAGGGTGTTGTTCCACTTCGGGATTGGGTGTCGAATCCCCACCCTAACCCTCCCTGTGAAAAAACAGTTTTCGGATAGGCTCTTAGGCGCGGTGGGGTTCCCCTATTCCTAACAGGTATATGAAGAGATCTTCGGTGATAATCTGCGCGTTGGCGTTGCCGAGGAGGGCATGGCGCGCTTCGATGATGCGTTCGATGCTCCGGATGCGCTGTGGAGCGGGCACGCGCTGAGCCAGCCGTTCCAACGCTGACTGGTAGGAACGGAATCGTATCTTGTTGGTTTCTAACGCAAGGCTCTCGCGATACCACGCCAAAAGATACTCCAGTCCGACTGCCAGTGCGGTGCGCGCCGACTGGTCATCGGTGGCACTCTCGAGCTGTCTGCAGAGCGTTCGGAACTGCTCCGCCATACGGAGGGCACGCGTTGTGGGAGCAGTCCCCAGTTCCGCAAACAGGTCTACCAACTGGGTAAGAGTTTGCCATTCGGAGGCGGTAGGCGATTCGCTCCATCGCAAGGCGCGTCCAATAGCCCCTTCTGCCAGTTCCGCTTGCCGCTGGGCAATAGTGGGTTCGACGCCCCGCTGGATCAAGATTTGGGCGAGCTCTACAGGCGTAAGCAAGCCGAGCCTCACAATTTGGCAGCGCGACAGTAGGGTGGGCATTAGCAGGTCGCTGGTGGGGCTGGTGAGCAGGAAGTGGTAGCGTGGTGGAGGCTCTTCTAAGGTCTTTAGCAAGGCGTTGGCGGCAGCGGGATTTAGGCGATGCGCCTCTTCGATAAGAACGAATCGAAACGGAGCAACGGCTGGCGCGAACTGCGTCCACTGGCGTGCTTCGCGAACCGATTCGATTTTTATCTGGTCGGGGCTGGGACGCAACACACGCAGGTCGGGGTGGGTCTCTTCGGTAGACCATTTACGGCACGATTTGCAGTGTTCACATGCGCCCTCTGCCGTTCGCTGAAGGCAGAGCCATGCCCGTGCCAGCGCTCGCGCCAAAGTGCGCTTGCCGACACCGGGTGTCCCCACCACCAGAATTGCCTGAGATGGCTGGGCGCGTTGGAGCATTGCGCGTATCCATGTGGCGGTTGCTTCGGGACGGATAATCAGCTCGGTGAGGCGTCGCATAGCTAAAATCGTTCAAACCGCTCTACATTCAGCACGAACACCACAGCGCCCCCCACCTCCACTGCTATCGGGGTCGGCAAAAAGGAGCCTATAGGGGCGGTATCGGGAGGCATCGGGTTAACAAACTGCTCACGGGTACGACAATTCTGTTCCAGCAGTCGCAACAGATCGTCCAGCGCCGAGTCCTCGACTCCAATCAGCAGGGTGGTGTTGCCCTCGCGTAGGAATCCGCCTGTGCTGGCGACCTGTGTGAACTTGAACCGGCTTTCCAGTAATGCGTCCATCACCCGCCCCTTGTCGCGATTGTGGATGACCGCAATAACCAGCTTCATCATTCCCTCCTGCCTGCGATGCGAATGTTCCAGCGTGCCCAAAGCGTCTCCGATAACTGCTCCTGCAGGATGTATAAGGGTTGTGTGCCGTCTAAGATTAAAAATCTTTGAGGCGCACGCTGAGATTCCTGCAAGTAGCCATGCCGAACCGCTTCGTGGAACGCCAATTCTTGGGCTTCGAAGCGATTGCGGTGGGTGGCGCGTCGCAGAGCCACCTCGACGGGCAGGTCGATCAACACCGTGAGATCGGGCTCGAGCCCATCGGTGGCTAACTGATTGAGGATTCGGAGCCAGTTCAAATCCAGGGCGCGTGCGTAGCCTTGATACGCCAGCGTCGAGTCGGTGTAGCGATCGCAAAGTACCCATGTGCCTGCTTCGAGGTTGGGACGGATGATACGAGCGACATGTTGGGCACGGTCTGCCAAAAATAGAAAGAGCTCGGTGGCTGGCTCGAGGGGGGTATTCAGCAGGAGTGGGCGCAGGAGATGGCCGATTTCGCTCCCGCCTGGTTCATAAGTAAGCAGGCATGGGATCTGGGTCTCCTTGAGCCGTTCTGCGAGCCACAGAGCGAGAGTGGTTTTGCCGGCACCTTCGATGCCCTCGAAGGTGATGAAAGGGGCACGGTTCATAGATTACTCATCGCATTCGTCTGCGTAGATGGGCAGGATTCGCACGCGGCGGCGTGGTTCCTCGCCCACGCTTTCTGAGAGCAGTCGGTACTTTTCGATGAGTTGGTGCTGGAGCCGACGCAGGTAGCTGTTTTGTGGGGCGAGTTCATAGGGCTGGGCGGTGCTCAGCACATACTCCACGCCCTCCTCTGCTTCTCGCAGGGCGCGCTCTTCGCTACTCTCGTCGGTATGCGGTTTTTGGAACAGCTCGTGCATGGCGTGCGCTAACTGGGCATAGGTATTACTGCGCACGACAGCGATAGGAATCTGCTTCTGCAAGGCTTCGCGCACCTTAGGCGGGCGACGCTGATAGGTGGAGTGCATGACCACCATCGCATCGGCGTCGGCGACATCGCGTGCGACATACGCAGGCACGCGCATATCCCGGAGTGCCTTCTCCAGCCGAGTACGGCTGACTCCATAGGGGAAGATGCGCGTGATGTTCCTGCGAGGGGTGCCTCCTGGCGGGACGGTGGAGGCGGGGCGCAGGGTCGGCTCAGGCAGACCCGACTCGGCTACCTCCGAGGCGCGTGGCAGGAGGTCGCTCCGCTGAACAATCTCGTAGGTGCCTGTATCGGTTTGGACACGGATTTCGGGGCGTGGGGGGCTACCGCGCAACATGCGGTCGACCGTTTGTGCCACATCGTGGTGGATCGCCAAGCGATGGTAGTCCAGAATTTCGATGACCACATCGAAAGTTGGGGGGGCTTTGCGTTCCAGCACGGTTTTTTGGGTGCCGCGTCGGCGCGCCTCCTCATCGGAGAGGGTCACGGTCTGGATCCCGCCCACCAGATCGGAGAGGATGGGGTTCATCAGCAGGTTTTCGAGGGTCGTGCCGTGGGCGGTTCCAATAAGCTGGACGCCGCGTTCGGCGATTGTGCGGGCGGCGTAGGCTTCCAGCTCGGTTCCGATCTCATCGATGACAATCACTTCGGGCATATGGTTCTCGACCGCTTCGATCATCACGGCGTGCTGGAGGCTGGGTTCTGGCACCTGCATGCGTCGGGCGAAGCCGATGCCGGGGTGAGGGATGTCGCCATCCCCTGCGATTTCGTTAGAAGTATCTACAATAATCACGCGCTTGTCGTACTCGTCTGCTAGCACGCGTGCTACTTCGCGCAAGCGGGTGGTCTTGCCCACGCCCGGCTTACCCAACATCAGGATGCTCTTGCCAGAAGCGACGATATCGTGGATAATATCGATAGTACCGAAGATGGCACGCCCTACGCGACAGGTCAGCCCGATGATGCGCCCTTGCCGATTGCGAATCGCCGAGATTCGGTGGAGCGTGCGCGGAATGCCCGCACGGTTGTCCTTGCCAAACTCACCGATGCGTTCCTCGACATACTTGAGGTCGTATTCTTCCGTCTGGGCGGAATCGAGGCGTAGGGTGCTCTTCATAAAGCGGGCCTCGGGCATGCGCCCCAGATCCAGCACGACCTCCAACAGAGTGTCGAGATCGGGCTGTTCCTCGAGCCACTGGCGAATGGAAGGCGGAAGAACTTCCAACAGTGCATGCAGATCGTCCGTAAAGCTACGCTCACCCATCACAGGCGTTTGGGCATTCTGCTTTGTAGGATCGGTTGGTTGCTTTGCCATGTTCCTATGGAATTATACCCGATTTGTCTTAGAGCGGGCCAGAGCCCAGGTTCAAAAAGTTTTCCAACAAGCGTTTGCCCGATTCGCTCAGGATCGATTCGGGGTGGAACTGAACCCCCTCGATGGGGTAGAGGCGATGGCGCACGCCTTGAATCGTGCCGTCGTCGGGGCATTCTGCGGTGATCTCAAGTTCGGGAGGCAGGCTCTCACGGCGGATCACCAACGAGTGGTAACGGATAGCGGTGAGCGGGTTCGGCAGGTCTGTGAACACGCCGACTCCTCGGTGGAGGATACGCGACTCTTTACCGTGCAGCGGTTGCGGGGCGCGAACGATCTCGCCCCCAAACGCCCGACCGATGCTTTGATGACCCAGACAGACCCCCAACACAGGCACTTTGCCCGCACACGCACGGATCAAAGGCACGCTAATACCTGCTTCGTCGGGCGTGCAAGGTCCTGGCGAGATGACAATTCGTTCGGGCTTTAGTGTCAACACCGCGTCGACATCCAGCTGGTCGTTGCGCACCACGCGTACTTCGGCGCCCAGTTCGCCCAGATATTGCACCAAATTGTAGGTAAAGCTATCGTAGTTATCGATAACGAGGACCATAGCATTAGGAATAGAGGGTCTGAGTGAGTGCCGTGCTGAGCATTTGCGCCATTCGCTCCACTGTGGGCACGGCATGGTCGTAGTCCATGCGGGTCGGCCCGATAATGCCAAGGACTCCACCCGGACGCGTTCCCACGCAGTATCGGGCGAACACAAGGCTAAACGCTTGAAGGGGCTCAGAGGGGTGTTCCTCGCCGATGGTGACGGTGGCGTGTGGGTGTGCGTGGCGTTCCAGCCAGCGGTAGAGGCTCTTGCGCGCCTCCAGGAGATGCATCAGCGCCTCCACCTGGCGCATGGCACGCTGAAACTCAGGTTGGAGCAGGAGGTAGGTGAGACCTTCGTAGTGCAGCTCGCTATCAGCAGCCTCTTGGGCGATACTCTGAACCGTTTTGAGGAGCAGTGCGAGCGTCTCGCGTTCTGCAGGGGATTCCATGGGGGGAGAGTGTTGCGGCGAAAGCGTCGTCAAGAACTGTACCGTCTGCCTCTCTACCAGCGCACACAAGACACCTTGCAAGCGTTCTAAGATGCGCGACGAGATAGGATGGGGGCACTCCACGACGCGGCTTTCGACATAGCCATGTTCGAAGACAGCCACCAGCAGGGCGCGCTGACGCCCACAGTGAGTCAACACACAGCGTAAGAGTTGCATGCGGTCATCGTGAGTAACCGTGGCGAAGGCGGTATATCGGCTGGCACGGGCGAGGGTCTGAAGTGCGCTTTCCAGCAGTTCGTTCAGGCTTTCGCCAGTCTGTAGCGGCGCGCGACGGAGGGAGTGTTCCAAGCGCAGTCGGCGCACCTCTGAACGCAGGTGTTCGACATAGTAGCGGTACCCCTGCGTGGACGGAAGCCGCCTCGCACTCGGATGGGGCTGAATCAAATAGCCCATCTCGGTCATTCGTGCCAGCTCGTTGCGCACGGTAGCAGGCTTAATCCCCAGCGGATGGCGATAGTCGCGCACAACCGCTCTCAGAATCGCCGACTTCCGCTCGTCTAAGCGCAAGCCCTCCTGCTTCTTCGTCACAGCCAACACCCATGAGATTTTACCCCTGTTAGAAGCGGTGGGCTCAAGGAAGATCGAGATGGCTACTACACCAGCCTTTCCAGCCACGCTTTACTGCGTGCGTCGAGCACAGTATAGTCGCGGATTTCGTATCGGCTCCCGTCTACTGCCACGATAAGGTAGCGTACAGGGGAGAGCTCGTGCCCATTGTCGCGCCAATTGCGCACATAGAAGACCCTATTGCCCCGATCGGTCTCAACCTCCCACCGAAGCTGACCATACTCTTCAACAAGCGAATAAATCTTTTGGATCACGGGGATAAAGTACCGCTGCGCCAACTCCTCTTCAACGAGGCTTCGCGACGGAGATGCCATCCCGTCCAATGAGCGGAACATTCCAATCTCTTTGCCCTCGAAGGTCAACACACTGATATATTGGTGGGGATTGGAAAAGGGAAAGGCACGCGCAAACTGTACATCTTCATGCACTGCCCCATCTTCCAAGCGGATGCGGATGTGTCGGCTTTCGGGCACACGTTCCACCACAACGCGCGCAGGGTCTAACCACCGCACATCCAGCGAGCTCATTATTGCCACTTATCCCAAAGATCGGGGTACTGACTTGGATTTAGGTTGATCTGCGAGCAGTAGGTGTTGTTGTTGCGCTCGCACTCCTGCTCTGGTAGACCGTAGAGCTGTTCGAATGGGGTCGCCTTCGCGTGTCCATCTGCGTAGGTAACCGTAACTAAGCGTGCGTGGCGTCCATGGGGACGCTGATGGAACCCTGCCCCTGGATTGAGCCCTTGCGCTGAGGGGAAAGGTGAGTAAACGACATTCATGTAGTATCCATACTGTGCCCACAAAGGGTAGCTGTTGACTCCGCTCGGGATCGCATCCATCACCAGCACATGGCTGGCAGGCTTTTCTAACGCAGCCATCGCCTTACTGGGGACACTCCACGGGCTACCGCATGCCCACAGGTAGCCCATCGGGGAGGGATAAGCAGCCCCGTAGCCAATACGCCCTTCGCACACAAGACGACGCCCCGTAGCCTGCGACTCGTCGGGCGTCTTCGCATCGGGGCACTTGGAGTAGAGGTTATTTTTAGAGTAAGGCTGGAGCCAATAAAGAAACCCTATCGAGGTACAAGTTGTATACCCCCCACCACAGAAACCCGCAGGAGGAATTGTGGCAATCTCAGCGGGGGAGTACACCTCGTCATAATCTTGAACATACATCATCGTAGCAAGCCCGATTTGCTTATTGTTGCTGAGGCACATGGTCTGGCGCGCTTTAGCACGCGCTTGCGCAAATACAGGGAATAGGATGGCAGCCAAGATAGCGATAATCGCAATCACTACCAGCAGTTCGATAAGGGTGAAACCGCGCTGTCGCATTGTTGTCTCCTCCACAAAGCACATTATACCCCAATTCCACAAGGTTATCATACTGTCGGAGTAGGGTATGCTATTTTGGACATGGCGCAAGGCGCTTCGGTTCCGAAAAAGGTTCAACAAGTTCTCGGCAGGTGGGGCTTGTATAGGGCGTGGGGCGTGTTTCGCTGGCTTCCGATGAGAGTGGCGATCCGATTGGGCGCAGGGCTCGGCTTGCTGGGATATGGGCTGGTGGGGCGGTATCGGCGCGTGGCACTTGCGAATCTTCAGCGGGCGTTCCCCGAATGGTCGCAGGCGCAGGTGAAGGCCACTGCTAGGCGCGTGTTTCGCAACTTCGGGGTTGCACTGGCAGAGTTCCTCAAAGCGCCTTCGATGACCTTGCCCCAGATTGAGCAGCGCCTGCAGGTGGAAGGATTGGAGTTTCTCGATTCGGCGTTTCGCGAGGGCAAAGGCGTTTTGTTGATTACGGGGCACTTTGGCAACTGGGAGCTGATGGCGCGCTATCTGTGTATGCGAGGCTATCCCATCTCGGTAATCGCTCGGGATACTGACGATCCTGCCGCCACCGCGCTGGTCACACTGATTCGAGAACGCAGTGGGTACAAGGTGATTCCGCGCGGGCATGCTGCGCGCCCCGTTCTCAAAGCGCTTCGCAATAACGAGGCGGTCGGCATCCTGCCCGATCAGAACGCAGGCGATGTTTTCGTCGAGTTTTTCGGTCAGAAGGCGGGCAGTGTTGCCGGCCCTGCAATCTTTCACCTGCGGACTGGCGCGCCGATAGTGCCGCTGTTCAATGTGCGTCTGCCCGGCGACTACCATCGGGTAGAGATTCTGCCCCCGCTCCGCTTCGAGCCCACAGGGGATATACGAGCCGACAGCCAGCGGATTATGCAAGCCCTACACGACATTTTGGAGCGCTACATCCGCCGCTATCCCGACCAGTGGCTCTGGTTACATGACCGCTGGAAGTCCGCCCGCAAGCGCGGGATGCGGAGTGGATGACGCCTGCGTTCGCTACAAGGAGGTCTAACTGTCCAAACGTTGCACCGTGCGCCGAACGGTCTTGGCAACCTCCGCTTCAGACCGGCCATCGCACGGCTGAGCGAGCGTGCGGCAGTGGGGTTAGGTCTCCTAAAGGGCGCGTGCCACCCGTGTCAGACGCTCCGCCTACACATCAGGGTCAGTCCTCGGCACTCCTCTTGTGCTAATCGCCAAGCGATAGCTTCGCCCAACCTCTGCACACTGCCTGTGACCCAGGCGAATTGCCCTGCCAACTGCATCGGCTTCACGCTCCTATCGGCTCGATACGGACCGCGGTTCCGTAGACCAAAATTTCGGCGGAGTTTTGCGTGATGTTGCCAGAGACATAGCGCACATTCACGATGGCGTTTGCACCGAGCTTGGTTGCCTCTTCTATCATGCGCTGTTCCGCCTCTGCCCGTGCATTGGTTAACATCTCCGTGTACTCTTTGAGTTCGCCGCCTACAATCTGGCGGAGCGAAGCCAAGATATCGCGCCCCAAGTGGGTCGCACGCACCGTGTTGCCTTTGACGATGCCTAACACGCGTACCGTACGATAGCCAGGCACCTCTGCTAAGTTGGTGATAACCATTTTGCACCTCCGCCCATAGGTTCGGTACTGTTGCTACCGTTCCTGCTTGTACGGCGTGTTCTCCAATCGCTGGCTCGCATCTGCATCCACACCGAAATGGGCTATAATAGCATCATGCGAATAAGAACGAGCCTTTGGGTGGGTTTATGGAGCCTTATTGGGAGCGTCTATGGGCAGGCACTGGTCGATACGAGCCTTACATACGATATAGTCGTCGCTTCGGGACTGACCACCCCTATTGCGATTGCGTTTCTTAACCCTGCAGAGGCGAACCGCTTCTTTGTGATTGAGAAAAACACAGGGCGGGTCAAGCTTGTGGAGAATGGGGCGGTGGTTGCTACCGTGCTGGATTTGCCCGTGAACAACGCCAGCGAGCGCGGTCTTTTAGGGATTGCCCTTCACCCAGATTTCGCCAGCAACGGCTATGTTTATTTGTACTACACCCGCTCCAGTACGGGAACGGATACCTCGACCCAATCCGCCTGGACAGACAATCGTGTGGAGCGCTACACTTGGAACGGCTCCAGTTTGGCGAATCCCACCCTTATCGTCTCTTTTCCGCGCGATACCAGCCAGAACAACGGACCCAACCATGATGGCGGCGTGATTCTGTTCGGTCCGGAGGGCTTGCTGTATGGGGTCACGGGCGATTTGAATCGGGGCACGCTTACCAACGGGCGCATCGAACAGAACACTAGCACCACAGCCGCTGCAGGGGTTGGCGGGATCTTCCGCCTGAACCCTGATGGTTCCATCCCACCCGATAACCCCTTTATTTCCCATGCAAATGAGCGTATCCAACGGCTATGGGCGTACGGCATTCGCAACAGCTTCGGCATGGTGTTCGATGCACTGACTGCGCGCTTGTGGCTGACCGAAAACGGACCGAATGTCTACGACGAGATCAACCTTGTCGAACGGGGCTTCAATAGTGGATGGCTCAAGATTATGGGACCCGATTCCCGCAATGCTACCTATGCCGAGAACGGCAACACCCCCTACAACGCCAGCGATTTGGTCTATCTGCCCAACGCCTACTATGCTGACCCCCTCTTCTCGTGGTTGACACCGATAGGGGTCACCAGTATCCAGTTTTTGCGTTCTGCGCGTTTCGATTCGAGCTTACGCGACCAGGCAGTGGTAGGGGAGTCGAACAACGGACAGCTTTACCTGTTTCGACTGAAGTCCACACGCGATGACTTTGACCTAACGGGCGCGTTAGCCGATCGCGTTGCCGATACAGCCACCGAGCGCAACAGTCTCACTTGGGGAACCAACTGGGGGATCGTGACCGATCTCAAAATTGGTCCGGACGGCTACCTATATGGGGTCTCGCTCTTTGCCAATCGGGTTTACCGCATCCGTCCTGTGAACCCGCCTCCGATTCTGAACGGGCGTGTGCTTTTGAATGGGCGTGCAGGTCTCCCACTCGGTGTGCCCTTGAGTCTCACTCTCCTGCAGAACGGCACTCCTGTGGAGACGATTGCAACACAGTTGGATGCTTATGGGCAGTTCTCCGAGCGGATTGCTGCATCGGGTACCTACACGGTGCGTGCCAAAGCAGGCTCCTACTTATCGGTGAGCGTGTCGAATGTCACAGTCGGCGCAAGCGGGTTCGCTTACCTGCCTCTTCAGTTTACCGTCAATGGCGATGTGAACGGCGATGACCAGACCGACGATGCCGACCTGCTGAGTGTGCTGTTCGACTTTGGGCAAAGTGAGTCGCCAGCAGATCTCAATAACGATGGCACGGTGGATGATGCGGATCTGTTGATTGTGCTGTTCAATTTTGGTTCCAGTGGATAGCAGGAGATTTTGCGGTTTGGGTGAAACCCGCGTTCTGAGGAGAAGACAATGCATGTTGGCATTCTGACCGCACCGTTCGGAAACGAACCGATCGAGACAGTTTTTGAGTTCGCACGCCAGCACGGCTTCAGGTCGTTGGAGTTGGCTTGCGGATACGGACATCCCCACCTAAACCTCGAGAGCCCAGACCTTGACAGGCTCAAACGCCTGATGGAAACGACGGGTGTCAGGCTCTCCGCGATAGCCTTCTACACCAACAACACTCATCCCGATCCCGCAGAACGCCAACGTAACAACGACGGCGTGCGCAAAGCGATTGATATCGCGCATGCCCTGGGAGTGTCGGTTGTCTGCACGCTGGCAGGGCATCCTGTGCCCAGTAAAAGCAAGATGCAGACCATCGAAGAGGATTGTGCCCAAGTGTTTCGCCCTCTGGCAGAGTACGCCGGGGAACGGGGCATCAACCTCTCGTTGGAAAACTGGTTTGCGACCAATATTCAGGCGTTGGATCACTGGCAACGGCTGTTCGAGGTGGTGCCTGCGCCCAACTTCGGGCTGAACTTTGACCCCTCACACTTGCTGTGGCAACAGATCGATTACATTAACGCAGTCTTTCTGTTCGGCTCACGAATCTTCCACACGCATGCCAAAGACACCGAGGTGATGCGTCAGCGGCTGGAATATGTGGGCAATCAGGGAACGGGTTGGTGGCGTTACGTGATTCCGGGGTTGGGACTGGTGCGCTGGGGCGAGTATATCGGTGCCTTGCGACGCGTCGGCTACAATGGGGTCCTTTCTATCGAACACGAAGATAGCGCCGTAGGGCGTGAGGAAGGGTTTCTCATCGGCCGGCGCTACTTGCAACAGTTCCTTGCGGAGGAGTCTTAGCGATGCGCTCTATCGGGCTCTGAGGGATTATTTTTCTGATGCTAATAGTGCTGTGGGCACAAGCGGAGCCTACACCCCAAACAGTGCTGAATCGGCTTGTGCAGAAGGCACGCACGACGCGTGCCTATGCCTATCATTGGGAGCTCCAACAGCGCGACCCCCGCACCAATAAACTGGGCGAGAAGCAGGTCTACAAACTGGAACTGCTCAAGCCGCCCTACCGCAAGTTGACCATTATTCAGCGCGACCCTTTCAGTAACGGCGCTGTACTGATCTACAATCCCGATAAGGATAGAAAGTTCATGCACGCAAAGGATTGATCCACCGCACCTACGCGACGGACGATCCCGAAATAGCCGACTTCTTCCGAACCGATCTAGAGTCAACTACCCCACGGCTAAAGCCGGGGGCTTACCCTCGCCCGGCAAGCCGGGCAGGGCTTCGGGGCCGGTTGACGACGGCCCACCGTCCCGAGAGACGGTATAGCGGTTGCGGATATTCCTGGCAGCGTTGATGTCCGCATGCTCGCATTATACCACATGATGATGGAAGGGAGGGAGCGCCGCCTCCTCCCCAGGGCTCAAGCCCGGGGCTCCCGGCGGCGCGTCCAAGAGGTGGATTGCGAAGGATATTCAACGCCTCTTCAAAGGCGCGAGAGCAGAACCCGTTCGGCGTGTGAAATACAACCGTCGCGACTGCTATCTGCTTGCTTTCACCACAAAGGATCAGACCTACACGCGCGTTGTGCTGTGGTTGGAAGTGAACGACTCGATGCCCCTCCGCATCGAGCCATCATGAATGCGAAGGGTCTTTACTCTGTGCGGGTGTATACCGATTACTCTTTCCCCAATCTGCGGGTAGGTGATTCCTCAGTGTGAGGGAGGAACCCCTCGAAAGCTAGCGTACCGAAACCCGCCCCGCACGAAATTCGTAGTATAATATTAGGTGGGGCGCCCCATCATAGAGGGGCTATCCTTCACAATTGGGTGCATCGGCAAAGTTGCCTCCGCACGCCAGAGAGGCTTTAGGGTTTTTCTCGGCGTCTATGGAACAATTCCTCTACAAAGGCGTGGAACTCCCTGCAACCGTTGGAGAGTCTAACCGATAATCATGGTGAGTGGCATCGGGGGAACCGTTCCAGCAGGGGGCAGTGACCATGCACTCGACCCACTAAGGGGGTAAAAATGATGAGCGCATCGGATTTCTTGCGCCAGATTGAAGAGCAACGCCGTCTGGAAAAACAGGTGGCATGGGAAGGCACTTTTCGGGACTATCTGGAGATCGTCCAGAAGAATCCGAAGGTGGCGAACCTGGCTCATGCACGCATCTATGATATGATTCTGAGCGCGGGCGTCGATGAACGCGGCGAGGGACAGCCGCGCGAGTACCGATTCTTCACCTCCGAACTGTTTGGCCTGGAGCGCACCCTCCAGCAACTGGTAGAGGAATACTTCGCCCCTGCCGCACGCAGGCTAGATGTGCGCAAACGGATTCTGCTCCTTGTCGGTCCGGTTGGTGGGGGGAAGTCGACCCTTGTGACCATGCTCAAGCGCGGGCTGGAGCGCTACTCTCGCACCGACGAAGGCACCGTCTATGCCATCAAAGATTGCCCCATGCACGAGGAACCGCTCCACTTAGTCCCTGAAGAGTTGCGCGCCGATTTCAAACGCCAGTTTGGGGTGCATATCGAAGGTGACCTCTGCCCCGTGTGCCAGTGGAAACTCAAAAATGAGTGGGGCGAGCGTATCGAGAATGTGCCCGTTGTGCGCATCAAGTTCTCCGAGAGGGAACGCATCGGCATCGGAACCTTCAAGCCTTCGGACCCCAAGTCGCAGGATGTTTCGGAGCTGACTGGCAGCGTCAATCTGAGCTTGTTGACCCAGATCGGGGTCGAATCGGACCCGCGTGTCTATAACTTCGACGGCGAGCTGAATAAATCCAATCGCGGGATCATGGAGTTCATCGAGATGCTCAAGGCGGACAAGCGGTTCCTCTACGAACTGAACACCGTCGCCGGCGAACAGATGATTAAAATCGGGCGATTCGCCCTGATCTATACCGATGTGGTCGTTATCGCCCATACCAACGAGTACGAATACAACGCCTATTTCTCTAATAAAGAGAACGAGGCGATGATCGACCGCATGTTCGTGGTCAAAGTGCCGTACAACCTGCGTGTGTCGGAAGAGGTGCGAATCTACGACAAGCTCATCCAGCAATCGCAATTCAGCGACGAGACCGAAGACCTTTCCAAGGTGCATATCGCACCGCATGCCCTGCACGTGGCGGCGATGTTCGCCGTGCTGAGCCGTCTCAAGCCCCCTAAGAAAAGCGGCATGTCGCTGATGACCAAGATGAAGCTCTACGATGGCGAGCAGCAAGTCGGTGATTGGGATCAACGCCATGTGAAGGAACTGCGCGATGAGTACCCCGAAGAGGGGCTCTCGGGTGTCTCACCTCGGTTCATTCTGAATCGCCTCTCCGCCGCGATGGTCAAGGGGCGCCAGTGCATCACGCCTATCGATATCTTACGCTCCATTCGAGACGGGCTGACCGAATACACCAACAACGACGAGGAACGCAAGAAGCTGCTCACCTTCCTCGATGATGTGCGCAAAGAGTACGACGAGCTGATCAAAAAAGAGGTTCAGCGATCCTTCGTCTACAGCTACGAGGAAGCCGCGCACACCCTCTTGGAGAACTACTTGGACAATGTGGACGCCTACTGCAACAAGACCAAAGTGCGCGACCCAATTACGGGCGAGGAGGTCGACCCCGATGAGAAACTGATGCGGAGTATCGAAGAGCAGATTGGGGTCTCCGAGAATGCCAAGCGCGAGTTTCGCGAGGGGATTATGCGTTCGGTGGCCTCGCTGGCGCGCCGCGGCGTGCGCTTCGAAATCGGCAGTGATGAACGCCTGCGCGAAGCTATCGAACGCAAGCTGTTCGCCGACCTCAAAGATGTGGTGAAGATCACCACCTCCGTACGCACACCCGATCCTGAACAGCTGCGTAAAATCAACGAAGTGGTCAACCGCATGGTGGAGCAAGGTGGATACTGTCCCATCTGTGCGAACGAGGCTCTGCGCTATGTGGGCACTCTGCTGAACCGCTGAGGTGGGTTCCGGAGAGCTCCTTTACAGAAAAGGGGGTGTGGGGGGGTCTAATGCCCCCCACCTCAGGTCACGCGCCAGCGTACCTTGGTCTTGGCCTTGCAGCAGCCTCGCTTTTGCTATAGTCAACTACCCCATAATGGTCTCATGCCCATCGCGCTCTCACCTCCCGAGTATGCCCCTCACATCGGTGTTCGCTGTTAGAAACCATCCTGCACGGTATAATTCGTATCAGTGAGCGTACGGTAAGGTATCCACAACAATGAACGAGCAGATCGCACCCTCAGCAGTGGTACTGTTCTCTGGGGGACAGGACAGCACCACATGCCTCTATTGGGCAAAAAGACGGTTCGACGCCCTCTATGCGCTCAGCTTCGATTACGGTCAGCGACACCGCATCGAACTGGACGCCGCGCGCACAATCGCCCAGATGGCAGGGGTAGCACAACACCGAATCGTGAAGGTGAGCGCGCTGGAACAACTGGGGGATTCCGCCCTGCTCACCGACGCCCCAATCCAAGAGACAGGGGGGCGGGGCAACCTGCCCAACACCTTCGTTCCCGGACGCAACTTGCTCTTCCTCGTGCTGGCAGCCGCCTGGGCATACCAACTGGAGTGCCACCATCTGGTCGGTGGGATGTGCCAGACCGACTACTCTGGCTATCCCGACTGCCGCCGCGCGACCCTTGACACGCTGGAGCAAGCCCTCCAACTCGGCATGGAGTGGGAGATCCACATTCACACCCCGCTCATGTTCCTCACAAAGGCAGAAAGTGCCCGATTGGCGATGGAGGTGGGTGCGATGGAGGCACTGGCTTACTCCCACACCTGTTATGAAGGGCGATTTCCGCCTTGTGGCACCTGCCCCGCCTGTCGCCTGCGGGCAAAAGGATTCGCGGAAGCCGGCATCCCAGACCCCCTGCTCCTCCGCTGGCACGCCGCCACCCAACGCGGATAGTTGTGATGGGGCATTATCGCTCAGACGTTCTGTTTCAGGTATACTCATGTCGACACGCAATCGGTAGGGGATGGAGGCAGAGAAAAGCATGGCGATCAAGCGTAAAACGAACCGAACCGAGATTCCAGAGCCCCAACCTCCGGTAGAGGCAACAGGCGTGGAGATTATCGGCGACGCCACTAACGGACTCCAGAGCGTGGTAGAAGCCGAGTATACTGCCCAGCAACTGACGGTTCTCAAGGGGTTGGAGGCAGTACGCAAGCGTCCCGCAATGTATATCGGCGACACGGGGACTCGCGGACTGCACCATCTCTTCGTGGAGGTGCTGGACAACTCGGTGGACGAGGCTTTGGCAGGGCACTGCGACCATATCGATGTGGTGTTGCATGCCGATCAAAGTGTGTCGGTCATCGACAACGGGCGCGGGATCCCCGTGGACATCCACCCCGAAGTGGGTCTGCCTGGCGTCGAGGTCGTGATGACGATGTTGCATGCAGGTGGCAAGTTCGGCGGAGGGGGCTACCGCGTCTCAGGAGGTTTGCATGGTGTCGGGGTCTCGGTAGTGAACGCGCTTTCGGAGTGGCTCGAAGTGGAGGTCGCACGCGAGGGCTACCTTTACTCTCAAAAGTTTCAACGGGGCGTGCCTGTAACCCCGCTAAAAAAGGTCAAGCCCACCAACAAGCGTGGGACGAAAGTTCGCTTCTTAGCCGATCGTGAAATCTTTGGCGACTACCGATACGACCCGAACCTTTTTATCAAACGCCTCCGTGAACTGGCATACCTTAACCCGCAGGTGACCTTCACCTTCACCGACGAACTCAACGGCAAGCCGAAGCAGGTCTTTCACTACACGAAAGGCATCGCGGCGTTGGTGGAAGCCCTCAACGAGAATAAAGACCCCCTCCATAAGGTGGTCTACTTCCGCAACGCGCGGGAGGATACCGAAGTGGAAGTGGCTCTGCAGTACCACACAGGCTATCAGGAGACCCTACTCTCCTACGCGAACAACATTCACACGGTGGAAGGGGGCACCCACCTAACGGGCTTCAAGACAGCTCTTACGCGCGTCATCAACCAGTATGCCCGCAAAGCAGGCATCCTCAAGGAGAGGGACGCCAACTTCTCGGGCGACGATGTGCTGGAAGGCTTGACAGCCGTCATTGCGGTCAAACTGCTCCATCCACAGTTTGAGGGTCAGACCAAGACCAAGCTGGGCAATCTGGAGGTGCAGGGGCTGGTGAACTCCATCGTGGGGGAGGCGTTCAGCGAGTATCTGGAGCGCAACCCGTCGGTAGCACGCAAAATTGTGGAGAAGGCGCTCACCGCCCAGCGTGCCCGAGAAGCGGCACGCAAAGCCGCCGAACTGGTCAAACGCCAGAGCGCCCTCGAAAGCGGCTCACTCCCTGGCAAATTGGCGGACTGCACCGAACGCGATCCCAGCAAATGCGAGCTGTTTCTGGTAGAGGGCGATTCGGCAGGGGGCTCCGCTAAAATGGGGCGCGACCGACGCTTTCAGGCGGTTCTGCCCCTGCGCGGCAAAATCCTCAATGTTGAGAAGGCACGACTCGATAAAGCCCTCGAAAACGAGGAGATCCGCTCGCTCATCACCGCTTTAGGAACGGGCATCAGTGTCGATGCCAACGGCACCACTAGCGGAGAGTCCGATAGCCGTTTCGATATCTCCCGACTACGCTACCACCGAATCGTGCTGATGACCGATGCCGATGTGGACGGAGAGCATATCCGAACCCTTCTGCTGACCTTCTTCTTCCGCTATATGCGCCCGCTCATAGAGGCGGGGCATGTCTATATTGCGCAACCGCCCCTGTTCCGCGTGCGCGTTGGTAAAGGCGAAATCTATTACGCCCAAACCCAAGAGGAATTAGACGAAATCCTCAAAAAGGTCAAGAAGAAAAATGTGCAGGTCACACGCTTCAAAGGGCTGGGCGAGATGAACGCCGAAGACCTCGCCGACACCACGATGGACCCCGAAAAGCGCGTGATTGTGCAGGTGCAACTGGAGGATGCGATGGAAGCCGAGCGCATCTTCACTACCCTCATGGGCGATAAGGTGGAACCGCGCCGACAGTTTATTGAGGAACACGCCAAAGAAGCCACTGACATCGACTGGCACTTCTGAGCGCTACTCTTCGCCCTCAAAAAGGGCCCTAACGCTCACTATCCAGTATTCGGGAATACCTGCACGGGCATAAACCCTGCTCTTGATATTACGGTCGTAATCGATGGAGGTATCGGCGACCTCGATGATAAGCAAGGCTGTCGTGGGGTGGCGCTCCCGATAGCCGTTGGGCTTGCCAGGCACCACAGCAATATCTGGCAATAACTCGCTCTCGCCAATGCGGAGGGCGTTCTGCACGCGTATGTAGTAGCCTTTCTTCTTGGTCGTGCGATACAGCACCTGCAAAGCTTGATCTACTGTGCATCCGTGCTCAGGTCCAATAGGTGGCATTTGGAGAATGGCTCCTTCTAATAGCTCGACGCGGGTATCGGGCGGAAATACCCCCAACTACCCCATCTGATGGAACAGTTCAGGAACAATGCGGAGCGGTGCAGGGCGTCCGTCCCCCTGAGACAGGGGACGAGACGGTTCGGATTCCGTCTGGACTTGGGTGGAAACAGCACTTATAGCCACTTCGAGTATACCCCGATCACGGGATTGTCCATTCCTTAAACAACAAGGAGGCGCAAAGCGGTTTCAGATTTTTGTCTGTAAGCATCTTGTCGAGGCGTCTGTGGGCAGGTCAATCGCATTCCACTTGGTCGCCATATTCGGGCAGGCGGGTCTGCCAGCCGAGCGTGTTGCGGATGATACCCCAAGCGGGGTACACTTTGGATATGCGGATTTACACGCGTACGGGCGATCAGGGCGAAACGGGGCTGATAGGGGGTCAGCGTGTGTCGAAGGATGACCCGCGCGTTTGCGCCTATGGCAGTGTGGACGAATTGAATGCGGTTTTAGGCGTGGTTCGGTGCTACTTAAACGACGGGGAGCTTTCGGCGATTGTGGAGCGGATTCAGAACGAGCTGTTCGATATTGGGGCAGAGTTGGCTTCCCCTCCAGAGCGAGCGAGCCAATTTTCCGCAATTGACGAATCGCACATCGTGGCGATGGAACAATCGATCGACCGATTCGAGGAGGAGTTGCCTCATCTGCGCCAGTTCATTTTGCCCGGTGGAACCCATAGCTCCGCCTATCTGCATTTGGCACGCACGGTGTGTCGGCGTGCCGAGCGCGAGGTAGTGCATCTAAGTCGATCCAGCACGGTGAACGCCGTGCTTGTGCGCTATCTTAATCGTCTCAGCGATCTGTTGTTTGTGATGGCACGAGTAGCGAACCATCGTGCAGGGGTGCCCGATGTCGTTTGGGGGGAGCCGGGTTGGCGTCGCAAGCGGCAGGGAGGTGAAAGCCAGCCGTGAGAGCTTCCTACGCCCATGTTGCCGACTACGCTGGCTGGATGAACCTCACAGAGTGGGGCATCCTTCAGGTGCGCGGCGCCGACCGAATCCGATTTCTGCAGGCCCAACTGACCAACGACCTGCGGGCTGCCGCGCTGGGAGGCGGTCTCTTCGCGCTTTTCTGCACACCCACTGGGCATGTGCTATCCGATACGGTAGTTCTGCTAACGCCCTACGAAGCGCTTTTGATTCTCCCGCCTGAGACCCACGCCTCCATTTCCGACAGATTGAACGATGCGATTATCTTGGACGATGTGGAGGTATGCCCCCAACATGAAAGCCTCGGGCTGTTGAGCCTTCAGGGAAGCCAGGTGGATGCGGTATTGGAAGAACTGGAGATGGAACCCCCTCCGCCTGCCCCGCTCACCCACCACCTTCAGTATTGGCAGGGTGCCGAGATCCGCCTCGCCCGACATGACCGAACAGGCTTCGGCGGAGTAGACCTATTGGTGCCCTATACGGTGATGGAGACGCTCCAAACTGCGCTAATTGCCACGGAATGCTGGCGCATCGAAGAGCCTTTAGCGGAGGTGCTGCGCTACGAAGCGGGCATTCCACGATGGGGCATAGATATGAGCGCTCGCACCCTCGCTGGCGAGATGGACGAACCGTTCGTGCGCACGCACATCTCCTACACGAAAGGGTGCTATGTAGGGCAGGAAGTGCTGATGCGGATCCACGCACGCGGACATACGAACCGCACTTGGGTTCCGATGCAGATTGAGGGCACGGTTGTCCCCCCTGCAGGCACTGCAGTTCAGGCGGAGGAGCGTCCTGATGCGGGCGTGCTGACAGGAGCAGTCCCCTCACCCGCGTTGGGCGGGGCGATTTTAGGCTGGGGGTTCGTGCGCAATGCCTACATCGATCCTGGCACGACGCTCCAAATTGCGGGCGAACCGCCTGCCTTAGCCACGATTTTGCCTCACGCTCCCCGACCTGCCCAGCGCTAAGGTATACTCGCACCATGCAGGGCAAGCGCACTGTACCGTATCGGATAGAGGGCAGTCCCGACCCCCTCCATGAGCCGATTACCGATCCCCTCTACAAGGCGGTCTTCCCCTACCGAGTGCAGGGGTATTGGGAAGCAGCGGGGCGGGTGCTTTTGTTTGAGGTGCACGCCCAACGCCAACCCCTCTATGCGTATGCCGAACGCGCATGCCGTCTGCTTTTGGAGTGTTATCAGCTGGCGCAAACACGGCTCGGTTTAGAGCATTCGCTTCGTTATGGGCAGACGCTCCGCGTGTTTCTGATGGTCGAGGGCAAGCCCGGCGCCGAGCAACAGCAGAATCTCCTGTATCTGTATGACCTCACCGAGCAGGTTCCCCCGCGCGAATGGGTGCGCGAACTGACCCACGAGTACGGACACTGGATTATGCCCCCTATCAACTCTTTCGTCGAGCCGGAGGCGTGGGCGAACGGTGATTTGGGTGAGCGGTGGTTTCTCTATCACCTATGGGAGGGCGTGCAAGCGGGGGCGATTCCCACCTCGGTGATCATGGGCGCCAGCGTGGACGATCTGGAACGCTATCTCCGTCGAGCCTACCACCCACTGGTGGAGCGTGTGGCACGCGAGGGATTGAACTCGGCTCGATGGCGTTCACGCCGACGCGCAGGCTATGAGGAATATCTCGCGCTTGCGCTCTACGCAGATCGGATCTACGGGAGTGCCCTTCTGGGGCGCGCGATGCGAATCGCGGGAGGCGTCGAGCCCGACGATTTCCTCATGGGACTGCGTGAAAGCCTGCTGGAGCGTGAGACGCTCACCGTACGCCTGCCGACGAACCCCTGCTGGTTGATACTTCCCGCTGGGCTGAAGTTCTGGCAGGTTGCGGCACCGCACCAAGCCCAACTGACCCCCGATCCGAAACGCCCCGATTGGGTACGCGCCCAATCGCCGACTCCCGAACTCACGCTCCGTCAGAGGCACGCACGCTAAGGTACGACGAGTACCTTCAGTGCCTCAGCACGGCGCAAGAGCGCATAGCCTTCTGGCGCCTGTGACAGCGGCAAGCGGTGGGTGATGAGTTCCGCCACAGGCAAGCCCCCATGTAATAACTGAACCGCCTGACGCATTTCTATAGGACCTGCGGAGTAGGAAGGAATCAAGCGCACCTCTTGGAAGTAGAGCGCGTACCCGTCGAGAGCGTAGCGGAGATCTGGCGGGGCGGGTGTGAACAGCACGATTGCTCCATCGGGAGCCACTATCTTCCAGCCCAGATCGAGCGCATCGAGCGTGCCAGGACCCACGACGACCACTTCGGCGCCCTGACCATCCGTCTGCTTGCGCATGGCTGCTATGGCATGCGCGGGCTCAGGGGCTTCTACAGGCACTGCCCCCAGCGATTCGGCAACCTGCAGGCGGTGCGGTAGCCGATCGATTGCGAACACCTGCTGGGCTCCCCAAGCCCGCGCCAACAACAGATGGAGCATCCCCATGACCCCCATGCCGATTATGGCGACCGTTGCCCTGTGTAGGCTTCCTGCCCGCCGAAGCGATTTGACCACGCATGCCAATGGCTCGGTAAAAACCGCCACCTCGTCGGGCATCGTGTCGGGAATAGAAATGAGGTCGGCGCGCACAATCTCTGGTGGTACCAAAAATCGCTCGCTCAGCCCACCGGGTTCCAGCCGTGTTGCTCGCCAGGTAGGGCAGTGCACAAAGGCGCCCCGCCGACACAGAGCGCACTGACCGCACGGGGCATGATGATGCACCACGACCCGCTGCCCTTCGCAAAACCCTTTTACTTCCGAACCGAGCGACTCAATGATCCCCACCAGCTCGTGTCCTGGCACAAGGGGTGCCTTTTGGCGGATGTACCAGTCCATCACCTCACCCGTGCAGAGCCCACATGCGCTCAGGTGCACCAGCACCTCACCTTCAGTGGGCAGGCGCAGAGGGATCTCTTGCCACTCAAAGCGTCCATCGGGTAGGAATCGCCAAGCGTGGGTGTAGAGTGCCACCTTACACCTCCAGCCAGCGTGGGGTTGTCATAGGCACGATGCCCGCCTCGGCACCACGACGCAGAAACTCCGTAATCGCCAGTCGCCCCCGCATTCCCATATCTAGGGTCAGGTCGTTCACATACATCTGCACGAATCGGTCGGCAGTGGCCGGGTCTATCCCGCGTCCGAAGCGCATGGCATACGCCATCGCCTGCTCACGGTTTTCCAGACCCAGCCGAATGCTTTCGCGAACCACCCGCGCGATCTCGCGCTGAACCCATTCAGGCAAGTCCGCGCGCACCGCGTTGATCCCCAACGGGAGAGGCAGTCCCTGAAGGGTGTCGGTTGACCAAAGTGAGCGGGTCTGCTCTTGCCACCACACTCCAAGATCGACGAGGGTGTGCAGTCCTGCGGTGCGATGGGTCAGTTGTCCCTCATGAATGAGCAAGCCCACAGGCACATGCCCCGCCAGCACTGCGAGCATAATCTCGTCGAAGGGCATCTCTATCGTTTGGGCTTCGGGGAGCAAGAGGCGCAACGCTAAGTAGGCACTGGTAAGCCGTCCGGGAACGGCTATCGTATATTCGGCTAACCGCTCTAACGGGATCGGCTCGCGCGCCACCAGCATGGGACCGTAGCCATCCCCGAAACTTCCCCCTTGATTCAGCACTCGGTAGCGGTCTGCCACATAAGCAAGGTTATGCACCGACATCGCCGTGAACTCTAATCGCCCTTGGCGCGACCACTCGTTTAGAGTCTGAATATCGCGTAAGACATGCTCGAACTGCAGTGGGGTCTCCACCCGCCCTTCCGCGAGGGCCCAGAACATGAAGGCGTCATCGGCGTCGGGGCTATGACCGAGGCGGATGATCATCGTCCTGCCTCCGATTTGTGGGCAAGTGTCTGCTTCTTGGCGTCGTTGAGCCCTTGCACGATGGTCTCGGCGATGGAGGGATCGAAGATGGGCTGGATTTGCACATCGGAGCGTTGGAGCGCGGAGAGTCGGCTCAGGAGCCACCAACTGCCGGCTACCTCCGAGCGAATAATTGGCGCTGCCCAGAACTGGTCACCAATTTTGATAAGGAGTCGTTCGTCTCGGGGTTTCTCTCCGAAGGTGCGGAAGCGTGCAACTCGTTCGCGTGCATAGTGCCACAGTCGGGCGCGCCCCTCCGGAGTGAGTTTGAGGTGGACGACTGAGAAGCCCGGCCGGGCACGCAAGGTCTCCGCTTCGCGGGTCTCCACCCACCCCTTCTCGATGTGGGCTTCGGTTAGCACCACAGGGCACACTTTGGCGACCTCTTCGGGGTCTATCCGTCGGGCATCTTGGGGGTCATCGCCCTCACCCGTTTCGGGGTAGTAGCCGGGTCGGGAGAGGCTGACCTCGCGCAACTGCTCCACCACTTTGGGGATTTCATGCGTAATGCGGATTCGCCATCGACGCGCCTCCATCTGCTCCGATGGGAAGCCCAGAACCGTAAAGGCAGAGGGTTGGAGTGGGGTCAGCGTCATCCGAGTGGTTTGGTAGTAGCCCCAGCCCAGGTTGACCAGATAGACCAATACCAACACCCCAAGCACAATTCCAGCCAATCGTACTGTCCTCTGACGACTGGTGTCCATAACGATGGGAATTGTACCCTATAGGGTAGGATGGGGCGATTCTCGAAATTGGAAGCCTCCAGCGAACACTTTCTCCGGCAAGATGGGGTATAGTAGAGGCGCTATGAGTCAGCCGTACGCACGCTTGAGTGCAGGAGTTCTGCTTGCGCTGATGCTTGCTTGGATAGCAGGCATCCTTCTGCACCCGCTGACGCATCACCCGCTGGAAGCATCCAACGACTGTTTCGTCTGTACGCTCCAGCACACGCCAGCCAACTCCGATAACCCGAGCGAGCAGCTCCTCCGTGCGATTGCGCCACCTCCAGTGGAATCTGGAGTTCGGGTCTCGTCGGAGGTGCCGCTGCGAATTGGTCTTACTCTGCTTCAGCCTCTTATCCCCCGTGCCCCCCCTGCCTAACCGCCTGTAAAACACGCCTACATTCCCTAAATCTTCTTTCTTGAGAATGCCCCTTATTGGGCAGGAGTCCGAGTCGTTGTAGGCGTTGTTCCTTACTCTTTTGGCAATTCCTTGCATGCCTTTTGGCACAGATTCTCGACTCACGGGAGGTTCAGCACTATGCGCAAATGGGCAGTTCTTTGGGCAATCATGGTGGTGCTACCAGGCGTCGCCCAGCATGAGAACGACCTACTGTTTGGGGCTTCGGCGGGGCGAGCCACCATCATCCAGCCCGTCCCACACCCGGTGCGCCAGATGAGTCCGGTTGTGGGCAACTTTGTGCTGGATGTTGGGTTAGATTTCTACTTCGAGCCTGACACGGGTCTGCCTCAGCTTCAGTCGTGTCGCGTGCAACAGGTCTGGATCAGCCCTGGATTACTGGGTACGCGGTCTGGCATGGGCACGGTTTTCTGCGAGGCAGGGTGCCAAAACTACTTCGACCTGCCGACTCGGGGCACTCCGCACCACCATCTGCTTTTCGCGGTGAACACAGCAGGCGTTTATGTGTGGGATGTGCGAGCCGTGCGTGCCCGCGATCGCAACGGAGTTCCACTCGCTGACATGGACGGGGTGTACCGCATCTATATGGTTGCGGGCACCCCGCGGCGGGTGTACGGCGATGTGGTCATCCGTTCCGCCTATCAGGGCGATCCGTATCTGCGCAGGCTCACTATCGCTTTACGCCGGAACGGACAGTTCCTTGCCCAGCAGACCCAGCCCCCCAACCCCAACGCCATCTATCCCTACATGGTGGGTTTCACTCAGTCAGGCACGGTGGATCTCGTCGCAAAGCTGGAAGGACACCTCTCCCGCCGCATCCGAGGCTTCGCCCTTACAGGAGCCCATCGGATCGATTGGGAGTTCACTGTCGCAGGCGACATCAACGACGATGATGTGATCGACGATGCCGACCTGCTGCAGGTGCTGCTCGCCTTCGGACAATCGGGAGCCAACCCTGCGGATGTGAACGGCGACGGTGTCGTAGATGAAGCGGACCTACTGGTGGTGCTATTCAACTACGGCGCCACAGGGGAAGGCAGCCAGCCCTAAATTACGCAACATAGGAGGTACGGATGAAACAGTGGCTAACTTTCGGTATGAGCGCGTTCTTAGCGGTTCTGTTAAGCGTTTCGTTCGCTGATCACCATGAAGATATCCACTTGGGTATTCGCGACGGCTCTGCTGCGGTTGTAGAACCGCATGAATTAGCTGACCCACCTTATACCACCGAGCGGATGTTCGAAGAGTTGATACCAGGGCTGTTCGGCACCGACGTCGGCTGGGATTTCTACACGGAGTCGGGCGCTTCCCATCCGCAACTGCGGCGGGTTACGGTGCGCCAAGTCTTCATCTCCAACGGGCTTTTTGGCGTGCTGGAAGGGCAGTCAGACCCCCTGTTCGGGGTAGGCGCGCCGGGCGTCTGGACCCTCGAATACGACCCGAACGACCCCGAATCGGTGCATCAGCACATCATCTTCGCCAGCACGACGCTTCCCGACCACCACAACCCGCTCCGCTTCCAGTTCGAGCTGATCGACGCGCTGGATTGGCACGGCAACCCTGTGGGCAACTCGGTGGTCTACACCCTGCAGTTTGTGCCCGAGCCTGCCTCGCTGACGGCGCTAGGGGTAATGGCGTTGCTGGGGCTTCGGCGCCGCACCCGGAGGAACCCATGAAAGTCGCCTATGTCTTTATCTCACCCCGTGCCGCGCCCTACAAGTTAGGGCAGATGATTCTGCCCCAACTTGAGGCGGGAACACACGGCGTGGAGGTAGTCGGGATGTTCTTCTTCGATGACAATGTTTACACTCTGCGTCGTGGTGACCCCATCGGGGAGCGCTTGGCTCGTGTGGCACGCGAGAAAGGGATTCTCCTGATGATGTGCGACATGTGCTCACTGGAACGCCACTTGGCACACGGCTCACCGCGCTGGTGCGACTCTTCCGGACACGGGCGTACCGAACCCGCTGAATGTCGCCCTACCGACACCGTCGAGGGGGTGCTGGTAGGTTGCTTCCCTTGCCTATACCGTGCCCTTGCAACTAATCCACCCGATCAGGTGATTTCGCTCTAAGTCGGGTGCGTAGACCCCCTCAGCCTCGTCTCGGCGAGGCTGAGGGCAGTCGTGACGTCCTCCCCTCAATCAATTGAGGGGCATCCTTACAGGAGGTGATCACAGATGCGCAAAGCCTTTACGCTAATTGAGCTCCTGGTGGTGATCGCCATCATCGCTATTCTGGCGGCGATCCTGTTTCCTGTATTCGCACAGGCACGCGAGAAGGGGCGCCAAACGGTCTGCCTCTCGAATATGCGTCAGATGGGCATGGCAGTGCAGATATACTTTCAAGACTACGACGAACATTTCCCGCTGGATAGCCATACTGGCTCTGGGGCACGGTGGACCTGGTTGTTTACGCTGGAGCCCTACACGAAGACTCGGCTCCTCTATCGCTGTCCCAGCGACCCCAGCACGAACTGGGATACTCCACGACCTGGACAACGCACCACGCGTCGCACCTCCTACGGCACGAACTTCTGGATGCTTCCGAACCTCACAGGCTTACCCGATTGCTTAGGTCATAACACCCTTGCCTCTATCGCCTCTCCTGCGAGTGTCATCTACATCGCCGAGATGAAAGAGAACCAGAGCGCAGGAGCCGACCACTACCACCCTGGTGCATGGCGCTACCCGAATGAGTGCAGTAGTGTCTACTTTATCCAACCGCAGGACGAGTTGGCGATGAGTTGGCACAGCGGTGGCGCAAACTATACCTTTGTCGATGGGCACGCCAAGTGGTACCGCTTCGAGCGGACTTGGACACCTGACGGTAGGGTAGACCTGTACGATCCACGGCGATGACTACGATCGCTTGACAAAAACCCACCATTCCAGCATCAGCACGGCGAGCATGATAAGCACGAGGGGGCGCCAAAGGTCGCGCAGTGTCAGCATCTGCCCTTGCGCCTGAACGGTGCGTCCTCCTAACTGAATGGTCTGGCGTGGGGTGACATCCGACTCGTCGCTATTGAACAGATTGCCTGCAAGTGGGATGCGCACTTTATCGCCCTGAAGCGTGTAAAGCCCTACCCGCCTGAGACCGGGCACCACCACTGTCCCCTCGTTCACAGGGAGCTCCTGAGCCTGGGAATCGGGTCCCACCAGTTTCAGACGCGTCTCGGTAGGCGGCACATTCACGCTGAAGGGTGTGCCCGTGCGGAGGGTCATCCCCTGAGTTCCGCCCTGTTCCCCTACTGCCCACCGAATGAGGTTGCCGATAAAAATCGGAAAGGCGGGTTGCAGAGGGAAGTCCGACTCCATCAGGTTCCATGCGATGCCGACCCACCGCCTGCCTGCGTGTTCGCCTGCCACGATGAGGGGGGTCTGCTGGCTCTCGGCGATGACCTTTGCCCACGGAGCGGGTTCGATGCGGGGCGCATTATCGATGAGCACCGACGCCAATTCCACATAGCGCAGGAGCGGATGCTCGCGCTCCCAGACCACCCCGCGCGGGGTCTTCACCGATGCCCCCAGCTTCGCAATCGGGCCGCCTGCTGCCCGAATGACCATTACCGCACGCGCTCGAACGGGCACTGGCGGCGTGCCATCGAAGATTACCAGGTCGTACCGACCGCCTCCTACGCGCGTGTTGCGCTCCGTATCGGGCACTGTGGGGGCTTTGTCCACCTGCACATTCGGCTCCAGTGCCAGAGCGCGCTCCAGAAAGAAGTTGCCCTCGCCGACCAGAAGCACGCGTCGGCTCTGCTCGGTAATCCCCACCAGGAAGGCGCGGTTATCGCTGGGGAGCGCATCGTTGAGGTTCAATCGTGCCTCCAGCGGTTCGGCAAGCGTGCGTGCTTGAAGGAGCTGGGCGATGGTCTGTGCGGGGGGGAGGCGCACCTCGCGAGCGTCCACCAGCTTCCCCCCAGCATAAAACTCCAATGTGCCCCGTGCCTCAGTCTTGCCGAAGTTGCGCAGCGCCACGAACCATTCGTAACCGTTTCCCCGCATCTGCACATCCATCGCCGTAATCGCCACATTCTCGCTCTGCGTGCCAAACGATTCGTAGATTAGCTTCGCGTTCCCGGGCGAGAAATCGCTCACTGGGGGGAATGCGCCGTCCGACATCAGAATGATGCGCCCGCTCTCGCTTTTACCCACCAACGCGCTGGCAAGGCGCAAGGCTTCGTCGATGTTGCCTGCACTGTCGGTTAGCTGAAGATTCTCAATAGCCGTGTAGAGCCGTTGCTTGTCAGCCGTCAAGGGGGCGACCACGCGCACCTGTGCCCCCGCTTCGATAATAGCGACCTGTTCTCCAGGATTTAGCTCGCGCACCAGCGTGCGCAGGCGTGCACGCGCCTGATCAAAGCGGGTTCGCCCGTTCTCTAAAGCCCCCATGCTGGCAGAGGTATCCACCACCACCACCGACTGACCCGGCAAGCCCTTCGTCTGAAACATCGGGCGTGCCAGTGCAGCCAGCAAAAGGAACGCCATCAGCAACTGCAAAAACAGCAATAGGTTCGGACGCAGTTTCTGGAAAAGCGTATTCGCACGCACATCGGTCGTAATCGCAGGCCACAGAAACCGTGCCGGCACGCGCACCTCACGGCGACGCACTTTCAGCAGGTACAGAAAAATGATGAACCCTGCCACTGGCAAAAACCAAAGCCATACCACCAACGACTGGGACTGCATCCATGAAAGTTTACCCTATACGCCTAGTCAACTACCCCATAGCTAAAGCTAGGGGCTTGCACCTAACCCGCTTCCGCGGGCTGGCACGATAGGCCGGTTGA
>PSLB01000005.1:0-39348 GCA_040289385.1 Armatimonadota bacterium
GCCCCAGTTGAAGGCGAAGCGCCGGGCTCCCACATGGGAGGCAAGCATCCGCTCGGCGCGGGGGGAGGGGTCCAGGGCAAACCGGAAAGCCTGGTGCACCATCACGACTCCGTCACCGCCTGCATCGCTTTTTAAGGCAGTTTGCGCGCCGGAACGGGCAGCTGACCCTTCTTCCACCAGAGCCAAGCGGTCTTGTAGGAGATGCCGTTGGCGCGAGCCCAGGCGGACAGTTTCATGCGGACATATTACCACAAACAGCCGCCGTTTTCAACACGATGTTCAGCAGTTACGAACCCTACCCTGCCCCCCACACGGGGGAGAGGGTTACACCTGTTCCCTTCCCCTTGACGAGGGAGAGTCAGGGGGGACAGGTGGCAAATGCGCTAAAACTGATGCACCTGCCAGGCCGGTTGTTGCCTTGTTCGGTAGGGGTCATGGGTGTGAGCGTGCGTTCCCTCACGGGGGTGCGCGCGGGTTTTGTTTGGGTTGGGCGTCGTTGCCAGCATCGCGTGCCTCCGTCTGTGTAGGGGAGGATTCGCGAGGGGCGGGCAGATTCCTGCTTTAATCTGAAGGACGAAGCGAAGCGCAGGTCAGAGAGTGGGATTCTGTATTAGCCGTCGGGGGCCTTGAGTTTTCGGCATCTTTGGGTGGGAGGTGAGCGAAGGGTGTCTGAGAATATCGGCAAGGCTTGTTAGCCATACGGTACAATATCTGCGTGCGCAAGGTGCTGATAGCCAACCGTGGCGAGATTGCCCGCCGCATCATCACTGCTTGTCACGAGCTGGGGCTCCGAACCGTCGCGGTCTATTCAGAAGCAGATCGCGAGGCGCCCTTCGTTTACGAGGCAGATGAGGCGTACCTGCTGGGCCCTGCTCCTGCCACAGAAAGCTATCTTGCGATCGATAAAATTCTGGAGATAGCCCATCGTTCGGGCGCAGAGGCGATCCATCCTGGCTACGGGTTCCTTTCGGAGAACCCCGACTTTGCGCAGGCTTGTGAGGCGGCTGGGATTCGATTCATCGGTCCACGTGCGGAAGTGATTCGTCTGTTGGGCGACAAAGGGCGTGCGAAACAGATTGCACAACAAAACGGCATCCCCACCGTGCCCGGTTTCACGCCCACCGAACCGATGGACGCGCCGTCGCTGTTGGAGCAGGCACGCCGAATTGGCTTCCCCGTTTTACTCAAAGCGGTGGCGGGCGGCGGGGGCAAAGGGATGCGCACCGTATGGGAAGAATCGGAGTTCCTTCCCGCAGTAGAGAGTGCCCAGCGCGAGGCGCTCTCCGCCTTCGGTGACCCCCGCCTGATGCTGGAACGCTATATCCCACGCCCACGCCATGTGGAAGTGCAGATTGTCGGGGACACCTACGGCACGGTAATCCACCTCTTTGAGCGCGAGTGTAGTATCCAGCGACGCCACCAAAAAATCGTCGAAGAAAGCCCCTCCCCCGTACTCGACCCGGCAACTCGAGAGGCACTCACTGCCAGCGCAGTCAAGCTGGCACAGGCTGTGGGCTATACTAACGCAGGCACGGTCGAGTTTCTAATTGAGGAGGCTCCAGACGGCTTGCGCTTCTACTTTCTGGAGGTCAACACACGCCTGCAAGTGGAACATCCCGTTACGGAGATGGTGACAGGCATCGACCTGGTGCATCTCCAACTTTGGATAGCGGAAGGTCACCCCTTCTTCCTCACCCAAGAAGCGATTCGTCAACGAGGACACGCCATCGAAGCACGCCTCTATGCAGAAGACCCCACCAACGCCTTTGCTCCCTCACTGGGCACAATAAAGGCTTGGGAACTCCCCAATCTGCCCCATGTGCGATTCGACACGGGGGTGACTATGGGCACGACGATTACGCACCACTACGACCCGATGATTGCTAAGGTGATTGCTTGGAGCGCCGACCGCACCACAGCCATACAGCGTTTAGCCCACGCGCTGAAACAAACCACAATTCTGGGTGTGCGGACCAATCTAGGCTTCTTGATTGACCTCCTACACCATCCCGATTTTGTGGCGGGAAGGCTTCATACAGGCTTTCTGTCTGAGCATGCGCTGACTGGCGAGCCGTCGGAAGTCCCTCTGCCTGTCCTGTGCGCTCTGGGATTAGCCGAGACGCTCGTACGCCCGACACGCCCAACACGCGTCAACACCGATGAACCTGCCATCGCCGATCCTTGGCAGACCATCGGAGCGTGGCAGATCGGAGGGTCATAAAGTCATGCACCAGCTGAAACTGCTATCAGAGGAAACCCCTTCGGAGCCAACGCCCCTCACAGTGGAATCGCTCCTGTTTGGGCATGACCCTACCCCGCACCTCATCGCAGTGGAGGCGATTGGCGGACTAATCCGACTCTATCGGCGCGAGGGCGGCCGGCTCATTACCGAAGAGGAACCTTTTGAACCGTGGCTTCTCAGTGACCAAAAGATGGAGATGCCCGATGTGCACTGGCAAGCACTGGAAGGCGACTTCGGTGCGCGTCCCACTTTGCGCTATCTCGCACGCTGTTCCCATCGTGAGGCATTCGATACACTCCGACGCGCCCTTCGCGAAGCGCATCGCGAAATTTTAGCCTTCGGAAGCCTGCCACGCCAATACCTGATGCTGTTGGGCAAGACCCTCTTCAAAGGAATGGCGTTCAATGACCTTCGCCGCCTCCAACTCGACATCGAAACCAGCACGCTCACCAGCGATCAGGCAGAGTCGCAAATTTTGATGATTGCCCTCAGTGACAATCGGGGCTACGAGGAGATTTTGGAAGGGGATGAGGCGACGCTCCTCAATACGCTTACCGAACGCATCGTGCAGTTAGACCCCGATGTGATCGAGGGACACAATCTTTTTGGGTTCGACCTGCCCTATTTGTATCGGCGTGCACAGGAGTTGGGCATCGCATTAGCCTGGGGGCGCGACGGATCGGTGCTACGGTTCGGAAGCCCACGCGCATGTGTTATCGGAGCCAACAACCGTACCTTCACCCCAGCTTTCGTTCACGGACGCCATCTGCTTGACACCTACCTTGCTGTCCAGCGATTCGATATCTGGCGAGGCGACCTCGAAAGCTACGGACTAAAAGAATCGGCGCAACAGCTCGGCATCGCTTCGGAGGAGCGAATCTATCTGGAGCGCCAGCAAATCCCTCATCTTTGGCGTACCGACCCCGACACCGTGCGCCGTTATTGCCTGCAGGATGTCCATGAAACACGCTTGCTGGCGGAACTGGTCTTACCCACCGAGTTCTATCAGTGCCAAATGCTTCCCGACACGCTCCAGAATCTGGCGACCATCGGCACGGGCGAGAAGGCGAACCTGCTGTTTGTGCGTGCTTACCTGATGCAAGGACATGCGGTGCCCACGCCAGAGCCACCGCGCGACTACCCCGGTGGGTATACCGAGGTGCGGTTCGTGGGGCGTATCGAACATGTGGTCAAAGCCGATGTGGAAAGCCTGTACCCCAGCGTGATGTTGTATTACCGCATCAAGCCGAAGGTAGACACCCTCGATGTGTTTCTGCCGTTGTTGGCAGAACTGCGTCAGCGCCGACTGGATGCTAAAACGCGCGCTCGCGCCACCATCGGCACTGAATCGGCATATTGGGACGGTCTACAAGGCTCGTTCAAGATCCTGATTAACTCATTTTATGGCTATTTGGGGGCTCCGTTTCATTTCAACGATTACGATGCAGCAGAGGCGGTAACGCTCAAGGGTCAGGAGTTGGTCAAACAGATTGCCCAGCAGATAGAAGCACTCGGCGGTCGCGTCATCGAAATCGATACCGATGGAGTCTACTTTCAGCCGCCCCCCCATGGGCAGACCGAAGATCAAGAGCGTGTGTTTGTAGAGACGGTGGGCGCCATTCTGCCCGAAGGCATTCGTCTGGTTCAAGATGGACGCTATGCCGTGATGCTCTCCCTGAAAACCAAGAACTATGTGTTGTTGAGCTACGATGGAAAGCGCATCTTTAAGGGAGCTTCTCTCCGCTCACGCGCCGATGAACGGTTCGGACGCGAGTTCATCACCCGTGCCGTCGAATGGCTTCTGATGAACAAGCCCGAACAGGTTCCGCAAGAGTATCTCCGATTGGCACACGCCCTGCTCAACAGAGAAGTGCCTATCGAAGACCTTTGCCGACGCGAACGAATCACCGAAAAGAGCAAACTGCCCCACCATCCCCTGCGTAACCTGGCATCCCGGTTTCAGGTAGGCGACTACATCATGGTCTATCGTAAGCGTGACGGCACGCTGGGACTTCTTGAAGAGTATGCAAACGACGCCGATGTCGAGCACTATGTCGAGAAGCTCTACAAGTTTGCTCAACGCTTGGAACCCCTCTTCCCTGATTTTGAGCGTGCGTTTCCCAAGCCCCAAATGCTGATTCACTCTGCCAATCAGCCCAGCTTGTTTTAGAAGGTCGCTCTATAACACCAGCGGGACCACCCAAACGCTGAGCCAGTCAGCGCGATAGGGAAGACTCCCGCCATAGTAGTAGGGGCGCAACACTTCCAAATCCCATACAAACAGGAGGCGTGGAATGTAGGCGAAAAACCGCTCCCGCCCGCCCGTCTCGACCTGTGAACGCCACTGAGCGTGCCCAATCGCCCCAAACAGATTCTGAAGCATATCGTGCCCCGCGAACACGGCGCCCGTCACCATCACCACATTCGGGTATAATCTGGGAGACGGTGAAATTTTTCACGGAGGCTCGCTATGAATGTGGAGTTTATTATCGGGCGCGAACTGATGCCCCTCTATGAAAAAGTCGTTCAGGGAGAACGGCTCTCCTACGAGGATGGGTTGACCCTCTACCGCACTCCTAACCTCACAGGAGTCGGCTATTTAGCCAATCTTGTGCGCGAACGCCTGCACGGCAATCGTGCCTACTACATTCGCAACCAACACATCAACTACACCAACATCTGCAACAAGGGATGCAAGTTTTGTTCCTTCTATGCGAAGAAGGGCGGTCCCAAGCCCTACACGCTGACAATGGACGAGGTGCGCGAGCGTCTGCGTGCCTACCGACATGTGCCCATTACGGAGGTTCATATTGTAGGGGGGGTTAACCCGCACCTGCCGTATGCCTACTATTTAGACCTAATCCGAACCGTCAAGGAGGAGCGCCCCGATGTGCACATCAAAGCTTTCACTGCTGTCGAATGGGAAGAGATTGCCCGTGTAGCGCGCAAACCACTTGCCGAGGTGCTTGCGGAAATGAAGGAAGCAGGGTTAGGGAGTGTGCCCGGTGGGGGGATCGAAGTGCTGAGCGATCGGATTCACGCCGAGCTGTTCCCCAAAAAGATTAGTGGCGCACGCTGGATGGCGATTGCGCGCGAGATCGCCCGTGCCGGTCTCAAACAATACGCCACACTGCTCTACGGAATGGGTGAAACCATCGAAGAGCGGGTGGATCACTTCGTTCGCCTGCGGGACCTGCAAGATGAAACAGGACACTTTTTGGCAATGACTCCCCTGGCATTCCACCCCGAGGGCACCGAGATGGAACATCTCCCCCACACCTCAGGAGAGGACGATCTGCGCAATATTGCCATCGCTCGCTTGATGCTCGATAACTTCCCGCACATCAAATCGTTCTGGATTATGAATACGCCGGCGATTACCCAAATTGCTCTTTGGTATGGCGCCGACGATGTGGACGGTACGGTACACGAGTATGAGATTGTCTATCAAGACGATGCGCCTGGGGTGCGTCAGCAGGTGTTGACCCGCAAAGTCCTGATTCGGTTGATTCAGGATGTGGGACGTGAACCTGTGGAGCGCGATAGCCTCTACAACATCGTTCACCGTCCCGACGCAGAGCCAGAGACACCCCACTCCCTCCGTCTCCTGCCAGTGGTGGTGTGAGGTGCTTATCCCTCCACTGCAAGGCGATCGCCCTGAAGCGTAATGCGGAAAGTGCGTTCTATTGCGCCCAGCGTGTCTAACATAGCCGGCACGTGCGGCGCCAAGAGCATCATCAGCTCGCGCTCGACGGTGCGTTCCAGTTCGCGCGCACCATATCGCTCGTTGTCACCCTTTTGCACCAACCAGTCTGCCGATCCGAAGAAATACTCTGCCAAAACGCGCGCCGTCTCGGTCTTGCCGACTCCTGTCGGTCCGATGAACAGAAACACACCGTTCGGGCATTCTGGACGCAGGTCTAAGCGACGAATCCTCAGACTAAAGATTTGAACCAGCGTCTCGATAGCGTGGTCTTGACCGATGATACGCTGTTTGAGGGCACTTTCCAGCCCCTTGATGCGTTTCAGCATCGAGCTACCCTTCCAGTCCCACCAATACCGCATAGAGGGTGATCGATCGGCAGAGAATTTCCACAAGTTGGCTGATCTCTGCGTCACGCCCGACCCCATGGGGAAGATTGCCTGCTTGCGCCTGTTCAATCAGTTTCAGCCCGAGCTTGCTCAGGAGGCTATCCGCTGGCTGTGCCCCGATCCCACGCAGAGTCAGCAGTACCCGCCCAATATGCATCGAGTCGATAGCCGATTCGCCCTCCTCCTGAGTGACCAGCGAAGCATTGGCCAGCACTTCCTCCACCGACTTAGCATACTGGGTGTCTTGGGTTGCGATTTCGTTCTCAACAGCCTGTCGGAGGCTTCGACATCGGGGGCAATCTAGAAAAGCATCGGGGCGTGGCGTTCCAAAAAGACGGGGAGCAGGTGGCGTGCATCTGGAGCGTTGGGGGATGCGCGCGCCACAGCCAGCTCCAGAAGCCGATGCGCTCCCTTCGTCAGCTGAATCGATGCTCTTTGAAACATGGCTGAAGTATACCCGTATCAGCGTCGGACTTGCTTGCGAACCGTCTGATCCAGCCAATCGGCAATCACCTGGAGGGCCGACTCGTTGAAGGTCTCTTCTATCTGGGTATATTCGGTGGGCAGCCCCGTAGCGGCTTTTTGAAATAGGTGGTTAAGGTTGGGCAGGCGTCGGATTGTGAAGTGGCGATTGCCCCCTTCCTTGAGCGCACGCTCGATTGCGGGAAGGTTCTGTTCAGGGTCTACCTGCAGGTCGCGCTCACCGTTGAGCACCAGTACTGGACAGCGTACCTGCCGAAGATAGGGAGCAGGGTCTAAAGTCACGAAGGTTCGGAACCATGGGCTGGTGTAGGCTTTGGCTTGCTCGCGAATTGCCGTTTTTTGGGCATCGTTGAGCGTGCCCCTGTTTGGCAAATTTTCAAGTAGGATCTGGTAGATCTGATCACTGGCGGTGTCGTTATTAGGCTCGCGCTTGAGAATCTCGAACACACGCTCCTGCAGTTTGCGATTACGCTCGATAAGCGGCTGGGGCACGCCCGATTTCTGGGCGATCAGCTCTGCCTGACGATACAAGATTTGCTCGCCTGGCACCCCTGTGCCCGCCAGCAGAATGGCGAAGGCAATCTCTTTGGGAGCTTTCGCACATGCAAGCGTTGCCACCAAGGCGCCTTCGCTGTGCCCCAGTACCCCAATGCATCGACGATCGATCTCACTACGCTTTTTGAGGTAAGCCACCCCAGAAAGCAGGTCGCCCACAAAATCGAGCGTAGTGGCATTGCGCATCTCACCCTCCGACTTGCCCACTCCCCGATCGTCCATGCGTAAGGTGGCGTATCCGCGTCGGGTCAGGTAGTCCGCAAGCACCAGAAAGGGCTTATGCTCGAAGATTGCCTGATCGCGATTCTGGGCGCCTGACCCCGTGAAAAAGACAATCGCAGGGAAAGGTGGCTTGCCTGTGGGAAGAGTGAGCGTGCCTGCAAGGCGGAATCGCTCTTGTTGATGGGGGATGACCACCTCCTCCACACGGTACGGGAAGGGCGGTTTTGGCTCCTGTGGGCGTTTGGCTTTCGGCGGTTCGCCTGCTGTGAGGGTCAGCGGAAAGGTGTTGCCTACTTGACACCATTCGCCCTTTATCTCGCGCCCATCCTCTGAGAGCGTGCCCACAAATTCGCCATTAATCGACTCCACCGTGAGGGTAACCCGCTTGCCCTCGACGCGAACCTTAGAAAGGGCGATCCCAGTTGCGCCTTGGTCGGGGCTATCGAGCGTGCCTGTCCAAGAGCCATCGGGATTGCGCTTGAGGTGAAACACTACTCGAAGCGGTGTCTGCCCGACGCGCAGAGTGCCCCACCAACTCCCCTCTATCTGTTGTGCAAGGCGTCGTGTCATAACGGCGCAATTGTACCCTCTCACTAGCTCACAGAACGCCTTGCCGCCAGGAGAACCCTGGCTTATGGGGAGCGCCTCGCAATCAAAACTACACTTGTGGTGCGAGGTGTCTTACTTCTTCTGCACTTTGTGCTGAATATCCGACCACAACTCAGGACTCCATTCCAGAAGCAGATAGGGGCGAGGCGCGTCCTCTTCATCAGGCTCAATAAACTTCAGCGCCTGTTTCAGTGCATCCCGCCCCAGGTGACGCCAGTCCCGAACCCGTGTGCCGATTGGAAGATCGACCAGCACTTCCAAGGCGGTTTTGCCGATACTCTCTTAGGAGAGCAGTCGAAGATGTCGGTTCCGACGAGATAGTTGTGGGTTATCATCACCTCGCCGTTACGCCCAACAAAGTAGGTGATGCTGTCTTCTCTAACGATGACATTGGGTTCGTAATTTGGCGTCGGCAGGCGATGGATTTGTTGTTGCGTTTGGAAGATGCGCAATTGCCATTCTGGAACCACTTTGATAATCTCGATATTCCAGACGAAGGTGAGGTTCTCCGAAACGCGCTCGTACCTATCGTAGGAAGAGCCCTTCCTGCGCACCTTTTGGAGGCAGAACCGTTTTTAGACGGTGACGGAAATAGGGTATACTATAGGCGGAGGCTACGAAGACAATGCCGATTCTGGGATATATGGGCACACAAGAGTGGATGATTCTATTGTTGATCGTGCTGGTGCTGTTTGGCGCCTCGCGATTACCTGCATTAGCCCGCTCTATCGGTGAGGCACTGACCGAGTTCCGCCGTGCCACTCGTACCGAAGACGAGACGGAGCAGACACATAAGTGAAGGTTGCGATGCGGGCAAGTGGGCCATCCAAACAGCAGGTGCCCCTGCCCGTGCGTATCGGCTGGCAGGGTATCCAACTGCGAGTTCCTGAGGGATGGTTCCTCAAGGGCTACACGGGCGAGTGGAAGGAAGGCTACCTCCAGATTGGTTCACCAGGCAGTACCGAAATCGATATCAAATGGGTTCGTTCGCGCCGGCGCACAGACCTCCCCTATGTGCTTCGGCAGTTCCTCAGGCGGATTGAACGCGCCAAGCGTCGCATCCGCCAGCCTTATTTGGGAACCATCAAGCCCATAGATGAGGAGACCCTTGAGTTTCGGTGGCAGTCGGATGAGCGGGCGTTAGGACAGATTCGGCGGTACCCCGATTGCCATACAATTGTGCTGATCCAGGCTCGTTCGGGCTCACGCCACGAGACGCTCCACCATCTGGCACGCGCCATTTTCGAGACGCTCTCGGTCAAGCCCGACCCTGATGGCTGGGTTGTGTGGAGCTTATATGGGCTGTGTACGGCAGTGCCAGAGCGTTTTCGGCTGGCGAAGGCGCAGATTCTCACAGGTCAGACCCGGCTTATCTTTCGTCATCGGCGCGAACACTTATTAATCGAACGCATTGCGCGCGCCGAGCAGTTGAGGAAGGGCTACACTTTCGAGGAATGGGCGAATCTCTGGCTTAAGTGGGAACCGTATCGGCGTTCCGCTCGAAGCAAGCTCGACAGCACTCCCGAAATGGTTCCTTCGCTTCGCCTTTCTGCGCGACTTCCCTTGAGCACAGCCATCGCCGAAACGGTGCGCAGTGTACTGACGCTTCACCGCCCGGCTTGGTATGTGGAGGCGATTGCATGGGTGGCTCCCGAACGCAACACCATCTTTCACATCCACTACCAAACGCCTCGCAAGAACGCCCTGTTAGAGGAGGTGCTTGCGCGAACCCGATGCCCTTAACTGTCCTCTTTCGCAAGCGCAAACCACCACCGATCGATCGGCGCGCAGTGCTGAAGCTCTACCCCCTGCGCAATCCGTCAGTAGGGTACGAACTGCGTTCCGATGGCTCCTGCCTGCTGAAAGTGCCGTTCCGTCCCAAAGGAATTGCCCAGCTCTTCAGCAGGATTTTCAAAGTGCCTGAGGAACATCAAATCGAGCTGGACGAGACCGGCGCCACGGTCTGGCTTCTTTGCGACGGTCAGCACAGCGTGGAGTCGATAGTTCAGCGTTTGGTGAACCAATACAAGCTGGAGCGGCGCGAGGCAGAGTTCTCGCTTTTTGCGTTTCTGAACTTGCTCTCGCAACGCGGGTTTATTGCATATCTGAAGAAACGGCGATGAGTACCGTACACCCTACAACTGGTAAGGGTGCTATTCGGAAGCAGGTTCAGCTCCCGCTGTCGGTGGCGTTCCGAATCGCCCTTTTGAACATTCGCGTGCGCTTCCTGCGCGCGCTGATCACCGCGGCAGGCATCATGCTGGGCATCGCCTTTTTCGTGGTGGTGCGCTCGGCAGGACTGTACGCCCCCCCATTAGACCCCAACGACCCCACCATTCAGGAGACGACCACACGCCAAACCTGGCTGGTGGTCATGAGCCTGCTGATGTCGGCGGTGGGCATCTCCAACTCGATGCTGATGGCGGTCACCGAGCGCTATAAAGAAATTGGCACGATGAAGTGTCTGGGGGCTCTCGACTCGTTTATTGTGAAGCTCTTCTTTTTAGAGTCTGGGATGTTAGGTGTGGTCGCCTCATTTATTGGCTTTTTCGCGGGGTGGGGATCGGTGTTTCTGATTAATCTGGCGCGTCTGGGCGGGGCGGTCATTACAGCGGTTCCGCTGAGCGTTTTGGGTGGACTTCTTCTTCAGGCGATGGCGATCAGCATCTTGCTCACGGTGATCGCGACCATTCTTCCAGCGATCCGAGCCGCGAAGATGCCCCCATCCGCCGCTCTGCGTGTGGAGGTCTAAAAAATGGCAAATGGGCAAAACAATCAGGCCAGCGAGTTCGTGGTGCGCGTGCGCGATGTGTTCAAGGAGTACCAAGTGGGCAAGCTAACCGTGCGCGCACTGGACGGTGTCAACCTCGATATCTACCGTGGCGAATATCTGTCGATCATGGGGCCCTCAGGATCGGGCAAAAGCACGCTGTTTAATATGATTGGCGGACTGGATAAGCCGACCAGCGGATCAGTTTTCATCGATGATGTGGACATGGCACAGTTGGATCCGCAGGAGCTGGCGTTCCTCCGATGCCACCGAATTGGCTACATCTTCCAGACTTTTAACCTCATTCCCGTGATGACTGCGCTGGAAAATGTGACTTTGCCGATGGTGTTCGCTGGGGTCACCGCAGACGAGGCGCGCGAACGGGGCGTAGAGCTGTTGACGCTAGTGGGGCTGGGCGGACGCCTCCATCATAAGCCGACAGAGCTTTCAGGCGGGCAACAACAGCGCGTTGCCATCGCCCGCGCCCTCGCCAACCACCCGTCGATTATCTTAGCCGACGAACCAACAGGCAATCTCGACCTCAAAACAGGCAAAGAGATTATCGAACTCCTCAAAAAACTCAACAAGGAGCGTGGGGTCACTATCATCTCCGCAACGCACGACTTGAAGATGCTGGATATTTCCGACCGCATCGTGTGGATTCGCGATGGGAAGATCGAACGCGTCGAACTCCGAAGTGAGTTAGAACTGAAGGTAGGCGAGGTGGAAGGTGAAGCAGGCTAATGGACGCCTATATCGATTCGTTTCTGGAGTTCTTACAGAGCGAGCGTCGTGCCTCTGCCCACACCGTCGGCGCCTATGCTGTAGACCTGCGCCAGTTTACAGACTATCTTCACCGATCAGGACGAACCGAACCGCATCTCTGGGATGCCAGCCTGTGGGAAGGGTTCGTCTACTATCTGCGTCGGCACTCGCTGAGCGAGACCAGCATCGCCCGCAAATTGAGCGCCGTGCGCACCTTCTTGCATTATCTCTATCGACGCGGGATTTTAGTCGAGGCGCCCCCCGAAGCGTTGGAGGTGCCGCGCCTGCACCGCAGTCTGCCCGCAACGCTCACCGTGAGCGAAATGCGACGCCTTCTTCTTCAGCCTCCCTTAGACACGCCGCACGGGCTACGCGATCGCACGATGCTGGAAACGATGTATACCACTGGCATGCGTGTCTCAGAACTACTTGGGCTGAATATCGGCGACCTGAACTTGGTGGATCAAGCGGTTTTGGTTCGGGGCAAGCGCGCACGCGAACGGCTTCTGCCCCTCCCCGAAGCGACAGTCTATTGGATCCAACGCTATCTAAGCGATGCCCGTCCCAAACTGTCAAGCCCGAAACGCCCTTGTGAGCATCTGTTCCTGAATGACCACGGCGCCCCCCTGAGCCGAGTTGCCTTCTGGAACAAGGTCAAAGCCTATGCCTTGTTGGCTGGTATCCCCAAAAACATCTCCCCCCATACCCTGCGCCACTCGTTCGCTGTCCACCTGCTCAACGGAGGGGCTGATCTGCGCGCCGTTCAGGGACTACTGGGACATAGCGACCTCGCAACCACCCAGATTTACACTCAAGTTAGCGTAGAGCGGTTGCGTGAGGTCTATCAGAAGACACATCCGCGCCGCTAAAACCGATACTGCCACTCCAGCCACCAACCACATCGAGCATCGGGATCCAAGGCAGTATTGCGTAAGTGGCGTGTCCGATAGTGGAGACTGATGAAACTGTAAGGGCTCAATTGGTGCGCCAGAGTGGCATCGAATTCGAACCCCCGATTGCCTGAATACCATGCGTGGAACCGACGCAGATTATAGCCCTCCAAGGAAACCAACCAGCGAGAATGGGTGTAGTCCAGACGCCCATAGAAGCCGATCTGGTTCGCCCCGAAGGGGTGTCCCATCGGGAAGCCATCGATAGTGTAAGCGTAGTGGGGATCATGCCCCGAGGCGCTATAGACCCCGCCATCGTGTGTTCCGTCCGTACGGATAGCCTCAAGCACGACTCGAGTTTGGGCGTTCGGATGGAGGCGCGCTCCAACAAGCAGGGCAGTCTTGCGAGGGGTGTTGGCACCGCGCCCGCCCAAGAAATCGGGGGCACGCATGTCGTCGACGAGCCAGAACAGATAGAGGCGGTTTTGATCGTCAAAGCGGTACTGCACCCCAACCTCAGCGAGGTAGTTGAACCAACCTGACCCACGCTCGGCGGTGGTCATCCATTTTTGGTAGGCATAGTACGGGGCTATCTGGCTGAGGACGCCATCAGGCAGTTGGAGCGCCTTGAACGCTTCCGAAAGCGACACGCTCCACTGCTTGCTTAGCGCACGCTCAAATCGGCGTCCACCCCACCAGACCGTCCGACCCGATTGGCGAAACGATGCGAAAAACTGCTCAAACTGCCAGCGTCCCAACACGGGCAGGCGCATCGGGAACGCCACCTTCGCATACGGTACAGGCGGAGTCGTATCGTTGACCAGGAGGCTCCCGCTGTAGCCCCCAGCCCAACGCAGGGACGCACGCCCGAACTGCCACTGCCATTCCCCTGTGCGAAAGGTGAGCTGTGCCAACAGGAGGGTGCCGAACCGTTCGGGTGCGGGTTCAGGCAGGCTCAGCCCCATCGGGCGTTCGCGACGCGAAGCATCACTCCAAACGAACTCCAGTAAGGCTTGCTCACCAAGCGACCACACGCCACTGATTCGGTAGGTCGCTTTCGCAGAGGTCTCCCAATCTTCTTTGCCGAACGCATAACTGGTAAAGGTGGCGAACAACCTGCCCTGCGACGGGGAGAGCATCGTTATCTCGCCGAGTTTCCAGAGAGCCGTTGTGCGCAGAGGAGTGTCTGGAGCCCGACGCAGTGCGATACGCCATTCGTCCTCGTCGCGCGGAATGCTCATCAGGGAAGGGATGTCTTGCAGAAGCACCGCACCGAGGTCGTACAACGGCTCATCCCGCACGGGCAGATGCTGTCCCCATACCCCGCAGATCCATACGCTGGCGAGGACAAGCCCAAGAGCCCTCATCTATGCTTCACCACATCAGGGGGTTTCAAACGCACTGTCGCCAGCTCCATCAGCATCGTTTGCGCCTTCTCCGCTTGGTTCGATTCACACAGGTCTAATAGGATCTCCAGTTGACTCTTGAGCCAATGCCACTGTGGCGCCCCCCCGTTTGTCACGCGCCGAATCTTTTGGTGGGGGGTCGGCTCAAGGTTCTCTTCGTCGTAGCAAAGCTCCTCGTGAAGTTTCTCACCAGGGCGGATCCCCGTGAAGACGATAGGGATATCCTTGTTCGGCACCAGCCCATACAGTCGGATAAGGTCATGTACGAGATCCACCACGCGTACGGGCTTGCCCATATCGAGGAGATAAATGTCGCCATGGCTTTCGAAGGCACCCACGCACATAATCAGATGCACCGCTTCGGAGACGCTCATAAAGTAGCGCTGCATTTCGGGGTGGGTTAGGCGCACAGGGCCGCCTGCCTCGATTTGGGCTTGAATTGTGGGCACAAGACTGCCGCGACTCCCCAACACATTACCGAAACGCACAATTGCGAACTCGGTCTCCGTTTCATGAGCTAACGCTTGGATAATCATCTCACCAACCCGCTTCGTCGCCCCCATAATGCTGGCAGGTTTTACCGCTTTATCGGTAGAGATGTAGACAAACTTGCGCACTCCGTTTCGAGCCGAGGTTTCTGCGATGACCCATGTGCCCAGCACATTATTCTTGATGGCTTCCACAGGATTGGCTTGCATAAGGGGCACATGCTTGTGCGCCGCAGCGTGGAACACGACGGTGGGCTGCTCCTCTCGCAGAACCGATCGGATGCGTGATTCATCGCGTACATCGGCAATAACACAGCGCGGCTCGTAGTTGTGTTGTTCCACAACCTCACGCTGGATAACGTAGATACTATTCTCACCTTTACCCAGCAAGATGAGCGAGGCGGGGCCCAGAAGCACTACCTGCTGCGCCAACTCGCTCCCGATCGAGCCTCCCGCGCCCGTAATTAGCACGCGTTCCCCCTCAAGGTAATCCGAGATAGCGCGTAGGTCGAAGCGCACAGGCTCGCGCGGGAGCAGATCTTCAATATCCACCTCGCGAATTTGGTGGAGTTGAACCCCGCGCTCAAAAATTGCAGGAATGGCCGGCACAATTTGGATTCGAGCAGGTGTGCGTCGACAAACCTCGAAGATGCGTCGGATGGTGGCGCTCTCACCAGAGGGAATGGCGATGATAATCTCCTGAACTCCGAACTCGGCGACAACCTTAGGAATATCTTGGGTGGTTCCCAGCCAGGGCTGACCGTGTAGGCGTGTGTAGCGTTTGGCTGGATTGTCGTCCACAAAGCCGATAACACGGTGCTTCGATTCAGGGTTGCGCTGAATCTCCCGAATCACCATTTCGCCCGCGTCCCCGCCCCCCACAATTAGGGTACGTTTGCGTTCTTGCCCCTTGTCACGGAGGATCTGGTACAAGTCGAAGGCTCTACGCCACACTCGGAGCAGACTCAACAGGCTTACGCTGAGAAAGAAGAATAGTACCAGTTCCGCCGAATGGAAATTGCGTCCCTGCCACACCCAGCCTGCATAAAACAACCCCGCGCTGACCAACCCCAGAATCAGACCGACCTGCACTAAGTACACGATATCGACGATGCTGGCGTATCGACTTTGTACCCGGTAAAGTCCCTTGAGGAAAAGAAGCACAGGAGCGACTCCTGCCAGCGTGGGTGCCATCCAGCGGATGAGATGCCAGTCTGCAGGTTCGAACACAAAGTCGCAAGTCAGCCCGATTGCGCAGACCAGTGCCAGTGAGAGCATCAGAATGTCCCAAACGACTGCCTGAACCAGTTCGCCCCAGCGTTTCGGGGGAATACGCCTCCAAGCTTTGAGTGTCTCTCTGATAGACAAAGTCTCCCTCCGTAGAACTGATGGTTCCGACGCATAAGGAGTATACCCGTTTTATAATGGCGTCGATCCATGACCTTCTCAAAGTTGAGTTCAGACCCCCCTCCCGATCGACGACACCCCTTGACTTCACTGTCACAGATGGGGGATAATAGCGTCGCCAACGGGCACGCTGGGAACCTTGACAATCGGAACTCAAATCTGCCACCGACCCCCGTTGGAGGGGTTGGTTTGTAGCCTACCTGTGAGGGATGGAAAAGTGAGGGCTGGAAACTTGGAAAAGCTTTTCTACCAGTTCGGGGGGGGGTGGCTTTGAGGGCGCGCAGGAGACTGCCTTTGCGGCGGGCATGTTGGAGACACTCGGTTTTAGGGCAGAGGTAGGCACCGCGACCAGCCAGTTTCTGTTGGGGGTCAAACAGAACCTGATGGGTTTTAGGATGGCGGACAAAGCGCAGGAGCTGGCTTTTGGGGGCGGTGCGTCTGCATGCGACACACCGCCGAATAGGGCTACGCACCGCGTCGGGCTGAGCGCTCTTGCTTGGCAATCTCTTCCTCCGAATGAACTTCGAGGGTCCAACCCGTTAGTTCCTCGGCGAGCCGAACATTGACACCTGAGCGCCCGACCGCTTGACGCAATTGATTATTCGGGACAACCACGCGTGCCTTGCGATGCTCAGGGTCTAAAATGACCACTCGGTTCACGCGCGCAGGGCTCAGCGCCGCACGGATAAACTTTTCTGGATCGCGACTCCACTCGACGATATCGATATGCTCCCCTGCGAGCTCGTTGCTAATGGCTTGTAAGCGCATGCCACGCTGACCCAGACACGCGCCGACAGCATCGACAAGGGGGTTGCGTGAATACACAGCAATCTTCGTGCGTTCGCCAGGCTCGCGTGCAATCGCTTTGATCTCCACTTCACCACTGGCAACCTCTGGCGACTCCTGGGCTAACAGTCCAGCAACCAACCGCTTATCGGTTCGGGAGGCGATGACCTTCATGTCGCGCAAGCGGGGTTCGCGCCCACCCTCCCTCGGCGGCACCTGGATCTCCAGAATGAGCACCTTGAGGTTGTCGCCTATAGCGTAGGTCTCTCTTGCGATTTGATGGCGGTAGGGGAGAATGACCTCGACACGCCCATAGGAGAGGATCACCGTGCTCCCTTGAAAGCGCTCCACACGCGCGGTGATGACCTTCCCTACATGGGCTTGAAGTTCCCGCATTGCGTGTTCGCGTTCCAGCTCACTGAGTCGCTGTCGGAGCATCTGGAAGGCGTTTTGAACCGCCACACGCCCCAAAAGGTCTAACGGAAGCTCCAGCGAGACCTTATCGCCGACCTCCAAGTTTGCATCGATCTTGTGCGCCTCTTCTACGCTGATTTGGGTGTGTTCGTCGGTGACCAACCCCACAATCTCCTTCTCTATAAAAAGGCGGAAACAGTTGGGGGCGTCGGGCGCCCACTGGGCGCGAATACGGGAACTACTGGGATAGTGCAGTTGTTTGCGACAGGCGTTTGCAATCGCACCCTCCAGAGTCGCCATCAGCTCAGGGAGCGGAATGTTGCGCTCCCTCTCCAGTTGTCTCAACAACTCGATAATCTCGTTGCACATCGTACAGACCCCCTTGGTGCACTTACGGATATAAAGAAAAGAGTGGGCATAACCCCACTCTTTCCCCGCTATGTGCCCACCTGTAGTATACCCGAAAACCGCTCCTGAAACACGCAAGGCACAATTGGAGTATAATTCCCCATATAGACCACCAAGGAGGTTCCTATGGCACGCCGTTATGACGAGGAGTACGCGTTTGAACCACCTGAGACCCAGTTGCGAGCGCTGAGCGTTCTCGAAGAGATTATGCGAATCGCCCCGCGCACCGATCTCCGACTCATCCAACTGCTACGGCTTCTTAAACATCAACTGGAAGTGGATGAACGGCAGATGCAGGAAGCCATCCAAGCCATACAAGAGTACGAGGAAGCCTACCAAAAACTGACCGCACCCGCAAACCGAATCGGAGTGTTCTTAGACCAGCCCGAAGAGGGGGTCGCAATAATTGCACTGGGGGAGAGCGAGTATTTTGCCAATATCGATCCGAAGCTGGAAAATCCGCGCTTCCGAGTGGGGACACGAGTCAAGGTCAACGAAGCGTTCGCTGTAATCGGCAACCTGGGATACCATCCTGCAGGCCCCATCGTGAAGGTTCAGGAAGTGTTAGACGACAAACGCCTTCGAGTAGCCAACGACCCGCAGGGGATGAGCTCTCGAATCGTGTTCCGCTCAGACGACCTCATAGGACAGCCAATCAAGCCAGGCGACGAAGTGCGATTGGAGCCGAACTATAAAGTCGCCACTGAGCATATCGCTCACCAAGAGGTGCGCGACTACTATTTCGAAGAGGTGCCCCCTATCGAATGGAGCCAGATCGGCGGACAGGAGGAGGCCATTCACCTGATTCGTGAAACGATTGAACTCCCGCTCCTGTACCCCGAAGTCTTCAAGCGGTTCGACAAACAACCGCTCAAGGGAATCTTGCTTTACGGTCCCCCAGGCTGTGGCAAGACGCTGATTGGCAAAGCGACCGCTTACAACCTCACGCGCCAATATTCTCAGAGCCTCGGCAAGCCCGTGAAAGAGTATTTCATGTATATCAGCGGCCCCAAAATCCTGAACATGTGGCTGGGCGAGACCGAGCGGATGGTGCGCGAAATCTTTGCCATCGCTCGAGAGAAAGCCAAAGAGGGCTATTTGGTGTTTATCTTTATCGACGAGGCGGAGTCGATTCTGCGCACACGCAGTTCGGGACGCTGGCTCAACATCTCTAACACGGTTGTCCCGCAGTTCTGTGCTGAGATGGACGGGTTGGTGAGCTTGGAGAATGTGGTGGTGATGCTGACCTCGAACCGACCCGACTATATCGACCCCGCGATCCTGCGTCCCGGACGCATCGACCGCAAGGTCAAGGTGCGTCGCCCAGATCGAGAGGCCACACGCGAGATATTTAACATCTACTTGCATGCGAATCTCCCCTTAGACCCTGAGTTCGCTCGGGAGTACGACACGCCCCAAGAAGCGCGTGAGTGCCTCATCGATCAGGCGGTTCAGTACCTCTGGCGCAAAGCGCCCGATACCGAGTTCCTGCAAGTCTACCTGCGCAACGGTGGAATAGAGACTCTCTATTGGCGCGATTTGGTCAGCGGGGCCCTCATCAAATCGGTGATCGATCGCGCCAAGGAGTACGCCATTCGCCGTGCGATTCAGGAGCCTGATGCCGAGCATGGCATTCGCCCAGAGGATCTGAAGCGCGCTATCGAGCGCGAATACGCAGAGAACGAAATCTTCCCCAAGTCGGATGTGATGGAGGATTGGCTCAAGCTGATCGACTACGAGCCCGAGTATGTCGCCAGTGTCAAGCCCATCCGTCCCAGTGCCCAAGTGGAAGAAGGACGCAATCGGGTGATTTGAGGGCTGCGGATAAAAACGATAGACAACGCCTCTCTGCGCACTGGCTCAAGGTAGGGGTGCGTTTTACTCTTTCTGCTGACGCATTATCCAAACGAAGACAGGGGTGCCGATAAGAGCAGTAATCACACCGACGGGCAGTTCCACAGGGCGCGCCAACGTACGCGCCAGGGTATCCGCCCACACCAGCAATAGTGCCCCACCCAACGCCGATAAAGGAATCAACATCCGATGATCCCCACCCAGCACCCGTCGCAGGAGATGCGGCACTAACCACCCCACAAATCCAATAATCCCTGCCACCGCGACAGTCGCCGAGACCATCAGCGAACCTGCTGCCAAAACACTCCACTTCAACCGCTCCACCGAAACCCCTAAATGGATTGCCACCTCCTCGCCAGCAGCGTAAAGGTTCAGCGCACGTGCCTGACCCATCAACACCAACCCGCCCAACGCTGTCGGAACCGCAACCCACTCCAGCCGCTGCCAGTCCGCATTCAGCAATCCACCCAGAAGCCAATAGAGCACACGCCCCAAATCCTCGCCCGCCAGCACCAGCAAGAGCGTCACGACGCCCCATAAACTCGCACTGATTGCCACCCCCGTTAACAAAAAGGAGCTCATGCGGAGACTCCCGTTGCGACGGCTTAGCGCCATAACCAGAGCCAGCACCATCAGCCCGCTAAGAAATGCCAAGCCCGTTAGACCAAGCCCAAAGCCGAGCGTGTGCCACCCCAAAAGCACACCAACTGCCGCCCCCACCGCCGAGCCAGAAGACACTCCCACGATATAGGGATCTGCGAGCGGGTTGCGCAAAAGCCCTTGAAAGGCGCACCCCACCATCCCCAACCCCCCCCCTACACACGCAGCAAGGAGCACACGGGGGAGACGCAACTCCCACAAAATGAGCGAAGCTGTCGTATCGGCATAGTCTGAACGATGCCACAGCACGCACCACAGCTCGCCAAATGAGAGCGGCACCGCACCGATGCCCAACGCCAGCCAGAGGCTTGCCCCCAGCGCCCCCAGCAATCCCACACCGAACAACCACGCCTTACGACGCACCTACCCCTCGCTCCAAATCCGAACAAATCGGCGCGCCGCCCACCACGCACACAGACCCCCCAAAAGAGCACCCAGTACCGGCAAGCCCAGCAACACTTGCTCAGGGGGAAGCCCAGGCGGCAAATCTTTCAGAAACGGCCAGGCGCGCAACATCCGATCCGAAAGCACCCCTGCCCCCGCCAGCACTAACGCCGCTGCCAACAGCCCTCCCAAACCGCCCTGCAAGATCCCCTCCAGCACAAACGGCGCACGAATGGTCTGCAAAGTCGCGCCCATCAGCGCCATCACGCCCACCTCACGCTGACGCGAATAGATGGTCAACCGAACAGCGTTGTAGATCAAGATAAGTGCCGAAACCAGCAGGAGCCCAGCCGCACTGAACCCCACCACGCGTACAAACTGCGCCCACGAAAGTACCTCCCGGAGAGTCTTGCGGTGGTCCATCACCTCATCGATGCGCGCATCTCGAGCAATGCGTTCTGCAATAAGTGGCAACTGTTCGGGCTCGCGTGCCGACACCACCAGCTTATCGGGAAGCGGGTTCGGCAGGTCGGCAAGGTTCACCTCATCTTTGAGGTTCCGCTTCATCTGCTCCCAGCCCTGTTCACGCGAGATGAGCCACACCCGCGCCACCTCAGGCATCGCCTCCAGCTCCTTCTGAAGTGCCAAGCTCTGTTCGCGCGGCACCGAGACCTTCAAGAACACCTCCAGCTCGAACTGGCTCGGCAAAGAGTGGGCTAAGGCGTCCAGCTTGTAAAGAGTCATGCCGACGGCGCCCAACAACATCAGAGCGATGCAGGCTGTGCTGACCGCCGCAATCTGCAACATTGTGTTGCGTCGTAGGCTCGCCCAAGTCTCACTCAACAGAAAAAGGATACGATCCTTCATAGTGTTATAGGTGGATAGAGCCGATCCAGTTCGATAGGATACCCTCCGCGTGGCACATCGCTAATCAGTCGCCCGCGATCAAGGGCGACCACGCGCTGGTTCGCTCGATCCACAATCTCACGGTTGTGCGTGGAGACAATCACCGTGGTGCCACGCAGGTTAATCCGCAACAGCAGGTCGATAATCTCCCACGAAGTCTCAGGGTCTAAGTTGGCGGTCGGTTCGTCCGCAAGCAGGAGGGGCGGTCGGTTTGCGATGGCGCGCGCAATCGCCACGCGCTGTGCCTCACCTGCCGAAAGTTGGTGCGGGAACTGGCGCGCCTGTGCGCTCATCCCCACTTGCGCCAGCACCTGCGCCACACGCTCGCGAACCGCCCTATCCGAGAAGCCCATTGCGCGCAACCCATACGCCACATTCTCCCAAACCGTCTTGCGCGACAGCAACGGATAGTCTTGCGGCACTATCCCCATCTGCCGACGCAAAAACGGCACCTCATGCTCGCGCAGGGCATGCACAGGCGTGCCCTGCACCCAAACCTGACCCGAATTCGGGCGGAGCGCACCATAGAGCAGTTTCAGCAGGGTCGACTTGCCTGCTCCCGTCGCGCCCACCAAAAAGACGAACTCGCCCTGCTCGACCACCAGATTCAACCGATGCAGGGCATGGATCTCGCCCGACTCGTACTCCACGCTTACATCCTTCAGGTGGATCATCGAGTCTGTGCTGTTCGACGGTGTGCGTCAATCTCCTTCAGAAGCACCATAGGAAGCCAAAACCCGTAAAACTGTTGATGTCAAAGCCGTGCCTTTCTGGAACAACTCCAACAGCAGAAACACTCTTTCGGGGAGGTGTTGCCTATGCTTTCTGCGATCGCCCTGGCAGTGGCTGCCGCATGTGTTGTCGGTGCCTATCAGCTTCTGCGGGATGCACTGGAAGACATCTGGTAGGCTATTCGGGATGCACTCGAACCTGTTGCGCCAGCTGCCGATCGATAGCCACCAAGCCGTAGCCGACTTGCACCACGAAGGTAGGAAACCGTTGGACCATTCGAACCGTTGCGCCCGGCACGATGCCTAGCGCGCTCAGCTTGCGCCAGTGTCCGTCCGAATCGTGAACAATCTCCACGACACGGGCGCTGGCGCCTCGCTCTAATGCACTTAATGACATCAAACTTTTCGCTCCTGTTGGCGTTTCGCCATCTCGACCAGCCATTTGAGCCACCGAGGCAGTTGGGGTTGCTCGTAGCCGCAGTGGAGGCATTTTACCAGCCGACAGCCCCCAAATGCGGAACAGCCACGACACGCCTTCTCGATACCCGCTTCCGTCAACTCATGCCCACACATCCCGCACCGCATCAAAGCACCACCCCCAATGCCGATAACGCCAGCTTGAGCATCCAGCCAACCCATATAGCCACCCCCAACGAGATAACGAACATCGCAAGGGCGGCCTTCCAGCCACGCTCTTTGAGCGTCACCAAAAACTGCGCCACGCACGGCACAAATAAGGTCAGCACCACTGCCACAATCAAAACCTGATTGCCTGTCAGCAAGCCTGCCTGCTGAAGGTCGTACAGCCCCGCTGCACCGTAATCGCGTCGGAAAAACCCGAACAAAAACGCCACGCCCGCAGAATCGGGCAAGCCAAGCAACCCCGTTATCGGCGCAATCGCACGCAACGCCCAGTCGAACAAACCCGTTAGCTGTCCCACCCAGATCAACACGCTGGCAAGCAGAAAAAGCGGAAACACCTCCAAAAAGTACCAGTGAAGTCGTGCCATCGTCTTCAATAACACATTGCTCAGGCTGGGTAGGCGTATCGGGGGAAGCTCCATGTAAAACGGCATCGGGTTTCCAGGAATCACGCGCGCCGCAATCCAGCCCGCCGTCAGAAACACGCCCACCAACACCCCCATCCAGATCAAAAGCCCTGTTGGATACCGCGCCAGTAAAGCCAGAACCACCCCCAGCTGCGCCGAACACGGAATCGTGAGCGTCAATAAAAAGGTGGCTAACACCCGCTCGCGACGCGTCTCCAACACGCGGGTCACCATCGTCGCCATCGTGTCGCAGCCGAACCCCAACACAATCGGGATCACCGCACGCCCATTCAGCCCTAACCCTTTGAAGGCACGATCAATCAACATCGCCAAACGCGGCAGATAACCGCTATCCTCTAATACCGCGAAAACCAGAAAAAAGAAGGTCACTATCGGCAAAATCAGCGCAACCGCATAGGTAACCCCCAGGGTCCAAACACCGTACTCCCCTACCAATAACTCCTGTATCGCCTTCCAAGGAACAAGCCCCCGCACAAACGATTCTACTGCAGGATTAATCCAACCCCCGAAGAGGTCTTCCTCAATCCACCCCACAACCGTGCCCGCCCCAAACACCCCCACAAACTGATACAGCCCAAAGTAAAGCACCAACGCCAGAATCGGAAAGCCTGTCCACGGGTTCATACAAAGCCAACCCAGCCATTCTGCAACCGAATGGGCGCGTTCGCCAAATTGCGCTTGCAACACCTGCTGGCTAATCTGCTGACCTACCTGTTGGCGCTGATGCTCGATAGCCCAGCCGATGGGAGAGTCCATCTGTGTTTTTACGGTGTTCAGCACGCTCCGAATCTGCTCCAGTGTTGCCGAGGTCTCCTGTTGGCGTACCATCTGCCAAATTTCGTCGTCCTCTTGCAAAAGCAGCAACGCAAGGGTATGCTTTCCAAGCGGGTAGTCGCCCCGAAGGAACTCCGAAATTTGGCGAATGGCTTCCTCAATCTCAGCCGGATAGGTGAGCGTGGCATGTAAGGCGCTCATGAATATGCTCCTTGAGGAGATCCACCCCCTGACCTGAGAGGCACACGGTCGGAATGACCTTGATGCCCAAATGCTGAGTAAGCCGATCGAGGTCGATGTGCAATCCTGCGCGCTCCAACTCGTCCATCATGTTCAAGACCAGCACGACTTCGAGCCCCGTCTCTATGAGCTGCAAGGCCAGGGGCAAGGAGCGTGCCAGATTTTTCGCATCTACGACATGCAGAACCAAGCTCGGTCGCTCGTAAAGTAGCATGCGTCGCACCACGCGCTCCTCCTCGGTAATCGGGTTCAGCGAATAGAGCCCCGGCGCATCAATAACTGTATAGCGATGCCCCCTGTAGTACATCGTGCCGCGCTCCACCTCGACAGTGGTGCCAGGATAGTTCGAAACCGTAACATAGCGTCCGGTCAGTCGGTGGAACAGCAGACTCTTGCCCACATTCGGATTGCCGACAATCAGCACGGTGGGGCTATCCGCTTCCGACCTGCGTTGCGTCCGAAACTTCATAAGGGTCTCCATTTTCTCATAATATACCCTTTAGCGTGGCTAAATTTCAACCCCCCTCCAAGTTACTCAGGGTTCTATGCGCCCTCCGCCTCACGCTCCGGAGCGACCATAGGCGCGGGTAGCAGCAATTGCCGTATCCCTATCGATGTAAGCCACAGCGCCAGCCCCAAAATCGCAAGCGTGAATCCGAACAGCACCATGTTGCCCTGAACCCAGAAGTCGCGCAGGCTGAGCCCCAACGCAGTCAGCGTCGCCGCCAACATAAACGCCATCGGAACCCCCGTGAACCAAGTGGGGCGCCCCAGCGACCGCAAGTAGAGCGTGACCACCAACAGCGCCAACCCCGCCAGCAACTGGTTCGATGCCCCGAACAGCTGCCACAAAATCGTGCCGATCGACCGCATTTGACCCGTAACGGGATCGGGCGCTTTGAGCAGGGCAAAGAAGCCAATCAGCCCTACTGAGAGCCCAGTCGCCAAATAGGGATGGCTCAAGATACGGGCCCCTGTGGCATGCCCCAACTCCTGCAGGTTATAGCGGATGAGCCGTGCGCCCGTATCCAGCGTGGTCAACGCAAAGCCAACCGCCACCGTCGCCACAAACACCTTCGCCACCTCCAACGGGATCCCCACTGCGCTCACAACCGTGCCCGCACCCTGCACAAAGTTCGCCAAGGCGCCCTTGCCCGCAGAAAGCCAATCCGTGTAGCGTGTGCCCCACTCAGTGCCCAGCCCCGCCCCCACCGCCAACAGCGCCAGCACAGCCAGCACCCCTTCGGTCAGCATGCCGCCATACCCCACAGGGAGCGCATGCGACTCCTTGTCTAACTGACGCGAGGTCGTGCCCGACGCTACCAGCGAATGAAACCCCGAAACAGCACCACACGCAACCGTGATGAACAGCATCGGAAACAACGGCGGCAGTCCCGAAGCCGAGCGGTTAAACGCAGGCGCTGTCAACTCAAACCCGCCTACCAACACCCCTACCCACAACAGCCCCATCCCCAAAAAGAGCTGGAACGAATTCAAATAATCGCGCGGCTGGAGCAACAGCCACACAGGCAACACCGAAGCCAGAAAGGCATACCCCAACAGCAGATACACCCACCGATCCGCAGTTAACTCCCAGCCCCCCACCGCAGTAATCGGATTCTGCACACCCACCCACACAAAGTATAACGACAACACCACACCGATCGCTGTCACCCATCCCAGCGGAAGCCGATAACAATAAAACAGAACCCCCATTATCACCGCCAACACCACCAACATCACGCTCGGCAACACCGCCTCCGCCCCATGAATCCCCCCCATGCCCGGCGCAAACAGGTTCGCAATATTAATCACAAACACGCCCATCGCCAGACTGATCGCAAAGATGCCGAACAGTAAAAAGAGGACGCGTGCCTGCTGCCCCACCACATCGCACGCCAAATCCGCCACCGTACGCGCCCGATGCCGCAACGAACTGTAAAGACATCCTAAATCATGAACCGCCCCAATCACTATCGAGCCTACCACAATCCAAATCAGTGCAGGCACCCAGCCCCAGATAATCGCTATCGCCGGACCCAGCAGCGGCCCCAAACCCGCTATCGAAGCGAAGTGGTGCCCAAACACAACCAACGGCGGAGTAGGCACAAAATCGCGCCCGTCACACAGCGTGTGCGCAGGTGTCGGACGCCCATCATCTAACGGAAAGACCCGACTCGCTAAGTAACGCCCGTAAGAGCGATACGCTACCGCAAACGCCAATAAACTGCCCACCAGAACCAACAGCGCACTCATCGTTAAAAAAATGATTCTACACCCTCTGCCCCTCTCCTGTTCACATAACAACAGGGGGTAACCATGTCAGGTCGCCCCCTGTTGAGAACAAGTTCCGATAAGGCTTTATCGGCGTCGGCGTAGCGCCCACAACCCCACAAGCCCAGTTCCTAAAGCAATCAGGCTGGCAGGCTCAGGCACCGCCTCCACCTCCACCAGATCGAACCGAAGCGTACCACGGGGTGCGTAACTGGACCCGCTTGCAGCAGCCGCGTATTGATTGGTCGCAGGGTCAAACTCGCTCACCAAGCGGAACGCAAAGTTGGGATTATTTTCCACGGCGGAAACGTCGGTGAAGGTGTACTCAAAAAGTCCACCATAACCCGCACTATACCAAGTGTCGCCCCCAGGGGCCACCAACTGCGGACCGTTCGTCCAGTTCGTGCCATCGGTTGTGTATTGCAGACGTACGAACTTGGACGCCGTATTGCTCCAGCGCACATCGAAGCGTACCTTAACCTGATAGTAGCCCGTAGTCGGCACAGCGAAGACAATCCCTGCGGAAAGGTTATTCGTCCCCTGGGTAGGATAGTTCGTGGTGTTGTAGCCATAATTCGGGGACGCTGTGTCTCGAGGGGAGCCCGTGGCAAAAGTGGCTGTGGTACCACCAATCAAGACAATTCTGGCATTGCTCGCATAGACACCGCTCGTCGGGTTCGTTGTCTGATCGTTGAAATTCCAAAGCACCAGTTGATCCGCCGAAGCGGAGGCAAACATCCACACCAATCCTACAGCCATTAAGCTTATCCGATGTCTCGAACCTCTCATTCTATTAACCTCCTGCCCAGATGGGCGTGATAAGTATCGCATGCCGATTGTTAAGGTCGGGTTATGTTGGGAGGAATTTCCCGCAAATACCCACAATCTGGTATTTTTGCTAGGTGTCACCTCCCAATATCGCGACAATCGTATCCCGAACGGAGGGATGGAAACAATTGGGTAGGGCAGACCTGCGTGTATGCCCCTACCTGCCTGATGGATGTGTCTGTCCTGTGACCGATGTGCCCCCTGTTTTCTGGGTCTGGATAATGCCCCCACCCCAACCCTCCCCGTTCACGGGGAGGGAGAACCGTGTAGGGGCAGACCGATGTGTCTGTTCCAACAGGTTTTTTTAGCTTCTCCCCGCTTTGCCCTCTTGACAAGCCTCTATGTCGGATGGGGTATAATCGAATCGCACGCGCGGGTGGTGGAATTGGTAGACACGCATGGTTGAGGGCCATGTGGGATTACCCGTGTGGGTTCGAGTCCCACCCCGCGCACCAGTGGGGCGGTTAGCTCAGTGGCAGAGCGCCTCGTTCACACCGAGGAGGTCGTTGGTTCAAGTCCAACACCGCCCACTCTCTAAGGTGTGCCCAGCCACTCGTTCACAAAGCGCGTGAGCTGGCCGTACCATCCCAGATAGATTAGTGCTAAGGCAATCCCGCCCCCCAGCAAGCCAAGCAAAACCGCCAAGCGTATAAGCCCTGCAGGAACCATGCGAAGTGCATGCTGGCTGCGTTCTTGATAGTAGTCTGCCAGCCGTTGAAGCATCTCCACCGCCTGACCTGCCTGAATGCCAGTGGTAACGAGAGCGACCTCGTCTGGGGGGAACATGCCGGAGCGTGCGAGTGCGCTATCGAGATGCTCGGCGCGCTCGCCGTGCGCCAAGTTGACCGACGCCAGACTGCCTGCAATAGCGGGATTGGGCACCGTGCGCGATGCGGTCTCCCACACCGTGGCAGGGGGCAAGCCTACCGCAGAGAGGCGTGTCAGGTGGTACAGCAACATCTGCAACGATTGCGCTCGCACCCAGTCGGCAAAGCCCCAAACCAGTGGAGTAGAAAGCTGGAACCGTCCGCGAATCGCCTCGAAACGCATCGCCAACGCCCAGAGCCCCCACGCACACAACATCCCCACCAACAGCGGCACCCCAATCCGCACAAACGCAGTCCACCAGCCCTGAAAAATCAATCGGAGTGCCTCTCCATAAGTTTCTGTGCCTGTGAATCGTCCGAGAGCATTAATCAGCCCGAAACCGAATGGAGCCACCACAGGCAAGAGGACTATCGTTATCCACAGACAGCCCTTAGCAGGAATCGACCAGAGCTGGATCGAACGCCACTGCTCGTAGTATTGCACCAGCCGTTCGAGAGCCCCTGGAAGGTAGCCTCCCAGTTCGCCTGCGTAGAGCGTGTGGCACACGAAGGCAGGAAACAGGCGCGGATATTGCTGCATCGCCTGCGAGACGGGGACTCCTTGCGCGGCTTTTTGAGCGATCTCGTGGCACGCCTGTACCAGCTCTTTGTGAGCGATCCGATTCGCCACCTGCCGAAACGATTCCGAAAGAGGATAGCCCGCTTTCACCAGGGCGCGCAGTTGAACCAGTAGGTGCGCCATCTTTGCGGGTGGCACTGCCGAGCTTTCCCAGTCGGGTGTAGCAGATGGAGCTTGCGTTGTGGACGGTGTGGGCGCGTCTGGAATGCGGACGACCTGCTGGACCATCAACCCGTGTTGGCGTAGGGCGTTCTGCACGGCGCGTGCATCGAGCGCCTGCATCGTGCCTGTGTGAACCTGCCCACGCGAGTCAACTGCTTGGTAGCGAAAGTTGGGCATCGAAGCGTTTGACCTCCTGTTGTTTCAGGGTGGGGTTCTGCAGAAGCGTTTGGAGGGGCGTGCCGTCGGGGAGGATCAGGTCGGGAGTCAGCTCGGCTAAGGGGATCAGCACGAACGCACGTGTCCGCATTCGGGGATGGGGAAGGGTCAGCATAGGGGTGTCGAGGCATAGGTTCTCATAGAGGATAATATCGATGTCCAAAGTGCGTGGGAGCCAGCGTCCGGTGTTGGGGGGGCGTCCCATTTGACGCTCGATGTGCTTGACCGTCTCCAGCAGGGCGAGCGGTTCCAGAGGCGTCTCTGCCCACAGCCCCACATTCAGGTATGGGCGCGGGTCGGGCGTCTCGCCGACAGGGGCAGTCTCATAGACCGACGATACCTGAATGGGCACAATCCCGTAATGTGGCAGAAGCTGCACTCCCTCCTGCAAATGGCGCCAGCGATCCCCCAGATTGGAGCCCAAGCTCAAGTGGACCCGTACCACAAGATAGAGTATACCCCCAGCCTCCCAGCGCTCTTAGCCCGAGAATTCGGGAATTTGGGGGTAAATTCCCCCCCAAATTCCCCCGAATTTGCCCGTAACCCTTGACAAATGCCCTCTCGATGTGCTATAATATAGGCATCGTCGGGGCAACCCGATGGCATCGCCCGAGTGCAGTCAGGAATGCCCTGCTGTCGGGAGCCGAGCGGCGACTCGGGAGGCGCGTTGCAATCGCAACACCCTCACCCAAAGAGCCGAACGGAGCAATGCAGGAAGGTCTGCGCCCCAGTTAGACCGCCTGCAAGCGGCAGATAGGATCTGCGCTGGACAGACCGTTCTCTCATAGAGAGAAACGGACGCCTTCGGATCGGGGACAACCTCGGTTAAGGCTCCGCAAGCGGAACCGCGCGGTCTGCACCTGCAGAGCCCAAAAAGGCTCCTGATGGAGCGCTCGGGCATTTTTCGGTTTCGGGTATCCTTCCCCCTGTAGGAGGAGCAACGATGCAAAACACACTAAAAGCACTTCGCAACGTCCAGTCAGACCGATTCTTTATCGTCTCTCTCTATTTGAGTTTGACTCCGCAAGAGCGTGCTACACGCCCCCCGATGTACCAGACTCGCCTCAAGACGATGCAAAACCAACTGCGCCATTGGCTGGCAGACCACCCCATGGAACCCAGCCAACGCGAATCGGTGGAGAACGATTTTAAGCGGATGATGGACTTTATCGACGAGCCGACGAACCTGTTGGGCGAGAACTCTCTGCCCGTGCGTGGGCTCGCCCTCTTCTCCTGCTCGGCGGAGGGGCTTTTCGAGGCAGTGCGCCTGCCATATGTCGAGCGCAATACACTCGTGGTAGACCGTACCCCCTATATTCGCAGACTGTTCGCAGTGGAGGCAGATTTCGGGGTTAACCTTGTGGTGGTGTTCGATCACCGAGACGTCCACTTCTATCAGATCGATATTCACGGCATTCGCGAGCTGGAGTCGTTGCGTTTGGTGCGCGATCGGGAGATCCTCCCACCAGGAGTACACGGGGTGCGTACTCCGTCGGGCATGCGCGCCCTCCACGGGATGGGGGAACGCAATGTGCAAATGCTCAAACAGCATGAGCAACAGCAGCACCTGCGCCAGATTGCCGAGACTCTCCTACAGTTGCGCCGGGCACACCCGTACGATCGCCTGCTGATCGCCGCCCCAGACGACTTAGCCAATGCACTCCCCAGCTATCTGCATGACTATGTGCGGCGCACTTTTGCAGGGGGTATCGCCGCCCACGACAAGATGCCCCTTAATCTGCTGTACGAGCGTGTGTTAGACAAACTCATGGAGCTGGACCGCGAACAGGAAAATCGGCTTCTCCAAGAGTTTCGGGAGAGTATCCCGCATCTGGCACTGTCTGGAATCGAGCCCGTGCTAAAGGCTTTAGAATGGGGGAATGTGCGTGTGTTGTTGTACGACACCGATTACACCCTACCCGGCTGTGTCTACTACCCGTCAGGTTTGCTGGGGTTACATCCCGAACATGCCCCCAAAGGCACCGAGCTGGTCTGGAGATTGCCCGACATTGTGGATACGGTTGTGGAACGGGCTCTGGAACAAGGGGCACAGGTCGAGGCGGTGCATGCACCCTCAGCTAAATCGGAGATCCACGGTGTCAGCGCCATTCTGCGCTACCCCATGAGCCAAACCGCAACGAGCGAATAGAAAAGACTCACTGAAAGAGGTTATGATTTCCTGCGGCGCTGTTATTGGTGTAAGCCCCCCTGCTACCTGCCGAGCCGTCCACCGAAGCAGACCTGCAAAGAACAGATCACCGTCGCTGTAAGCCGTGACGTCCTCCCCTCAATCAATTGAGGGGCATCCTTATTCAGGATGCACGCATGGCGGGGGTCTGTGTATCCCTCCAATGAATTGCGGGGGATTACAGCCCCCTCGCACTCCTCCGTTTTTCTAAAACCAGCCAGTTTTTCATCTGTGCCTAGGATACCTGAACAAAGTTTAAGGCGGGATTAAGAAGGCTTGCGCGGGGCGATTCGACGCAGGAGCCAGAATGCCATCATCAGGATACCGCCTGTATCGATGCCTATATCCATCAAGGTTGAGGTGCGCCCTGGCACGAACGATTGCTGGAACTCATCGAGGAGCGCGCGCAAAAAGGAAGTACCAACCGCCCACTGCAGGGCACGCACTGGCGGCATTTGGAGGCTATGGTGGAACATGCCATACCCTAAATAGGTCAAGATGGCGAACCCGCAGAAGTGCGCCCCCTTACGCACCACGAAGTTGAGTGCAGAAAGCATCTCAGGGGTGAACTGCTCGGCTAGGGCGGGGCTAATCGCCCGCAGAAGCTGGAGCAACCACGCCGAAGAGTTCTCAGAGCTACCGATTCGCGAGGAAAGGACCACATAGAGCCCAATCCATCCCAACCATGCGAATAGCCATCTCCAGCGCCTCATCGGATTGCACCTTGCGTACTTGGCTTCAACAGCGCCACCCCTACAAAGATTGCCCCTGCAACCAGCGCTACCGCCGCCCCTGGCGGTATCGGCTGCCACAATGCCAGCCCAAACCCGAATAGCAGGCTAATCCCCCCAAACAGCCCGCTGAACCCCATCATCTGGCGGAAGCTCTTACTGATCGCACGCGCCCCTGCTGGCGGCAACACCAATAAGGCACTAATCGGTAAGATGCCCACCGCACGCACCCCCACCGCTACCGCGACCGCCAGCCCCACTAGAAAGAGGGTCTCAATCCACCGCACAGGCACGCCTTGCGCCTGCGCCAGCTCCCGATGGAAGCCAATCCGAATCAGCGGACGCATCAACCCCAATAGAAGTGCCCAGCCGAAACAGTCGATCCCGAACAAGCGCCACAAATCCACAGGAGTAATCCCCAACACATCGCCAAACAACAATGCCTGAAATGCCAGCGGGGTCTCCGTTAGGCTCACCAACAGGATGCCCATCCCCGACACCAGCGTGATCGCCACCACAAGCAAAGTGTCAGGCGGTGAGCCCGTCCTCTGCTGGAACCCAGCAATCAACAACGCAAGCAGGGGCGCCGTGAGCAGAAGGGCATCCCCTAACTGCCAGCCCAGCAGGCTCGCTATGCCAGCCCCCAGAAACGCCGAATGGGCAACTGCGTCCCCAAAGTACGCCACACGCTGACCGACCACAAACACCCCCAGAAACGGATAGAAGGCGGTCAACAGCGCCATCGCTATCAGTGCATAGCGGACAAAATCGAACTGAAGCCATTCCCAAACCGATCCCACCGCCGTTTCACCCCTCGTGATGATGGTAGACCCCTATTGGATGCCCGTACAACTGATCCAGCACGGGCATCTGGAGCACCTCCGCAGGCGAGCCCTCGCAGATCAATCGGTGATGGATGCAGACCACCCGCGTAGCATACCGACTGACGATGCTCAGGTCGTGCGACACAATCAGCGTGCCCATCTGTCTCGTGGTGCGCAGATGCTCCACCAACTCGTAGAAGTGGAGGCGCGTGCCCACATCGATGCCGGTTGCGGGTTCATCCAAAAGTAAGAGCCGCGGCTCCTGTGCCAGCACGGCGGCAATCACCACCCGTTGCATCTCGCCACCCGATAAGGTTCGCACGGGCTTATCCAACAGGTGAACCGCATCGACGGCATGCAGAACCGCAGTCAGTTGGGCGCGCTTGCGGAACGCATCCCCCAGCATCGCGTGCAGGAGCTCGCTTACAAGTAGCGGCATCGAGCGTTCGAACTGCAGCGCCTGGGGCACATAACCGATCTGCGTTCGCTCGGTACGCGTGAGCTGATGGGGCGCCTTACCCAAGATGCGTACAGACCCCGAACGATACGGCAATAGCCCCAGCAAGACGCGCAACAGAGTGGTCTTGCCTGCGCCGTTGGGACCAATAAGGGCCACGGTCTCCTCGGGCATCAAGCGGAGCTGAAGCCCTTCCAGAATCGGGAGTCCATCTAACTGCACCCACAGCTCCGCCACTTCAATGAGTGGGTTCATCACTCTCCGAGAATTTGCACATAGAGGGTGCGTTGTCGGGGACGTGTATCGAAATCGACTAGCACAATCTGTTGCCAGGTGCCGATGACCATCTGCCCGTTGACGATGGGCACGGTCAGCGAGGGACCCATCAGGGCGGCACGGATATGCGAATGTCCGTTATCGTCCTTCCATCGGGCTTCGTGGGCATAAAACTCGTCGCGGGGCGCAATCCGTTCCATGACGCGTGCCATGTCTTGGACAAGCCCCGGCTCGTACTCTATGGTGGTGATGCCCGCCGTCGAGCCGACCACGAACACGGTGGCGATTCCGTTCAGCACACCGCTTTCCAGGATCGCCTGCTCCACCTGACCCGTGATGTCGACCATATCGTCGTTGCCCTGAGTGGACACCACAAACTTCGACGAGTGCACCATTAGCCTTATTGTACCCGACCTAATGGGGTATACTATGCAGTCAAATGCGTACCGTGCCCGACGCGCTGGGGTGCTCTCGGTAGACGCGGGTGGAAAGCGCGGAAGACGGCACGGGCGGAAATCAACCCTAAGGAGGCTATCTATGGCACAACTAACGATGCGTGAACTGCTCGAAGCGGGCGTCCACTTCGGACATCCCACGCGCAAGTGGCACCCGAACATGAAGCGGTACATCTACGGCGCACGCAACGGGATCCATATCATCGACCTGCACAAGACCGTCGAGATGTTCGAGACGGCTCAAAAAGCGGTCAAGGAGATTGTTAATTCGGGCGGGCACATCTTATTTGTCGGCACGAAGAAGCAGGCGCGCGATGCCATCAAAGAGGCCGCTCTGCGTAGCCGACAGTTCTACATTATCCACCGCTGGCTTGGCGGCACCCTTACCAACTTCCGCACGATTCAGTTGCGTGTCCGACGCCTCAAAGAGCTGGAACGCATGATCCAAGATGGAGAGCTGGATCGCATCCCGAAAAAGGAGGCGGCGCGTCTGCGTAAAGCGTACGAAAAGCTGGAGCGCAACCTCGGCGGGATCAAAGAGATGCCCGGCTTGCCCGCAGCACTCTTTCTCGTCGACCTGCAAGAGGAGCATACCGCCGTCGCAGAAGCCAACCGATTGGGGATCCCCACTATCGCCGTCGTCGATACCAACTGCGACCCCGACGAGGTGGACTACCCTATCCCCGGCAACGACGATGCGATTCGCGCCATTCGGCTGATCGCCGGGCGCATCGCCGACGCAATTATAGAAGAAAAGCAATTAGAGTGGCAAGGCGCTGAAGTGTACGAACCGATTTCCCCCATCGAAGAGGAGGCGCCGCTCTCGCCCGAACAAGTCGCAGAGTATGGCAAGATGTTCGGCGAGCAGATCGAAGAAACGCCCCTTGCCAACCCCACCCTAGAAGACCCTATGGATCGCGAATGGGAACTGATGCGCCGACACCGCTTAGAAGACTTAGAGGAGGATTACCGATGAGCATTACACCCCAATTGATCAAGCAACTGCGCGACGAAACAGGCGCAGGCTTTATGGACTGTAAACAAGCGTTAGAACAGGCTGGCGGCAATCTGGAAGCGGCTCGCACCATACTCCGCCAGAAAGGAGCGGTTATCGCCACCAAACGCGCCAGCAAAGAGGTTAATCAGGGTGTGATCGCCGGCAAAGTGAGCCCAGACGGGCGCACAGGCGTGCTGATCGACCTGCGCTGTGAGACAGACTTCGTGGCACGCAACGAGGAGTTCCTCGCCTTAGCCGATGAAATCCTGACCCAAGTTGCTGAGTTCGGTCAAGAAGGGCAGCTGGAAGCCCTGCTCCAACAGCCCACACCCAGCGATCCCAACCTCACCCTCGAAAAACGCATCGAATGGGTGATGGGGAAGACCGGCGAGCGCATCGCGCTACAAAACTATGCCATCGCACGCGTGCCCGATGGAGCCAACGGCGTGGTCGATGTCTACATCCACCACAACAAGATGGTCGGCGTGATGGTGGTGCTTACAGGTTCCGCGGATACCGACACCTTGCGCCAACTGGCACACGAAGTCGCCATCCAGATTGCCTGGAGCGCCCCCACTTACATTCACAAGGAACAGGTGCCTGCGGAGGAGATCCAAAAAGAACTGGACATCGAGAAACAGCGTGCCCTCAACGAAGGGAAGCCCGAACAGGTCGCCGAAGATATCGCACGCGGCCGCGTGCAGAAAGGGTTCCTCCAGAAGCTCGTCCTGCTGGAACAGCCCTACTATCGCGACGAATCGCAGACCATCGGCGATCTACTCAAAGAGAAAGGCGCCGACAACACAGTCCAACGCTTCGTGCGACTGGAAGTCGGCAACGCATAAGGAGGCTACTATGGCAAATATCGGAAAGGTCGTACAGGTGATGGGGCCCGTTGTCGATGTGCGGTTCTCTAACGGCGAACTGCCCGCTATCTACAACGCCATCGTCATCAAGGATGAGTCGCGCGGGATTAACCTCACCTGCGAGGTGGCGCAACATCTGGGCGACGATATTGTGCGTACCGTCGCGCTCTCGTCTACCGATGGGCTGGTCCGTGGAATGGATGCTCTGGACACGGGCGCACCGATTAGCGTGCCCGTCGGACGCGAGACACTGGGACGACTGTTCAACCTTCTGGGGGAGCCGATTGACGAGCGCGGGCCCGTACAGACGGCTCAGCGCGCCCCAATTCATAAGCCTGCCCCCTCGCTGGAAGAACAGAATGTGCGCACCGAAATCCTCGAAACAGGGCTGAAGGTCATCGACCTGCTCTGCCCATTCAACAAAGGCGGAAAGATCGGGCTGTTCGGTGGCGCGGGACTGGGCAAAACGGTTCTCATCCAGGAGCTGATTCGCAACATCGCCACCGAACATCAGGGCGTCTCGGTGTTTGCAGGTGTCGGCGAGCGCACGCGCGAAGGCAACGACCTCTACCTCGAAATGAATGAGACAGGCGTCATCAATCAGACGGTGCTGGTCTTCGGACAGATGAACGAGCCACCTGGCGCGCGACTGCGCGTGGGGCTGACCGCTCTGACGATGGCGGAGTATTTCCGCGATGAGGAGGGGCAAGATGTGCTAGTGTTCATCGACAACATCTTCCGCTTCGTGCAAGCAGGCTCCGAAGTCTCGGCTCTGCTGGGACGGATGCCTTCGGCAGTAGGGTATCAGCCCACTTTGGCGACCGAGATGGGCGAACTGCAGGAGCGTATCACCTCCACCAAGCGCGGGTCGATTACCTCTGTTCAGGCAATCTATGTCCCTGCTGACGACCCGACCGACCCGGCCCCTGCCACTACCTTCTCGCACCTGGACGCCTATGTCTATCTGGAGCGTCGAATCGCCGAGAAGGGCATCTACCCTGCTGTCGACCCGCTGGCATCGACCTCTAAGAACCTCGACCCTGCCATCGTGGGCGAAGAGCATTACCAAGTGGCGCGCAGTGTCCAGCAGATTCTCCAGCGCTATCGCGACCTGCAGGACATTATCGCGATTCTGGGCATCGACGAACTGTCAGACGAGGACAAGCTCATCGTGGCGCGCGCCCGTAAGATCGAGCGGTTCATGTCTCAGCCCTTCTTCCTCGCCGAGAAGTTCACTGGCAATCCTGGACGCTATGTGCGTGTGGCGGACACCGTGCGGAGCTTCAAGATGATTGTCGATGGCGAGGTGGACGACCTGCCCGAGCAGGCGTTCTATATGTGCGGGGCGATCGAGGATGTCTTCGAAAAGGCAAAGCGCCTGCAAGAAGGGGTGGCATGATGCGTGAGTTCCTACTCTCCATTGTGAGCCCGGATCGCACGGTGTTAGAGGAGCGCGTGGTGCATGTGCGCCTGCCCGGTGTAGAAGGCTCCTTCGGTGTGCTGGGCGGGCACGCTCCTTTCTTTACAGCGCTCCAATATGGCACGGGCGAGTACCACCGCGCGGACGGCGTGTCGCGACGGTTTACTGTGCTGGGCGGATTCGCAGAGGTTCTGCCTGAACGCACCATCGTGCTGGCAGATGCCGCCGAGCTGGCTGATGAGATCGACCCTGACCGTGCGCGGGTGGCGTTCCGCAAAGCGATGGAACTGCTTCAGCAACCGCTCTCCGAGGAGGAGCTTGCGGAAGCCAAGCGCGCTCTGGAACGCGCCAAAGCCCGCCTGCGCGCCCTCGGCGAACAGGTCTAACATTAGCCCCCTGACCCCGCGTCAGGGGGCTGACCATAAGAACCGCACTCCGAACCAGAGGAATCGGCAATCGGGACACCCGAGAGCGGAATCTCCCCCTCTACAAAACGCCGAACTGCCTCCACATAGGTTGCGTGCTCTACGGGCAGGAGCCGTTGCGCTAAGATTTCGGGGGTGTCCCCCTCCAACACGGGTACGGTACGCTGAAGGATTATCGGACCCGTGTCGTACTGTTCGTCGACGAAGTGGACAGTACAGCCGGTCTGGCTGGCTCCGCTTTGCAGGACAACCTCGTGCACACGCAAGCCGTACATGCCCTTCCCTCCGAATTGCGGCAGGAGCGCAGGGTGAATGTTCATAATGCGGGCGGGGTAAGCGCGTACGACGCGCGCTGGGAGCAGGCGCATATAGCCCGCCAGACAGATGAGGTCGGGCTGAACGCGCTGGAGAACCCACAACAGCGCATCGCCATAGGCTTCGTCATCGGGGAACTCGCGTGGGGACACCACCGCTGTCGGCACACCTAACTGCTCTGCTTTCTGAAGGGCGGGCGCCTCCGAACGCGTGCCAATTACCAGAACGACCCCGCTATGGGGGATGATGCCCGACTGGCACGCGCGAATAATCGCCTCCATATTGGTGCCACGCCCTTGCCCTGAAACCAGAATCACGATGCGCGCCATCAGTCCACCACCCACAGAGCGACTGCTTGGGCACTGACGTCAGTGTGCGTGATGCTCACCAGCAGTTTGCCCACCGGCACGCGTCGCGCGCTCTCGCCGCGCAGATGGACCTCCGGGGCGCCGTGCGCATTAGGCAGGATAGCCACCTCTTGCCAGCGCAGAGGGCATCCCACTGCCTTCATCACGGCCTCTTTGCCTGCCCAACGCCCCGCAATATGGGGCAGGGGATCGCGCTTACGCAGGCAGTGGTCACGCTCTTCGGGGGTCAGGATACGCACCACAAACTGCGGAAAGCGTGCCCACACCCTTGCGATGCGCGCCGTCTCGACGGTGTCAATGCCCACTCCGCGTATCACCAGCCGACTTCTCCTGAAGAGGCGGGGCTTGCCACAGAGGCGTGCCCCCTTTGCCCACAAACATCGCCTTCGGGTTACCTTCCGAGTCTAACAAAATCCACGCACGGGCGTTGCCCTCGCGATCGTACAGAAAGAGCGCCGGCTCGCCGAACGGCATTCCTAGCTCGGCGCGCACGCGCCCTTCCGAATCCATCAGACGGAACTGGCGCGCATCGACCCGCTCTGCGACCCGTGGCGCCCGCTGGCTCTCACGACGATGCGACGCCAGCACCATCCCGCTCAAAAAACCGAACAGCCCAACAATCAATACCAGACCGCCTATCTGCCAAAACCGTGCCATCGATTGCATCGCCTCCAAACTGAAAGTGTACCTCAAACGCAAACGCCTCGCCCAGAACTCCGAGCGAGGTGCTTGGGAATTGTGCCTACGGGAACTTCAGCAGCCGCTTCCGAAGTTGAATAACACGGTCAATAGGTCGGCGTCATCCACACAGCAGTGTCTGCCAGCTGGAACGAGAAATTCCCCGCCTCGCGAAGTTTATAGCCCCGGTGCGAGAAAACCCCGGAAATTCATTCCGGGGATGAGAGCGCCGGACTTCTGGCCAAAAGCGTGAACATGGTGTAAGA